>DNXU01000210.1:1500-2919 GCA_003505715.1 Cyanobacteria bacterium UBA8803 | reverse complement strand
AAATTTCTTGTTCCCCCCAGATTGGGGGGGTTAGGGGGGCGTTTGCGTAAACAAATCCCTGGAATGGAATTGCTCGCTGGTCACAGTTGAATGCAAGCTAGCTCCAATCAACAGCCCTGTATGATAAACCCAGCGTGTCTTGCCATCAGTCGTCGTGACAATCCAACCCGGAAATTCCCCCTTAGTACAAGTATCTGGAGAACTGGCTGGAAACCCCCGACAGCTATCTGTCCAAACTTTCTGTTCAGCCCAAAAAATCTGGAGGTTGGGTGGAGGTGCTTCTGTGGCAGGATAAACATCTTTTAATACTGCTCTCATCAGGCTTCTAGGTAAACTCTCTAGACCATTGAGTTTGAGTCCCCGACCATTGGCCACATGATAAACCCAACGTTGTTGATAACCTTCCACAACTACACGCCACCCCTCTAGTCCTATTTTGGTACAAGCTGTTCCTGGTGGCGCAATGTTTAAACAACCATTCCACGTCTTGGGTTCGGCCAGGATAACCTGAAGTTGCGATCGCCCAATGCCCGTGCGCTTAGACATATCCTGTAAAACAGCATTCCTAGTGCCCTGGGTAAAATTGGATGGTACTTTTTTGGTAATTTTGCTAGCATCAGGGTCAAATAATACGGTATGGGAGAGTCCTGTACGATAAACCCAACGCTGCTGTGAGCCATCTGTAACGGTCACTTGCCATCCCGGCATCTTCGCCGCTATACAAGAACCTACCCCCGGCAGTCCAAAACAACCATCACCCCAGGTCTTGTTTTCCACCCAGTAAAGCTGGAGTTTTTCAAGGGGCAATCCTGAACGCCAAGATGCATCTTCCAGGACTTGATTGGTAATGGCTGGTGAAACGCTGGCCAGTCCATTCAACTTAAAACCGTTCTCCTTGGTGGCATGATAAACAAAGCGGTTTTGTCTGGCCTCAATTGTAACTTTCCAACCGGGAAGAGCGATCGCATTACAAGGAACATCCGGTGGGGCAATACTTAGACAACCGTTCACTATGGTTTCTTCCGTGCGAATAATCCGCACTTCTTTGAGAGGCACAAACGAGCGCCAAGCCATATCCTGTAGTAATTTAGGAGCCAGGGTTTGGGGTAAAGCTGCCCCCTGGATTTCTGGTTGAGTTTGTGCAACAGGTGAAATTAGAGACTGCTGCTTAGTGTACTGTCCGGCTTTACTGGGTAAACACTCTAGGAGTGAAGCCAAACTCAACAATAGTGTTACTAAAACAACAGGCATTCGCGCCAGCATAGGGTAGTTATTTCGCATCAAAGATTACCTTTGAGTGAGAGTAGAAAATCTAGCCAGTTCAATAACTGACAAACTAACTCAAAGAGCCATCCCCAGCTCATAGCGTTACAAATTCTGTAACTGTTCTAAGACATCATCCCTCATCCCTCACCCCTC
>DNXU01000210.1:0-1342 GCA_003505715.1 Cyanobacteria bacterium UBA8803 | reverse complement strand
TAATCCCTCATCCCTAATCCCTCCCACAAGCACAGCGAAACCCCGCCAAAATCTGGCGGACGCTGGGGTAATACCAGTTGCGAAAGCTGGAACGCATTGCCCAAGGACGAGTTGCCCAGCTACTTCCTTTCAGCACCCGATGCTGGCCGTCAAAATAGGCTTGGGAATAGCCTCGGTAAGGGTAGCTGGTAAATCCCTCATAACCGCCAAACCAACTGGCCGTCCATTCCCACACATTACCTAACATGTCATAGCAGCCATAGGCACTTTGACCTTGGGGATAGGCATTCACGGGTGTTGTTTGTCCAACAGTATTATCGTGATTACAGTGGTGCAAGTTTGGTGTGGCGTCTCCCCAAGGATAAGTATGGCCCCGTCCAGCTATCGAATCCCAACTGGCGGCTTTTTCCCATTCTGCCTCCGTTGGCAGGCGCTTACCAACAAATCGCGCATACGCTTCGGCTTCGTACCAACTAACGCCGCAGACGGGATGATTGTCCCAGGTGGGATCGTCTGACCAGTAGAGGGGAAGGGCAACCGGATTTTCCTCAAGCCACTTCCACCCTGCTACTGACCACCAACGCTCATTCTGGTAGCCACCCGCTTCAATAAAGATGCGGTACTCGCCACAGGTGACGGGATAGCGTTCTATCCAATAAGTATCCAGATACACCCGATGACGCGATCGCTCATTATCCATTGCATCAATAGAATTGTTGCCCATCTCAAACTCACCCGCCGGAATCTCCATCATCTCTGATGACGGTTTAACAGAAGAGGGGATATGAGCCGCATGACCCCTAACCCAAATCTCTTGAGGCCGTTCCCACAATTGCCAGCGATGTAATTGAACCACAAAGGCAATGGTTTCACCGTGCTGGCTTTCATGCTGAATCAACCAGCGCCACAGACGTTCTTGTCGCTCTAGGGGTGCGGTTTCTAAGTATTTGAAGACTTGGGTTCTGACGGTATCGAGATAATCATAAATCTCTGCTAAGGTCGGTAAATTCTGACGTTCTTCCTTAGGTAAGCCGTCAGCGGCAAAGAGTTGGTGATATTCCGGAAACACAGGCTCCAACCAAGCACTTCGCTCTAATATCCAGTAAGCTTCTGTAAAAGCAATGTGGCCAAAGTGCCAACCCACAGGACTGAAATCTGGATGAGCTTGCCTACAAAAGGTTTTCTGGTCAATTCCTTCCAATAGAGCCAGAGTACCCCTACGACACTGAGCCATCGCCCAGCGGATGGCCTCTCTACACGAGCCAATTGATGTAAACTTCACTATTGCCCCCACTCCTCACAAGCTTAAAATCCCTCTTCCTCATCCCCCATCCCCCATCCC
>DNXU01000551.1:4290-4494 GCA_003505715.1 Cyanobacteria bacterium UBA8803 | reverse complement strand
TGGATAATTTATTTTTTGGCAGTTCCTTACAGCAGGATAAGGGTGGAGTGTGTCAAAATGTTAATGTTTGTTGAAAGTCCCCGAGCGGTCTGATTGAATGTCCATTGAATTTGAAACCGAACTGCAAGCTGCTGTAGAACATCGGCGTAACTTTGCGATTATTTCCCACCCAGACGCGGGTAAGACCACGCTGACGGAAAAGCT
>DNXU01000551.1:0-4242 GCA_003505715.1 Cyanobacteria bacterium UBA8803 | reverse complement strand
CGTAAGGCTACCTCTGACTGGATGGCCATGGAGCAACAACGGGGAATTTCCATCACTTCAACGGTGTTGCAGTTTGAGTATCACAATTGCCAGGTCAATTTGCTCGATACGCCGGGACACCAAGATTTCAGTGAGGATACTTATCGTACCCTAGCGGCGGCAGATAACGCAGTGATGCTGATTGATGCGGCGAAGGGTTTGGAACCGCAAACGCGGAAATTATTTGAAGTCTGCCGGATGCGGAGTATTCCGATTTTTACCTTTGTCAATAAATTAGACCGTCCGGGACGGGAACCCTTAGAACTACTTGATGAGATTGAGAAGGAACTGGGATTGCATACCTATGCGGTAAACTGGCCGATTGGTATGGGCGATCGCTTCAAGGGAGTCTTTGACCGCCAAAAGCAGCAGATTCACCTATTTGAACGCAGCGCCCACGGGACGCGAGAGGCAAAAGATACGGTAGTAAATTTGGGTGACCCCCGCATTGAGGAGTTATTAGAGCAAGACCTTTACTACCAACTCAAAGAAGAATTGGAACTGATCGAGGGTATTGGTCCAGAACTGGATTTAGAGCAGGTTCATAAAGGGCAGATGACGCCCGTATTCTTTGGCAGCGCTATGACTAATTTTGGCGTTCAGCTCTTTCTAGATTCCTTTTTGGACTATGCCCTCAAACCTGCTGCCCGCAATTCTACAGAAGGCATAATTACGCCAATTTATCCAGAGTTTACGGGTTTTGTTTTCAAGCTGCAAGCGAATATGGACCCGAAGCACCGGGATCGGGTAGCCTTTGTGCGCGTTTGTACGGGAAAGTTTGAGAAAGACATGACCGTGAATCATGCCCGCACTGGGAAAACGGTACGTTTGTCAAGACCGCAAAAACTTTTTGCTCAAGACCGAGAATCGATTGAGGTCGCCTATGCTGGGGATGTGATTGGGTTGAACAACCCGGGAGTTTTTGCGATCGGCGATACGATCTACAACGGCAAGAGATTAGAGTACGAAGGGATTCCTTGCTTTTCGCCAGAACTGTTTGCCTATTTGAAAAATCCCAACCCTTCCAAGTTCAAGCAATTCCACAAGGGAGTAACGGAGTTGCGAGAAGAAGGAGCGGTGCAAATCATGTACTCTGTAGATGAGTCCAAGCGCGACCCAATTTTAGCTGCTGTGGGACAGTTGCAATTTGAGGTAGTGCAGTTCCGGATGCTCAATGAGTATGGTGTAGAAACAATCTTGGAAATGTTGCCCTACAGTGTAGCTCGTTGGGTCGCCGGGGGTTGGGATGCCCTGAAAAAGGCGGGGCGCTTGTTTAATACAGTAACGGTAAAAGATAACTGGGGTCGTCCGGTGCTGTTGTTTAAGAATGAGTGGAATTTACATCAGGTGGTCGAAGATCATCCTGAGTTGAAATTGAATGCCACAGCACCTGTAGTTTCGGGCCAAGAACCTGACTCGTTGTCATGAGGTGAAAAGGGCTAATATCCCTATCAGTGAGGTGGGGATGGATTTGGAGATTCCTCGTTCCTCTCCTTATTCTCTTCCTGGCTAGGAGTATCCGTTAAAAGTGCTTGTAGTACCGATCCAAATGCCAAACTAAGACCAGCCACTCCCACAATTAACATCAATGGGGCTAATCCAGCAAAAGGAGCTAAAAGCAACAGCAGTAATAGCCCAACCAGGAGATTATTAATCAGAGCCTTATTGAATTTGTGTTGATTAGAAACCATTTTTCACCAATAAATTCCTATGGATGGCCACCTCGGCTCAAGACTGAGCCAAGGCGGTTGGGATGATATATTCAGTTATAATTACGACCCTCAACGTCCACTACCTCTGACCGCTCTGATGGAGAGTTTAGTCTCCCGTTGGTAGTGATAAAGTGGAGGAAGCGATAAAAACTCCACGCCATCTCAGTTATCGTATTTTTCTACACTGTCCGGATATCTGACATCGCTCTCCTTTGATATCCAGCTATGGGTCACTGCGGTATAACTCCCAGCCAGTGCAGTTTTCTTTTGTTATTAACAATTTAGCAAGCTGGCGTGAGGGATGCGATCGCTCCTGAGGGGGAATTGCGCTCAACCAGCAGAGGGAAGTGTTGGTAGAAATGGGATCTATCTGTAGCGAGTTTTGTGATGTTGATTCGGCAGGCAGTACCCTAGCACATAACTCATCAAAGGCTAACGTACCCTACTAATTTAACAGCATGAAAAAATATTAGTACGATAAAATCATTCCCTGTTTCCTAGTCTCTACACTACGCGATCACAGGAATTTGATCTAACGCTTCTCGATCGCTTTTACTACCAAGGTTTCATGAGCGCATCCACCACCACACCCATATCAACCTGGAGTCCTCTGCGTCAAAGCTTGTTTCGTGCCCTCTGGATGGCGTCTGCGGTGTCAACTATTGGCACTTGGATGCATGATGTCGGGGCTGCATGGCTGATGACTTCTCTATCGCCCTCACCATTTTTAGTGGCTCTCATGCAGGCAGCATCCAGCTTACCATTCTTTCTGCTCGCTTTACCTGCTGGTGCGATCGCAGATGTCATCGATCGCCGCCGGATGCTATTGTTTACCCAGGGTTGGATGCTATTGGCTGCTGGTTTACTAGGAGGGTTAACGGTAGCAGGGATGGTAACACCTTGGATGCTGTTAATCCTCACTTTTGCTCTCAGTGTTGGGAGTGCGGTCAATATGCCTGTATGGCAAGCGTTGATTCCGGAATTGGTTGTTAAAGAGGAATTACCATCAGCGGTGACCTTAAATGGTATTGCCATCAACCTATCCCGTTCAATTGGCCCTGCGGTAGCAGGGATAGTCATTGCTGCCGCTGGTACGGGTATGGTTTTTCTGCTCAATGCGGCTTCCTTTGTCGGGGTGATTTTGGTACTGTATCGCTGGGAGCGCGTACCCCAAAAGAGTGCTTTACCTGCTGAAAGGTTTATCGGCGCTATCCAGGCGGGAATTCGCTATGCGCGTTTTGCGCCACTCCTCCAGACGGTGTTTATTCGTACTGTTGCTTATATTCTCTTTGGCAGTGCCTTATTTGCCTTATTACCGCTGTTGGGGCGTAAAGAGTTAGGGCTAGATGCCCTGGGATATGGTCTGATTCTCGGTTTTTGGGGAATTGGTGGGTTAGCCGGAGCCTTCATTTTACCTAAAGCACGGCAAAAAACCTCAATTGACCGTCTGGTAGCAGGGGCATCGGTACTGATGGGGGCGATGATGCTGATACTAGCATCGGTGCGCAACTTCTACCTGGTGTGTGGGGTAATGTTCTTAGTGGGAATTGCCTCACTTACGGTTATGGTGAGTTTGAGTGTATCTGCCCAAACTGCCGTTCCGTCTTGGGTAAGGGCTAGAGCCTTAGCGATTCATATGTTAGTGTTTCAGGGATGCATAGCGTTGGGGAGTTTATTGTGGGGTGCGATCGCGCAACGAACTGACATCTCTACTGCTCTTACTGCGGCGGCGGTTGGCTTGATAGTATGTGCCATAATAGTCCCTCGCTATCGCCTGCAATGTGTGGAGAAATTGGATTTAAGTGCTTCCCTGCACTGGCATCAACCTGCCCGTACTATTGAACCTTGCCCCCAGGATGGCCCAGTTTTGATTACCCTAGAATATCGGATTGACCCAGCCAATGGGGAGGAATTTACCAAGGCGATGCAAGTACTCAGTAAAAGTCGCCGTCGAGATGGGGCAATTCAGTGGGGATTGTTTCAGGATTTATCCGAGCCGAGTCGGTTTGTAGAAACTATTGTCGTGGAATCTTGGGCGGAACACAACCGACAATTTGAGCGGGTGACGAAAGCAGATCGGGTGATTGAAGAACGTGCCCGTGCGTTTCATATTGGGAATGAGCCGCCGAAAGTTTCGCAGATGATTTACGCTGAAGGGAGAGATAGCAGGATTCCTCGACAAAATTGCTGAGGAGCTACTTTGTTGGCATTTTCCGGATATTTACATCATTGAAATGCTTCCCTAGCTAATAGCCTGGTAATTGGTAATATTAAGTCCGGTTGTGCCCTTGATTTTGCTTTTTACGGGGAAACAGCTGCTGGATTGAAACTTCAATATCTGGAAAAGCGACGAGGGAGAGGATAGCATCTTCATTCACCAGGATAAACGCAGCGTTCCTCCCCCTGCTTAAAGCAGGGGGAGGAACGCTGCGTAGGCGGGTTTAACAGCCGATTATCGTATACTGTGAATACATGATATAGCGGAGAAAAA
>DNXU01000211.1:11623-11872 GCA_003505715.1 Cyanobacteria bacterium UBA8803 | reverse complement strand
TCCCTATTTCTGGCTAGGTCTCCTCTTAGGCAATGCACCCGTCGCTGCCTGGTATATTGCCCAGTGGCACTATTATGGGGCAACCTTTTGGCAGGTTCACTTCCAGGCTCAAAGTTTAGAACGCATCTCTCAAGCCGTTGAAGGGAATAGTGGCTCTCCTTGGTATTATTGCTTGGAGTTACTTAAATATAGCTGGCCTTGGCTGTTGTTTTGGCCTGGAGGCTTGGCTCTGGCATGGCAAAAACGTTG
>DNXU01000211.1:4117-11593 GCA_003505715.1 Cyanobacteria bacterium UBA8803 | reverse complement strand
CGGTTAGTTATCTGGGCACAATTTCCTTGATGAGTACCAAGTTGCCCTGGTACATTATGCCGTTATATCCTTTTCTTGCCCTTGCCGTTGGCGCTCAATTGTCATGTTTTTGGGCAAATAGCAAAAGCTATCCCCGCATTTTAGTCGGTAGTCTAGGATTCCTTGCCTTTGCCGGAGTGGGGGGTTCCGTATATTTCGTTGTTGCAGATCCACAGCCGATGTTAATCCTCATGGGAGGGGTTGTGCTGCTGACTATGAGTACAGCGGCTTGGCAAGTCCAAAAGCAAAACCGGATATTTATCCCCATTTTATTAGGAGGAATGTACTTGACATTAACTCTGTTGATGACTTCTCAATCCTGGTTGTGGGAGTTAAATGAAGCATTTCCGGTAAAGCCAGTAGCGGTTTTACTTCAAGAGCAAACACCTCCCGGCACAGTAGTGTATACCTCTTTTGCCTATCGACGACCCAGTTTGGATTTTTATAGCGATCGCCAGGTAATTCCGGCAGATTTTACGACATTAGAAAAGTTGCGCTCAACTTCAGCGTATCTCTTATTGGATGAGTCAACCTTGACAGCTTTGCAATTACCCAATAGCATCTCTGTTGGTAGTGCTGAAGCTTTTACTTTAGTGAAGATTCAATGAGAGAATATATCTGTTGCATCCCTAAACAACTAAGGATTAGACAGAATGCGAGTTTTGATCGTGGGGGGAACCCGTTTCATTGGCGTTTATCTAACCAAAATTTTGGTGGAACAGGGACATGAGGTGGTGCTGTTCAATCGCGGGAATAAACCGGCACCTGTGGCAGACATCCAACAGATTCATGGTGATCGCACCGATGCCGCCCAACTTAAAGAAAAGTTAGCATCAGAAGAGTTTGACGCCATCTTTGACAACAACGGTCGAGAATTGAGCGACACCCAACCCTTAGCTGAGCTTTTTAAAGACCGGGTGCAGCATTTTGTTTATATGAGTTCGGCGGGAGTCTACCTCAAGTCAGACCAAATGCCTCATGTTGAAGGAGATCCGGTTGACCCTAAAAGCCGCCACAAAGGCAAGCATGAAACAGAAACGTACCTGAGAGCGCAAAATCTTCCCTTTACAGCCATTCGACCTACTTATATATATGGCCCCCAAAACTACAATGATTTGGAAGCCTGGTTCTTCGATCGCATCGTTCGCGATCGCCCCATTCCAATCCCTGGTAACGGTATGCACATTACCCAGTTCGGTCATGTGAAAGACTTAGCCTATGCTATGTCTCTCGTACTGGGGAACCAGGAGGCGGTAGGGCAAATTTATAATGTATCAGGCGATCGCTATGTCACCTTTGATGGTTTGGCGCGTGCCTGTGCCGTTGCTGCTGGCAAGTCAGCCGATGACCTCAAGATTGTACATTACGATCCAAAACAGTTTGATTTTGGCAAGCGTAAAGCTTTCCCCATAAGAGTACAGCACTTTTTTGCCGACGTACATAAGGCAATGACTCAACTCAGTTGGGTGCCGGAATACGATCTGCTAGGGGGTCTGGTGGATTCCTTCCAAAACGATTACCAAGCCTATGGCCGTCATGAAGTAGACGTGGATTTCTCCCCAGACGACCAAATATTAGCAGCAACTTGAGGCCAAAGGTAAACGCCGCCAGAAATTAATGTCAGGCTAACAGATAACCAGAACCCTATCAAAGCGGGCAAGTGCCACACATCGGGTAGAGGCGCTATTAATAAGGCGATCGCGGTAATTTGACTCACCGTTTTGAGCTTACCCCAGATATTGGCTCCGCTAATGCCCGTCGTTAAATTGGGGTTCACTCGCCAACCCGCGATCGCCAATTCCCGTGCCAAAATTAGAAACACCCCCCAAGCGGGGACTTGACCCAGCTCAATTAACGCCAATAGGGGAGCTAATACCAACAATTTATCGACTAAAGGGTCAAGAAACTTACCTAAATCCGTAATTTGGTTCAGTTTACGGGCTAGATAACCATCTAACCAATCCGTAAAGGCAGCAGCTAGAAATATTGCCAAACAGATCCAGCGTATCCGGTCGGTTGGGTGGTGCAGACCGTACAAGATAAAGGGTAATCCCAGCAAGCGGGAAAAGGTAATCCAGTTGGGTAGTGTCATGATGATAAAGCTATGAGTTAATAGAGTCATCTCTTAACTCATAGCTCATCTAACCATCAATGAGGTTAGTTATTACTTTTTCAGGATAACTTGAACATCAGGCCCTATTAGTTCATGGGCGTCACTAAAGTTTTACTACTAAAAGAGTTCTTGTTCGCCTTGGCAGCGGAGTGAGGTGACAATTATAATTAAAGACCGTCAGAGCAAGGTAGATCCTAAAGATGATAAAGACTAATGAGGAGTTAATAAGATCCCTTTAACAAGCACCGTGCTTGTGGAGAACCACCCAGACTGTCTTGGCAATCAACGAAATATCATAGAACACAGACCACTTGTGCTGATAGGCAACATCCATGCGCACAATGTCTTCAAAATCGCTGACGCATGAGCGACCGTTAGCTTGCCATTCACCAGTTATTCCTGGCTTAACATTTAACCGTTCCCAATGGTGCTTCTTGTAGTGCATCACTTCGCCAACTGTAGGGGGTCGAGTACCTACTAAGCTCATATCACCTGTGAGGACGTTCCAAAATTGAGGTAATTCGTCCAAGCTGGTGCAGCGCAGAAAACGACCTACGCGAGTAATACGGGGATCGTTGTGATTTTTGAAGATATGGCCTTTAGCCTGATTTTGAACCATATGTTGCTGGCGATCGGCATCTAGCACCATTGAGCGGAACTTCCAGATGCGAAAGGGTTTACCGCTGAGGCCGCAGCGCACTTGGCTGTAGAAGATCGGGCCTGGATTATCGAACTGGATGGCGATCGCGATCGGTATACCGATGATAACAGTAACGAGCAATCCAACTAAGGCACCGAGAATGTCAATGGAACGTTTGAGCTTACTGGTTACTGAGGGATGGACGGGTTGCTGTAACAGATGCCCCCGAGTTGAACTGTTCAGAACCAGCGCATGCACCGAGAAAGAATAGGGAAAATTTGTTGTGCTAATCACAGCTTAGAGTTCGGTTGTAATACAGGTCAGTAGCATTTTTGATTCAATACCTGATGCCAATCATATTGAGGGTGTTAAACAAAAAGCTAGTACTCCTGCCCCTACTTCACTGACTCTTTACCTTTCCGGCCATTTTTATAAAGTTTTTATGAAGTTTATCTTAAGTGTAAGGCAGATTACTGAAATCAGGCCATTCTATAGGATTTGATGTTAAGTTAAGCTCCCTGCCCACGCTGGTCGGAATTCTGTATGACAGCTGTTGTGAAATTGTCATACACTCCTATTCTTTTGAGCCAAACCATTATAACTGAGATCTGTCTTGAAAGTGGGGAATGGGGGAATTACGCTTTCATTATTTATGATGCTTGTAGGGGCGGGTTTAGCGATTAATATTGGTAATCAGCGATCGAGCTAGTACAAAACCCGCCCTGGGAGNNGCGTAGCCGAAGGGGAATGGGGGGTCTTGTACTAAGAACAGAAAAAAACACCCGTGACTAGGGGCAGTCCGGGCGAGTCAATGTAGTCCATTCCTATTTATCTCTGAGCTATCGCCGCTTATGCACTTTCGGATGGGAGATTTAAGCCAATACACCATATATAGGGGCAAGGGTGCGTTACGCTATGCTAACGCACCCTACTTATAGTCCTAGAAATATTAACCAATAAATTTAACTACTTGATAGATTAGGGGAGCTAGCCCTAAAGCAGGTAGAAAGGAGGCAACCCGCACTTGAGCCAACTCCAGTAAATTAATGCCTGTAGCCAAAATCATCAACCCTCCGACACCTGTTACTAAAAGAATCTGGGGGTTATTAGCGGGGTCAGGTAATGCTTGAGCTAAAATCCCAGCGACCAGCGAAATGCCACCCTGATACAAAAGAATCACGACTATAGAAAACCCTACTCCCACACCAAAACTACTGGAAAGAGCGATCGCAGCAATACCATCCATCACTGCTTTGAGGGTTAGCAGGGTATTGTCCCCCGTTAAGCCATTATTCAAACTACCTAGCAACGTCATGGGCCCAACGCAAAACAATAAACTGGCCGCAACAAAACCTTCAGTAAAACTGCCACTCCCCCGGAAACGATTTTTGAGCCAATTCCCAACCGAGTGGAGCCCCGCCTCAATTCGCCACCATTCCCCCAGTACTCCCCCTAATACTATAGTTAGCAGTCCCAATACGACCCCATCAACAGAACCGACCTGCACTTGAGCCATACTCCCTGCCATAGTCAAGCCTAGAAAAAGTGTCAACAGTCCTACCCCCTGAGTAATAATCTGTTGCATTCTCAAAGGCAGACGGTGCTTGAGAAACAAACCCAAGGTCGTACCAAGGGCTACAGTTGTGGCATTAATCCAAGTGCCGCTAGTCTTGGCGAAGAAGTCAAGAGCCATGAAAGGGATGAAGGATACAACTATTAGTAGGGTGCGTTACGCGNNTACGCGAAAGCTAACGCACCATTGCGCCTATATTATGCTGTAGCTGCGTAAGCCCCCATCCCTCGCTTAGGGTGAGGATAGACAGCGCTTAATCAGTTTCTCACCCCCATTTTCCCATTGTCCCGGTTAGTTAACCGATACAGATTCGACATCCACCGTCTTTTCCGTAGGGTCGCTACTTTCAGCAGTCACGGTTGCGCCTTTGCGAGATTTGACGTTGTCAATCAATAACTGTGAAACCTCCGAAACCAGCAGGGTTAAAATGGCGATATCGTCAATTTGACCGATGATGGGAATAAAATCCGGGGCGATATCAAACGGACTGAGCATATACAATAGCGTTCCGAAAACGATCCACCAGCGGTACTTGGGATTGCGGAGAGTGTTGCGATACCAGTTATACAGTGATTGGATAGAAAAGTTGTTCATGGTTTTTCCCCTACAGCTACTATTTATATTGCCAGACTCCCGCAATGCTGAACCGTAGGGATAACCCGCCTATTTTTGTCCAGAACTTACGCCTCGGTTGTTCTAACCACAAGATTTTAGATTGGCGATTTGAGATTTTAGAAAAAATACAACTCTAGATTCATGTATCTGACTAATCTATAATGTAAAACTCAAATCCTTTTCCCATCCTCCTACAATACGTAGCGATCTCGCTCTAAGGCTCAATCCATGACAGTCCCTACAGCTATACTCCTCATTTCCTGTCCAGATCGACCGGGACTTGTTGCCAAATTTGCTAATTTTATTTACGCGAACGGCGGCAATATTATCCATGCCGATCTCCATACCGACTTTGCCGCTGGACTATTTCTCACCCGCCTCGAATGGCAGCTAGAGGGATTTAACTTGCCTCAAGAATTGATTGGACCCGCTTTTAAGGCGATCGCACAACCCCTGCAAGCCAGTTGGCAGCTGCATTTTTCTGACACTATCCCCCGAATTGCGATTTGGGTGAGCAAGCAAGACCACTGCCTTTTAGACTTGCTCTGGCGGCAGCAGGCAAAGGAGTTTGCGGCAGAAATTCCCTTAATTATGAGCAACCATCCCGACCTCAAAGCTGTCTGCGAGCAATTTGGGGCTGACTTTTACACTATTCCTATTACGAAAGACAACAAAGCTGAACAGGAAGCTAAACAGTTAGAACTCCTAAGTCAGTACCAAATTAATTTGGTAGTTCTGGCTAAATATATGCAAGTTCTAAGTTCTGAGTTTATTACCAAATTTCCCCAAATTATTAATATCCATCATTCGTTTCTACCAGCATTTGCAGGAGCTAAACCTTACCAGAAAGCCTATGAACGAGGGGTCAAAATTATTGGGGCTACAGCACATTACGTCACTCCAGAACTAGATGGTGGCCCAATCATCGAGCAAGATGTCGTGCGAGTGAGCCACCGAGACACTGTTGCTGATTTGATTCGCAAAGGCAAGGATTTAGAACGAGTAGTGTTAGCAAGGGCAGTACGCTTACATTTGCAGCATCAAGTGTTGGTTTACGGGAATCGCACGGTGGTGTTTGCTTGATATATTTTTAATGCTGCTAGTGCGATGAAGGCAGATGGCAGATAATAGATGGCAGTCCCGATGAAAAAATTTCACAGCCATGAATGAAATTAGTATTACCTATTGCCCATTACCACTTTCAGGGTTATTTCCGCCACGCAGGACTAAATTACCATCGTTTTGATTTATATTTAGATCGCGTTTTCAGTTCATAGAATCCTAGTAATAAGGTGGCAATAAAAAGCGGTAGGAAGTAGTACACACCTCGATAGGCTAACAATGAGGCGAAAACTGTTGCTGCCGGAATATGAGGCCACACTAACAGCAGAACAATTGTTTCAAACACACCTAACCCACCGGGAACGTTACTAAAAACGCCTGCTGCCATTGCCAACAAGTAGATGCCTAAAAAAGTTGGATAAGATAACGCTGTGGTTTCTGGTAGGAGCGTGTAGAGCACTGCTGCGGCTAAACCCCATTCCACAGAAGAAACTGCGATCAGTGCCGCAGCCATCTTGAAGGAAGGGAAGCGAAAGTCAAGGTTGCCCAATTTAAACGGTTTGCGGATGAAAAGGCTACCTAATAAGTAGATCCCAATGATCAGCAAGAAAATAACACCCAGAGGACGTGCTGAGAGCCAGGGAAAATTGATCTGGGGGGGAATGGGTAAGGGAACTAAAAGAAATATCACGCCACCGAGGGCTAACAGTCCCAGGCAAAAACTTAAATTCACGAAGGCAATTGCTATAGCGATCGCCACTGGCGGTATTCCCCAACCAGAGTAAAATCGATAATGGATGGCACTGCTAGTAAGTAGAGACAAACCAATCGTATTGCTGACAGCATTACTAATAAAATTCGCCAGTACGATCTTCCAGTAGGCAAGGGAATAGCGAATATAGTGCAGGGCGAGGAGATCGTAGCCGCTCAAGGCTAGATAGGCTAAGGAAGTCAACCCAAGTGCCCAAACTAAGCGAATCTTGGGCAGTGCTACTAAACTGTTAAGTATGTCGTGGTAGTTATATTCTCGCAGTTGGCCACCGATCGCCCACAGGGAAAGACCCAGAAGGAGGAAGCCAAATAGCGAACTGAAGTTGCGAAGGTGCTTTTTTCCCATATAGGTTGGGGATTGGGAAAGTATGAAGTATGAAGGATAAAGTATGAAGGTATCAAACCTCTTTATTCTTCAGCCTAACCTACTCCTTCTCCAGAATGTTTCGGCTGATTTGCTCCTGAAGCATGTATGGGCATGGCTGTTGCAAACAATCTTGTTGCCTTTAACTTCAACCAAATTCCGTATTACGACCCAGGTTTGAAGTAATCGAGTCTCCTGGCTATCTGGTGTAAAATGTATCTTCTGTTATATCAAGCCTTTCACGAGCGCGATCGCTCGTTGAGACACTAAACAAACCCGATGGGTTTCTTAGGAGTCCG
>DNXU01000211.1:3808-4028 GCA_003505715.1 Cyanobacteria bacterium UBA8803 | reverse complement strand
GATATTACATGGTGATGGGTAATCAGCTTTAAATTTCGTAAGATACCAATCCCTACAATTAGAAGGGTTCGGATTTTACCCAGACGCATAAGGAAGCTTAACAAACGATCAATCCTTGTTGACCTTATCCTCAATCTCTATCTCCGATTAGCTCTGGCAACTTATAGAGTTTCTCCTTTAGGTAAAATACCATAATTTATTCCCTCATCCCTCATCCCTC
>DNXU01000211.1:1318-3659 GCA_003505715.1 Cyanobacteria bacterium UBA8803 | reverse complement strand
CGAGAACTGCTATAACCAGTCTCACCCAATGAAATTTACGACTAAACTGCCTCGATGGTTAGTGATGGGACTAGCTTACCCGTTACTTTTTTTGAATGGTTGGTTATTCATCCTAACATTTCACTATTTTCAAGCCCCCATCACTATATTTATAACGGCCACCTTACTAGCCTTTGTTTTAGACTACCCTGTTGAGTTTCTCAAGCGACGCGGCATGAAGCGGAATGCAGCTATTTTAGTAGTTTTCCTACTGGCGTTTTTAGTTTTAGCCCTTTTAGGACTGATCCTAGTCCCTATCATACTGGCACAATTCACAGAGCTCGCCCAGCGTTTGCCGAGTTGGATTGATTCGGGTAACCAACAACTTACTTACCTTAATCGCTGGGCACTAGCCCAGAAGCTGCCGATTAATTTCAGTGGATTAGCAGATCAGGTAACGGAACGCCTATCTGAACAATTGCAAGCTCTCAGCGGTCAAATTCTCAGTTGGGTACTGGGTACTGTGGGCAGTGTTTTGAATATATTTCTAACTGTTGTCTTAACCTTTTACCTAGTATTGCACGGTGAGAGACTCTGGGACGGAATTTTTGGCTGGTTACCTTTTGCTTATGCTACCCAAGTGCGAGAAGCCCTGCGGCAAAACTTTCATAATTACTTTATTGGTCAAGCTACCCTAGCAGTATTAATGGGATTCTCAATGACCGTAGCTTTTTTGGTTTTGCAAGTGCCCTTCGGTCTTTTATTTGGTTTAGGGATGGGGATTATGGCTTTGTTTCCCTTTGGCGTTGGTTTGAGTATTGCTGTAGTCAGTTTCTTGATTGCTCTACAAAGTATCTGGCTTGGGCTAAGAGTTTTGGTGGTTGCCACTATCATCGATCAGGTGATTGAAAACGGCATAGCACCCCGCCTTCTCGGTGGATTTACTGGACTAAACCCCGTATGGATTTTAGTTTCACTGATAATGGGGGCGCGTATTGGTGGATTGTTGGGACTGGTGATGGCTGTACCCTTGGCTAGCTGTATCAAGAGTTTGATGACAACTCAACAAATAGATTTGTAGGCAGAAGACACTATAAGCACTCACTTCAATTCCCCACGATCGCTTGTTCATACAGCTCACCAGCACGTTGCCAAGTGTATTTCTTCTCAACAAAAGCTCGCGCATTTTCTGAGAGTTGCTTGCGCAGCTGGCGATCTTCAAACAACCGACTGACTGCATAGACATACTCTGCTGACTCATTTGCTCTTAAAGCTCGCAACGGCACGTTAGCACCATCCACTGCCAGTTCTTGCAAACCGCGATCGCTCGCTACCACTGGCGTCCCTGCTGCCATTGCTTCTAAGGTTTTATTTTTGATCCCGTAGCTGGTACGCAGCGGCACCACACAGATTGTGGCCTGATGTAGATATTCTACGGTAGAATTCACCCGACCTACTACTGCAATTCCGGGACGTTCCTCCAACTCTAAAATCTCTGGTACTGGCCTTGCTCCGACTATATCAAAGGTTGCTTCTGGATAGCGCTGTAAAATTTCTGGAAACACCTCTAGGCTAAAAAATAGCACGGCATCAATGTTAGGTTGACTGTCCATTGTGCCAATAAATACTAATCGATATCCTTCAGGGTCAGAAGTACGCTTGGGAAACTGATTTAAATCTACCCCATTGGGAATCATGGTTATCTGGCCGTCTGGTTCGTAAGCGTCTATTTGACGCCGATCCGTTGGTGTTGTCACGACAATGGCCGTGAACTTGGCACAATATCGCTCCTCGTAACGACGCAACAAGGGCAAATTTAATTGGTTTTTGAGATGCTTTTCTGAGGCTCCCATTTCTAACTGATGGCGGTACTTCCTGTAAACAGAACTATGAATATTCACCACCGTTCGCCACCGCTGCCGCCATTCAGGTCGGACATAAATTTCATTCATACTGTTTTCGCAGGTAATCACCTCGAATTCCCCAGCCTCTATGGTCTCATCCAACCATTGCTGCATGGCACTGGAGTAGAGGTCTAATACGCTTTGAGGAGTTCCCTGTTGTAAAAAGGTACTGAAGCGTTGCACTTTCGACCGTATTCCCCCCTCAGTGTCTGATGGTTGAGGTTGAGGAAAAACCATTAATTCGCCTACCGACTCCCGCAGTTCTGCCACTTCAGTATCCGTCACATCTTCAGACCTTTGAGTTACTACTGTGATGGTATGACGCTGACGCAAGTACCTTAGTAAATTAAATGTCCTGAGCTGAGTCCCCCCTCTTGTAGGTGGATAAGGAAATGTAGAAGAAATCGCCAGAATTTTCATAAAGAATAGGGAATTGGTAATGGGTAATAGGTAATTGG
>DNXU01000211.1:1035-1261 GCA_003505715.1 Cyanobacteria bacterium UBA8803 | reverse complement strand
CTATTACCTATTACCCATTACCAGCTATAATGACCTGTTCGTAAAGCTTAGCAGCACGTTCCCAAGTATAATTTTGCTCAATAAGTTCTCGTCCATTCTGAGAGAGTTGTTCTCTCAGATGAAAATCTTCAAATAGTCGGGTGACAGCATCTACATATTCCGTTACGGAGTTAGCTCTCAGCGCTCTTAAAGGAACATCACCACCATCAACCTTCAGTCCTTCCAA
>DNXU01000211.1:0-1026 GCA_003505715.1 Cyanobacteria bacterium UBA8803 | reverse complement strand
CCCCGATCGCTCCCCACCACTGGTACTCCCGCCGCCATAGCCTCTAGGGTTTTGATCTTCATGCCAAACCCTGTACGCAAAGGCACTACACAAACGGTGGCTTGATGCAAATATTCAGCCATTGATGGCACGCGACCGGTTACTTTAATCCCCGGACGTTCTGCTAGGGCCAACACTTCTGGAGCGGGTTTAGAGCCAACTAAAGTGAGGGTTGTGTCGGGATAACGCTCTTGCAGTCGGGGTAATATTTCTAAACCCAGTAAGCAGGCACCATCAATATTGACAAAATAATCCATTCCCCCACAAAAAATTAAGTGATGTCCTCCGGGATCGCCTTGACGGTAGGGAAATTCCGCTAAATCTACACCATTGGGGATGAGAGTTACCTGACCTTCTGGAGCAAACGCTTGCATCTGCTGCTCATCTTCATCCGTCGTTACCACAACCCTAGAAAACTTGCGGACGGAACGCTGTTCGTAGGCTTTGAGTAGCGGCAGGTATAGGCGATCGCGCCATGCATTGTCTGAAGTCCCTGTTTCCAACTGGTTTTTGCAAGTGCGATAAACGGAACTGTGGATGTTCAATACGGTTCGCAGTTGCTTTTGCCACACCGGACGCACGTAGATTTCATTAACACTATGCTCGCAGGTAATGGCCTCAAACTTACGAGCAGCGACGGCTTCATCAATCCATTTTTGAATATTGGAGTCATAGAGGTAAAGTACATTCGGCGGCGTTCCCTGTTGCAGGAACTGACCAAAACGCTGTAGTTTTGGCACGATTCCCCCTGGCGCTGCCGTGGGACGGGGAAATACTACCAACTCGTCTACCCACTGACGCAGTCCTGCGATTTCTGAGTCAGTTACATCTGGAGAACGTTGAGTAATCAAGGTAACCCTATGATTTTGGGAGAAATACTTGAGTAAATTAAACGTTCTTCCCTGAGTTCCTCCTCGGGTTGCCGGGTAGGGAAAGGTAGAACAGATGGTGAGAATTTTCATTATTAATTGTTGTTTGTTGTTTGTT
>DNXU01000577.1:9455-9719 GCA_003505715.1 Cyanobacteria bacterium UBA8803 | reverse complement strand
AATAACGTAATGCCGCACGGAAATCATCGGTTTTACGTCGTACTTTGACCTCTTGCATCAGTTGGTCATAGGTGTCTTTGTCTATAGGCTCAAAGGGTAAACGGGGAAAAGATTGGTGATCGTCAAAACGAGCTAAAAGAGCTGCTGAAATATATCCTTCATCATTCTGGATCGCTTCATAGATACGTTGCCCCAAAGGCTCAACTTCATGTTCTCGCAGTTCCCAAGTCGAAGAGGTGTTGTGAGTCACGTACCAACGCTGAA
>DNXU01000577.1:0-9440 GCA_003505715.1 Cyanobacteria bacterium UBA8803 | reverse complement strand
TTTTGAGAAACAGCCGAGAACTGGCTAATGTCAATTTGATCGGCTCCTGGTAAGTCCGCCCAAAGTACGGCAACTGGAATTTCCACCAGCCATTCAGAGCATCGCGCATCAAAAGGATCGTTAAGCAGATTGCCCTGTTCATCTTTATCTGATTGAGAGGGGATAACACTGTAACCGTAGTCAATACAGGCTAGGGCAACCGGATCGTTCTTCCTGAAAGTGATCCGCCGGATAAAACGCTGCGCTTTCGGGGGATGCCAACCTGGAGACGCACTAGTAAGTAAGGATTTGGTGCCAGAGGGTTGAACGGTAGTACAGCGGTTGGGGCGTTTGAGATTGTGGCGATCGCAATAATCCCCGATTACCCGATGCACGATGGAGTGCCAGCGGCTCAGGTATTCTTGCTCCTGCCGCTTAAATTCTAGTCCAGCCATGGTTTCCGGTCGCCCTTGCTCCCACCACCGCAACCAATCAACGCCAAAAGCCTTGACAAAGAAGTCAAATAAGCCTGTGAAGGATACGCCTACAATAGGGTCTAATTCACGACTGTACTGGTAGCGGGGTTCGACAAATTTGTGATTGAGCAGTACCGCTACGGAAAGGGCACCAGCACTGAATGCTTCCTCTTGTTCTTGGTAATTGTATGGGTCAAGTTGATTGAGGTGGATCTCAGCCAAGTTACAGTGAAAATTTGAGCCAATGATTTCACCACAGGGGTTTAAGCCGACACGAGCTAACCGATGTTCTAGCTCATCGGTTGCCATATTAGGATAATGGCTTTGAATCCACTCTCTAGCTAATCCTTGATCGTAAGCATTCAGAAAATCTTTTCTTAGCTCTGCCGTTGGCAGGAGATCGCAGTTTGCCCTAGCAACTGACTCACCTGCCCACATGATTGCGCCTTCACCACTGTAATATTGCTTTCTTACCGCCTCAAGGCATTCTGAAAGAGAGGGTTTGTAGTGGAAAATTCTGGTATGGTTGGCCATTCTCAGTGCGTCGCGCTCCGGATCGATGCGCCAATTGCCGTTCTGATCCTGTTGC
The DNA here is from genome assembly GCA_003505715.1 of Cyanobacteria bacterium UBA8803. Lineage (GTDB taxonomy): Bacteria > Cyanobacteriota > Cyanobacteriia > Cyanobacteriales > Coleofasciculaceae > UBA8803. The sequence continues at coordinate 8,396 of DNXU01000577.1, read as the reverse complement.
CAAAGATTATTCTTGGCATTTGCTCCTAATTCATCATCAGAAGCAAACTCTCTCATACCAGCGCTTCTTCTGATATTTCCGGCCACGATGGTAACAGCTGCTTCATCAATTAATAAGCAGCATTCCACTGAATTTAATTGCCGTCCGATCGCTTTATTGAGAATAGCAGCGCAACGATGATAAAGTTCGGGTAACTTAATCGGATTGGCCACACCGCCAAAACCTTTGAGGGCTTCTCCCGCAGGACGGATATCGCTGAGGTCTATGAAAACTTGCACTGCTCCAGGAAACTGCTCATCACTGGAGAGTTCCAGTAGGGTTTGATAAGACTTAACCCAACCTTGGCGAGAGTCTCCCACGTAGATAGTAACGCGATCGCCTTCTGTGTTAACTTCAGTTTGTTCGCGGCGCTGCTGGGGTGGAGTCAAGCCAATTGAACCCGCCACGTTAACAATCAAGCGATTGCGAATGGGCGGCAATTGGTTAATATATCTTGGTTCGAGGACAGCACCCGTACCATTAAACTAAGCAACACCCTCACGAGTGCTACTCGTCTCCAGAACCGGACATGAGACTTTCACCTCATCCGGCTCCTCAGAAAACATACCCTGGTCCTGGGAACTACTCAGACTGCCATCTAGGCTCGTCTTTTGGTCATGGCAATGTCTAGGCAATGCTTGAATATTGTTAACCTTAAGGTGACGGACAATTTTAGTTTCTGTGTGCTTTGACAGGATATATCTTTCATCTGTTTTTGGGTTGATGTAACCAAACACCCAGTTATCCCCACCTACTTTTATCCAGTATTTCTCAACTACCCATTTGGCACCTTTATTAGGATGTCTGGATCTTGCCCATGATGTCAGTTTGGTATAAATCTTATGATTTAAGCCCCTAAAAACATCTGTTGAGCAAGCAAATGAGTAGTACTTAACCCATTCTTGGATAATGGAATTTAGTTTCTGGATCAACACTTTTTGTGGTGCTGCTTTGTGGGCATCAATGATGTCAGATATAGCCTTGTAGTGACGTTGTACCGCTTTTTGGCTGGGTTGAATAATTGTTTGAAACCCCAGGATTCTGCCTGATTTAGGTGCCCTGGCGCTCATCCCCTCGTTGACGGAGAATTGTCGGATATTAAAACCCAAGAAATCGAATCCAGGTTTTTCACCTTTGTATTCTGCAAAAGTGTGGCAAATTCTCGTCTTGCTTGGGTTGATCTCCAAGCCGATGTCTTTCAAGAAACCTGCGATTACAGCTTGTACCCCTAATACAACATTGATGTCTTCGTGAATAATCACCAAATCATCTGCATATCGAATCAAACTGAGGACGCGGTTTGGTTTTTGCCCGTGGTTCCTACGAGTAGGTAAGGTGTTTGCGTATTCCTTAATGACCTCTTCCATCCCGTGAAAAGCAATATTTGCCAGTAGAGGAGAGATTACCTCGCTTGCTGGCGTACCTGCTTCTTTGGGGAAGGCATCCTCTCCATCCATAAATCCAGCTTTCAGCCAGTTACGGATTAACCGTCTCATAGATGGGTAGGTATTTAATTTGTTCAGTAGCTTCTGATGATCAATGTTGTCAAAGCACTTGGAAATATTCGCCTGTAAGACATACTTAGCTTTACAGTGTATTGCTAAGTAGATGGCGGCGATCGCATCATGTGCTGTCCGTCCTGGCCTAAACCCGTAACTGTTTGGCTCGAAATAGGCTTCCCATTGTGGTTCTATAGCTAATTTAGCTAGCGCCTGATTAGCTCTATCTGCCATTGTGGGAATTGCTAGGGGTCGCTTTTCGTCTGTTCCTGGTTTGGAAATCGAGATTCTACGGGTCGGTTTTACCTTCCTAGTAGTTCCTAAACTGTTAGCTAGTTCCAGACGTTGAGCATAACTGAGGGATTTCACCCCGTTTATCCCTGCTGTTTTCTTGCCGCCGTTATCTTGGGTTACTTGTCGCGTGGCTAGAAGCTTAGCGTACCAGGATTTCATCAAGGTTTTCTGGAGTCGTCGCATTGCTTTGACATCCCCACGTTGAGCAGCTTTATGTATGCGCTTTTGCAACTTGAACACCATCCGCTGAACTTTCTTCCAGTTGATGTTGTTCCATACCACCGTAGTCTTGAAACTCGTTTTAGTCGTTTTCATTGCTAAAAAGTACCTACATATATCTGTTTCCCGTGAGTCCGTCAGCGTATCCTACACATTACTGTAGGCATTAGCTTCTGACTCAATCTCGCCCCATAGTTCATCCGGTTAGCACCTACTCAGGCATCGACCTTCCTGAGAGAAACTATGTGGTTACTTCGTTCCTGATAGTCATTGGTTGAGAGTTTAGGTTCCTACTGTTCACCGGGGTTACGAGTGGTGCAGACCGAACGGTTGCAATTCCGGTCACTCTACCCTTGCCTTTTGGCACAGCCTGTTAGCCCACTAGGCTGTTTTATATGATGACGATGATTCAGACGTAGATTCGCGCTGACGCTAACCATACTCTCTTGCTAGTTGGAGTTGAGGTCTGGACTGACCTCTTACCACCGTTCATTCCCGCTTCACGGATTGATGGCTAGTCGCTACCGTGGGGAAAGTGCTTTCACCCTTACACTGAGGGGGTTGGACTTCATCGATTGTTTCGATGTCACCAACATGACTATCAAGTTGTCAAGGTTCTATAATTTACCTTGCGGCTTATCCCCCAAAACCCTTGCAGGGCTTGGTTTCTAGCCAACGAATCGCACACAACCCATCATGGCTAAATCCATCATTAAACCGAAGGAATGCCAATCTACCACGTTGGTGGACGTACAGTTATAAGCACCTGAGAAGTTTTCTGGCCTTTCAATCCATTCCGTATTACCCTAAGCCACACCATCGCTGATGTGACTCGGCTTCAGAACCGTGCTTGAGACTTTCACCTCACACGGCTCCTCAATGATTTGGCTCTTGTCATGAGTACGCTCTTGGCGGGATTTTGTGTCTTGGCCATGTCCATGTAGGAGTTGGGATTGAGAGTAAGTGTCCTTTCCTCCCTGAAATTTGGGGATTTTATGCTCCACTTTCATTGCATCTCCATCACGGAAATATATGCTGCATTCATTGCATTTTCCTTGCTGCTTTTTCAGCAGTTTGGTGACTCTTACTGGTATTTCAACACTTCTACCCCTGCGGGCAGCCCAATAGATATCGTTTCCGTCATATGGGCTGGCAGTTCCTTTAACTTTGATGTGTTTTGTGATCTGGAAATCAGTATGGTAATTCAGATATAACTCTTTACCATCGGTGATTGCCCGGAAGCACCAACAGGAACCATCTTTCGTGCCAAAGTATTTTTTAATCCACCTTTTTGTTGATTTGTGAAGATGTTTGGCTTTTACCCAGGCAATGAGCTTCAACGTTAGCAAGTGATCTAACTTTTTGAATGTTGTGGCACTATTGGTCTTGGAGTAGTACTTACTCCATCCAGTTATGATAGGGTTGAGTCGTGTAATTAGCTCAACTTGAGAAGTACAGGATTTGAGTGATTCTATTTCCTGATTCAATCTCTCATAGTGCGCATTTATTGCCTTTTTACTGGGCATCACCTCAGCCTTAAACCCTTGCAGACCGCCATGTTTGTTTTTGCCAGTAGCGTATTTACCTACTGGGTATTGGCGAATATTGAATCCGAGGAAATCAAACCCCGATTCTTCACTATTCACTTTTTCCAAAGTATGGGCAATCCGAGTCTTTTCTGGTTTGAGTACAAGACCCATCCCTTTTAGAAATTCCTCAATCAGCGCTTTTGCCCTATGAATTACACCCAAGCCTGGGTGAAGGATAACAAAGTCAGCAGCGTATCTGACTAGAGTAATTTCCTGCTCATGATTTGCTTGTTTACCTGGTAAGGAACGCCCTAGAGTCTTAACTACTTCCTCGATTCCATGTAGAGCAATATTTGCCAATAAAGGTGAAATCACACCAACTTGAGGAGTACTTTCCTCTGTGGGAAACCATGAACCTTTGTCGAATACACCAGACTTCAGCCATGCTTTAATCTGCCTACGCAGTTTTGGAAATGCCCCAATTTTATCTAGCAGTGCTTTATGGTTGATTCGGTCAAAGTATGGGGCAATGCCAGTATCCAGAACATACTTGCTCTTTTGCTGGATTGCTATCTTAACACCCTCAATGGCATCCATGCAGCTCCGTCCAGGTCGGAATCCGTAGCTGTTAGGCTCAAATTTAGCTTCCCATTCAGGTTCCAAGACCATCTTCACAAGTGCTTGCTTTGCCCGTTCAGTAATTGTTGGGATACTAAGAAGACGTTCTTCTGTTTTGCCAGGTTGAGGTATCCACACACGACGAGTCGCAGCGGATTTGCAACCTAGTTCAAGTTGTTCCACTAGTTCAAAGCGTTCTGTTGGGGTGAGTTCCACCTTGCCATCTACGCCAGGAGTGGATTTGCCCTCGTTATCCTGAGTTACTGTGCGGACTGCCAGCATCTTGGCAGACCAAGAATTTAGTAGAGTCTTTTGCAGCCTACGAACTGCCTTGACATCTCCCCGCATCGAGGCTTGATAGATTCTCTTTTGCAACTTCAGCATCCGTCTTTCTAGCTTGCGCCAATTGACGTTTGCCCATTCCACTATCGGGTTTACCCGTGTTTTAGACTTTTCCATCGCTACTAGAAACTCCATCTTCCCAATCATCGGGAGTCCGTCAGCCTATCCATACCCATTACAGGTAGGCATTTGCTTTTGACTCCATCTCTTCCCTGTAAAGCTTGCGGTTTGGCACCTACTCCTGGGATCGACCTCTCAGGAGAGCATATACAGGGATTACTTCGTTCCAGATAACCCTTGGTTTGAGCGTTTAGGACGGTACTACTCAGCCGGAGGAAAGAGGGCGTGTCCTTAAAGGAGGTATTTTCAGGCTCTATGTTCCTCAGTGTCTTTTGACCGCAGCGTATCAACCGTTGTTTTCGCTGCTTTCTGGATTACGACTGTTCAGACATACCTTCACTTTTGTTATCCATGCGCTCTTGCTTGCTGGGATTCACCGCACGGTTTGGTGTAACCAGCTTTTATCCCCGCTTCAACCTTTGAGAACCAGTCGCTAGTTGGGGGATATGCTTGCACTCCCACGCTTGGAGGGTAGGACTTCTCGGAAATTGGGAATACTTATATTAAGATTCCCATCCTTTAGTAAATTGTTTATGACCGCAAAGTGCCGGTTTCATCCGAGTCACCTACAAGGTTATCCAGTTATCCTGGTTCGGTTTACGCTACTTCTAAAGTTCGGTAATTGTCACCCAACTTTAGTAACGAAACTTGAGACACCAGTCGAGTCATCCCAAGGCTTCAGAATTGGCTGGTAGCCTTTCCCGGAGCCAGTTTCAACTCAACGAATCACACGCCTCCTACCCAAAGCCAACGGCCAGAAGGAAGGCTCTTCAGCTGGTGCATCATCCGGTTGAGGATGTCAGTTTCTTCTGGTGTCAGCTTACCCAGCTTGCTCAAGCCCTTGATAGTGCGATCGCAAGCCTCACTCCAACTCTCGCGACCCCCTTCAGTTTGGCGGCTGTAAGTTCTAAAGAATACCGGATTTGCTGCCGGTGCAGTTTCTGGAAAATCGCTTTTGATGCGTTCTCGCTCAAGCTCTCGAACCATAATCAACGTTAGTTGGTTTAGAACAAACCTTCACTATAAGCGATCAAACGACGATCTAGATATAGCGGGAAAGATTGCCAAACCCAAGCCTTGGCACTATCTATAGGGCTTTTCCCTAATACCAAGGAAGCAGAGCGGGCAAGCGTTTGGGATAAATATCCCTGTTGGTCACTCAGTAGATACTCGCTGGGATATCAAGGGCACTCGGTTTGCCGCCCCCAATGTGGGCGTATGGGAGGAGAGCGCAGACTTTCCTACCGCTGACGCTAGCGTAGTGGCGTATGGCCAAGAGGGCTCGCCCATGAGCCAATCAGAGACATCGGCTCTCGCGCTGGATTCTCTGATAAATTTTCCCTCTCGTGAATGTGAGTTGAAGCGATGGAAAAAGATACAAAAAAAGCTGAGACTGTCAGTAGACCGAAAACTTTTGCGAGGGCTAAAAAATGGTAATTTACGATACAGTTTTTGGGGAAATATACAAAAGCTAACAGCTTGGTTCAATGATAATATTAGCTTATAAATAAGCCCCAAAAATCAACTAAAATCAGCCAGATGGCAAGAAGACTTCACAGGTGACTCCGTAGTTGCGGTCTACTAGATAAATCCAAATATTAAAAGTAACTGAGCCATATTTATCGCTACAGTGTTTTGATGGGCACGTTACCCTTAAGTTTTGAGGTAATTCATTAGTTTTACTTATTTAAACTTGCTCAAGGGTTTTTCCAAAAAATGTATCTAAGAATACGGTTTTTTTGACAATAATCAATTTTATAGGTATCTTTCTGTGCGCGATCAGCTTCGCTGGTGCCGTAGGCAATCACAAAAGTTTTCGGTCTACTGAGAGTGAGTCTGCCTTATATAGTATTTTTGCTACCATTATTGGGAGAGTTGCATCACTATAGAATCAAATATGATTGAAATACTTCCTGATTTAAATTCTACTGTTGCTGTTGTAGGAGGAGGAGTTGCAGGAACTTGGGCTACTTATAAACTGCTCAAAGTAGGAATAGCTACAACTTTAATTACTTATTTGGATAAAGATAGAGGTGGCATACAAGGTTCAACATATCGCTCTGTAGGTGCATTGAACACCTCTGTGCTAAAAAAACATGACTTTACCTCTTATCTGGATGATTTAGGAAGAAAATGCACTCATCCTTCTGTAGCTAAAGCGTTACAGTTATATTTCAAGGATGAAATTGATGAACTTTCATCCATTGTTGCCTTGAAACCAATCAAAATTGGATTGGCATTAGAGTCTGAAAGTGGAAAAGTTTTTTTGCAATATATGTATGAACTATTAGAGTCACTTGGAGGGCGGATAATAAATGCGTGGGTCACTCGATTGGTGGCAGATAAAGATTATTGTCGAGGATTGCAGTATGAGAAAAACGGTTATATTGGAAAATTACGTTGTCGCGCAATCGTACTCGCTTCTGGAGGGTATGCAGATCTATATTCCAATTCAATAAATACCAACTGTTTGGGAACAATACTAGGTCGTTTTCTGGAGTGCGGCGGTACGGCAACGAATCTAGAGTTTCTTTTCAAACATGGATACGGGAATATCGATACAAATGGTTTAACACCAACCGAAGAGATTGCTGGGGCAGAAGTTTATGACAAAAATAAAAATCGACTTTTCTCGTTAGAAAAAAAGCTATTTGAGGGGAAAGGAACAGATACGCATCTTGAAGCCGTTAAAATTTGGCTAAGCAATGAGAATATAGACTACTTTATCGACCTTTCGTACAGACCGCTTTATTTAGCAGTCTGCGAGTTAAATTCAACAATACAGAGCAATTCCATACAAGCAAAAAATTGTCAACAAACCATCATACCTGAGAAAAAAGCTTTAGAAAAATTGCTCGAACTTTTTCCACAGAAGATGCGAACTGATGTTTTCAATCAAATAGTTGATGGTGATCGACTTCAAGTCATAGAATATGAAAAATTTCAACAGCTCAAGCAAAACTTCAAAATTGAGCAATCGAGAAAATTTAAGGTAAAACCAATTACTTATTTTTCATTAGGGGGAATTGCACATACAGATTTTTGCACAAATTTGAAAAATGTATATGTAACGGGTGAATGTATGCACGACTTTGGTGCAAATCGAGTTGGTGGATTACCGTGGTCACTCTACTTAGCTAGCGGTCGTACAATATGCGAACATATAGCAAACCAGCTTCAGGCAGATGAAAAGCCCCTTGACTTTGAATTGGTTTTTCAAAAGTCTAATTTCGATGGGGATTTGTTAAAAGTAATCAGAAGGCGATTGTATGAATATCAACAGAAAAGTTTTAATGAATCCTATGCTCAAGAGTGTATTGACTGGTTTCGGGAAACTCGGAGTACATTAATCTTAAACAATGAAAATTTAAGTGATTCAATCGCTTGGTTAATTGTTGCCGAAGCTATAATGCGCTCTTGTTTATGCAGGCGGGAAAGCCGTGGTTACTTTTTTCGTTCCGACTTCCAATGGGAAGATGAAAATCTAGATAAATACTTTTCTTGTGTCTGGTATAACAAACACAATGATTTCATCGAAGCTCGGCTGTTGGAAGCATCGAATTTCTATGTGTAAATTTGACATGAAACCGAGCTCCGTGTAAGGGACTTCCAAAGAATAAGTTATCCAAAAAAACCTAGAGCGGCAAAGCTAGCTAGATAAGGACAAAATTCAGGTAATCTATGAATCACAAGGAATAATACAGGAACATCGAAGTCTCAGCTTTTTTTGTATCTT
>DNXU01000608.1 GCA_003505715.1 Cyanobacteria bacterium UBA8803 | reverse complement strand
AGGGAGTGAGGGGGTGAGGGGGTGAGGGGGTGAGGGGGTGAGGGGGAAAATTATTTTCATTCGTTCTTTGTCAGTTTTTGTGGCTGCGGTTTCAACCACTTTATTGAGAATGGTGCAAAATCTCAGAAGAGGGACTAGTACAGCGCGGCAGAAATAACTCACCATTTACACAAGGTTAAAAAGCTTACTTTACAACCTTTCTTCCCTCCTCCCTCCTGCCTGCGTTCGACTGATCTCACGCCGAAGTCTGCCTTCCTAACCTGCTCGCTCCTTGGAAAATAACTTATGAAACTCCTCTGGAATTCACTGTTAATCACTTTAGGCATCCTGCTGCCTATCTCGACATCCACGGTTTTAGCCAAGTCCTTGGAAGCCTCGGCATCAGTTGAGCTAATGGCTAACTCAGAAGAAGTTTTACTGACATCGGATCGAGCCGATCCGGTGGTTGTACAGGAGACGCTGTCAATCGAGAACTCCCCAAAAATTGCGATTCCGGATATAGATGGGGAAACATTTCCAGAAGTTATAGCTTCAGATAACTCACCTGAGACGCCGAGAACCGTGGTAATTCCGGATGCGGTGCCCGTATCAACGCCCTCTTCTGCTAGCGATCGCGAAACTGATACGGTAAAAAACGAGGAAACTTCTACCGTCCCCAGTTCCCCAGACTCGGCAGATCGATCGGAGGCAGGTGAAACTACTGAAAACGAGGAAACCCCTACTGCTCCCAGTAACGAAGTACCAGCTACCGAGACACAACCGACAGAAAATACCGAGACAACCCCCTCACCCAGTTCGGAAGAATCAACCGCACCCGAAACACCAGAACTAACTCCAGAACTAACTCCAGAAGAACTGGCGCGGCAGGAGAAGCTCATCGAAGCCGATCGACTCTATATGAGCGGACAGTTTCTTGAAGCTCAACAACTGTATCGGCAAGCAAAAGCTCCTTTTACTACAGAAGCAGAAGTTCAGGAGCAACCAGCAGCTATTTACGATCCCGCTCAGCTATCACCAGCAGGCGCGGTATACTGGCGTCAGGCTCAGGCAGGTTTTGAGCAGCAGCTGGAAACCAAAACTCTGCTACCGCTGAAGTTTTTAGTTGAGCAGCAGCCTCAATTTATTCCCGGTCATTTGCGCTACGCTGAAGCTCTCAAACAGTACGGACAGCAAGAAGAGTCCCTACGGATACTGGAGCGAGCCACAACCTTATATCCCAACGATCCCGAATTACTCAAAGCTAAAATTACAGCACTGGCAGAAGCCGAACGCTGGTTAGAAGCATCCCTCGCAGCGCGTCAGTTTGCCCTATTTAACCCCACTGATGCCGGGGCGCAGGAATTTGAGGCACTGGCAGATGAGAATTTAGAACGATACAAGTCCCATCTGCGTAGCGAACTCCGAGGAAATGCGATCGCCAACGTCATTACTGGAGCTTTAGGCTATATCTTCACAGGCAATCTCTTCGGGCCAATTTCTGCTATTGAGACCACAGTTTTGATGCTCCGGGGAGAAGCCGCGGTTGGGGAGAAAATTGCCGAACAGGTGCAAGAGGAACTACCCATGTTAGAGGATGAAGAAGTACTGGAGTACGTGCGGGAAGTCGGGAATAAACTTGCGATCGTGGCAGGTCGCAAGGAGTTTGAGTATCAGTTTTATGTTATCATGGACGACCGCATCAATGCTTTTGCTTTACCTGGTGGCAAAGTATTTGTCAATGCTGGGGCAATTTTGAAAACCAAATCGGAGGCAGAGTTAGCGGGTTTACTGGCTCATGAATTAGCCCATGCAGTTTTATCTCATGGTTTCCAGTTAGTTACTCAAGGCAATCTGATTGCCAACGTTACTCAGTACATTCCCTTTGGCGGCACGGCAACAAATTTGATCGTTCTCGACTACAGCCGAGATATGGAACGCCAAGCCGACGAACTCGGCACTCGCATTCTAGTGGCTAGTGGCTATGCCGCAGATGGATTACACAACCTAATGGTGACACTGAGTCAGGAAGAAAAAGATCGCCCCTTGTTTGCGTGGCTTTCCACCCACCCAGACACCAAGGAGCGGATTAGCAATTTGGAAACACAGATCGATCGCAACGGCTACAACCGCTATACCTACGAAGGAGTAGCACGACATGTTGCCATGCAGAAAAGAGTTGCCCAATTACTCAAAGAGTACAAAGAACGCGAAAACTGTGAGGAAAACCAAGACTGCCCGGAGAACCAGGAGGAGAATGAACAATGAACAATTCTTAACGCAATTTCCTCAGCTGAAACTGAGCATCGTTGTAGCCGCCAATTCTGCCGTTGTCTAAATGCAGTTTAGAGGCTTGCTGTAAATCGGCAATGGCTTTATCCTTATTGCCTAGCACGCTGTAGGTTAGGCCGCGACCGTAGTAAGCAAAGGCATTGTTAGAATTGAGTCGAATCGCTTCGGTGTAATCCTCAATCGCTCCTAACTTATCTCCCAACTCTCGGCGGACATCACCCCGGTTGCTGTACGCAACGCTATTGTTGGAATTAAGTCGGATGGCTTGGGTATAGTCTTCTAGCGCTCCTTGGCGATCGCCTAATTGTTTGCGAATATCCCCTCGGTTACTATAAGCGGTGTCGTAATTCGGATCGATCCGAATGGCTTGGCTGCAATCTTTGAGGGCGTTTTCGTAATCTTTAATACTGAAATAGGCAATACATCGATTGTTATAGGCAATGGCATTATTGGGATTGAGATTAATAGCCTCGGTACAATCAGCGATCGCTTCTTGATAAGCGTTCAGGTTCAATTTAGCACTGCACCGATTAGTATAAGCTTCTGTATCCGTCGGCTCGATCGCAATGGATTGGGTGTAATCCTCTACCGCTCCCGTATAATCTCCTAACAAAAATCTGGCTCTACCTCGACTGTAGTAAGCTTTGGCATCATTAGGATCTAACTCAATGGCTTTGGTATAGTCTGCCATACCCCCCTGCCGATCTCCATCCGCCGACTTTGCTAATCCCCGCGATGAGTAAGCCTTGGCATCTTTGGGGTTGATGCCAATGGCGCGATCGAGATCGGCAATTGCGGCTTTATAATTACCCTGGTTATAGTTGGCAACACCCCTTTTATAGTAAGCACTGGCATCAGTCGGTTGTAGCTCAATTAACCGACTTAAATCCTCAATCGCTCCTTGCCAATCTCCTAAATCGTAACGGGCAAGCCCGCGATTGTAGTAAGCACCAGCATTCTTGGGATCGAGTTCTAGCATTTTGCTGTAATCTTCAATTGCTGCTTTGTAAGCCCCCATATCGTAGTGAGCATTACCCCGGTTCCCATAGACTAAAGAGTTTTTGGGATCGAGCCGAATGGCTTGGTCAAAATCCTGAATAGCTCCGCGCAAATCGCGTTTTTTGAGTTTATTAACTCCCTGGTTGTAAAATTCTTGCGCTTTCGTGCGATCTTGACTCTGAAAAATCAGGATCAAGGCAATAATTAGGGCTATAATAATCCCCCCTGATATAAGCAACCAGAATAGTTTTCCAGATTTGCTTGGTTTTTGGGTAGCGATCGCGGTTTTCGTCCCTAGGGAACCCCCCAGATTCTCAACGTCAGTGATGGGTGGTTCGGGCAAAGTTTCTACAAGCGGTGTATCCCAGTTGGGTTCCACTGATTGCCCTAACAAGGCTAACATCTCTTGGAACCGCACGATCCCTAGGTCTTCTCCTGGCAGTTGACCGATTTCCTTAGATGAGTTTGTATGCAAGCTAGGAAGGTATTCTTCGACTAGATAAAATTTTTGGTTTTCTACAAAATAATTTAAGATTTCAGGGCTTTGCTGACTTTCTGCTAGTCGTTCCAGGGTTTCTGCCTTGTGGTTGAGGAGAAATTGCAGACGAGCTAGAGCCTGAGAATTTTTATTGGGAAGCTTTAACTGTCTGATCGCGCAAACCGGAAAATCGGGATGGCGAGTGTCGGCAGCCAGGTAAATCAGCCCTGAAATACCCGATCCTAAAATTCTCACGACGCGGTAGCGATTATTTAAAACCTGATCGATCATGGCAGCTGTTGCACCCAGCTTTTCGCTTAAGCAATTGTATGAAAAAAACGATTGGGCTAGAGCATCTTTGACTGTTAGGGCTTACGCACAGCCTTTATTAGTAGGGTGTGTGACGCGGTAGCTAACGCACCATTGCTGC
>DNXU01000435.1:11408-12360 GCA_003505715.1 Cyanobacteria bacterium UBA8803 | reverse complement strand
ATCGCCCTATTATTCTTGGCATCGTCGGAGATAGTGCTGCTGGGAAAACAACGCTGACGCGAGGAATTGCTCAAATATTGGGTGAAGAAGATGTTACGGTTATCTGTACGGATGATTACCACCGCTACGATCGCCAGCAGCGAGCCAAAATGGCCATTTCTGCTTTACATCCTGATTGTAACTACCTCGACATCATGGAGCAGCACCTCAGTCTGCTGCGCACCGGACAGCCTATTCTTAAGCCGATTTACAACCACAACACTGGCAAGTTCGATCCGCCGGAGTACATCAAGCCCAACAAGTTTGTCATTGTGGAAGGATTGCTCGGTTATGCAACTCGTACTGCTCGGGAGTGTTTCGATGTCAAAGTTTATTTGGCTCCCCCAGAATCTCTGCGCACGCAATGGAAAATCAAACGAGATACTCAAAAGCGAGGTTATACGGAGGAACAAGTAGTCGAACAACTGAAAAAGCGGGAACCAGATTCTGAGGAATTTATCCGTCCCCAACGCCAGTGGTCAGATATCGTCGTTAGTTTCTATCCACCTGATGATGTCTCAAATGGGAATGATTTAATGCTGAACGTGCATTTGGTACTCAGACCCACTATCCCGCATCCTGACTTTACCAGAATTCTTAATCCCAGCAAATCTCACCTCAGTTCGGCTATTCGCTTAGAACTGGATCGGGATATGGGAAAACCTGTTGATGTCTTAGAAGTTGATGGTCATGCAACGCAGGAACAGGTAGAAGAACTGGAACACATTTTGTGTAACGACATTCCCTACTTAGGGAAATTCTGTAGCCTGGAAGGTAATCAAGACATTGGCAAGCTAGTTGGCACAACTGGAGAGACTCTTCAGAGTTACCCTTTAGCTTTAACACAACTGCTGATTACCTATCACATGCTTAAAGCAGCTAATGTTTATGATTAGGGATTAGGGATGAGGGA
>DNXU01000435.1:650-11332 GCA_003505715.1 Cyanobacteria bacterium UBA8803 | reverse complement strand
GAGGGATGAGGGATGAGGGGTAGTGGGCAGATTTAAGGGGGGGCGCAAACCATGGTAAGTGGGTTTTTCCCAATAAATCTTGTACAAAACCCTTCTAGAGGGAGAATTTACCTATCTCAGAAAGAAAATAATAAGCATATCTACCACCTAACACCTTTGGCCATGAATTCCAGCAAGTATCAAATTGGTTTACTTAAGGCAATTGCCATTCCCTTACAGGCTATAATTTTAGGTCTGTGTCTTGTTAGTGAGGGAGTTCTATCGCAAACTTTGCCTGTTTCCCAAAACTTGATTAACCTTAACTCTCGTGAGGGAGAAGAGTTACTCATAGAAAGTGAAGCTCGCCAAGATTACATGCCTTTAAGTATTCATTTTGAAACTCAGGATAACCTAGCGTACTGTGGGGTAGCAAGTATCGTCATGGTGTTGAATTCTCTTTCGATTCCGGCACCAATTGCTCCTGAGTTTGGCACTTACCACAGGTTTACGCAGAAGAACTTTTTTAACGCCCAAACTGAACGAGTATTGCCAGCTGAAGTAGCTGCTCGCCAAGGCATGACGTTGGATCAATTGGGGCAACTCTTAGCTACTTATCCGGTAAAGGTACAGGTTTATCATGCTAGTGAGGTAACCCTGGAGGAATTCCGCAATCAGGCAATTAAGAATTTACGAGAACCTGGCAATTTTATTTTAATTAATTATTTGCGAAAAACGATTGGTCAGGAAACGGGGGGACATATTTCGCCGTTAGCTGCTTACAATCAGCAGACCGACCGTTTTCTAATCCTAGATGTCTCCCGCTACAAGTATCCTCCAGTTTGGGTAAAAGCTGAAGAGCTTTGGCAGGCAATGGCAACAATTGATTCTGCTTCTGGCAAGATGCGGGGGTTTGTGTTGGTTGCATCGGCACAATAAGTAGTGCGGTGAAGGCAGGAGTCAGCTATGCTGCTATATGAGGAAAACACAGAAGGGGGAAAAAAGCTGTTACAGTAAGTAAGCAGTAATGGTGCGTTAGCTACCGCATAACACACCCTACTAATAGAGCCTCTGCGTAAGTCTATATTATTTTAACCGAGCAGTATTAGGGTGGGTGTAAGTCGTTTCCCCATTATTCTAGTTCAACATATTTTTCCAAATCTTCAATCTGAGGGTCGGGGAACTGGTAGAGCAGACGCCACAGTACTGTATAACTGCCATCAAAACGCCGCTGGATGGGTTGAAAGGCAACGAGTACATCACTACTGGGGGTCTTGAGGAGTTCTGGGAGATGGCGGCGCTGTGCCCTAGAGATGGGTTCTCTTGTCAGTAGCGCTTCGGGTAGCTGGAATTGGATCGACCGGAGTAAATAGGTGTTGTTAAGTACGATTGGGAGTTGAGTTGATGCTGGTGGACTCACTGGTGGTACAAAGCCTAAACCCTCTTTGCCAGTAAGGAAGCGTTGCCGATCTACTTGTAGGGCGTCTAGTTGAAGGGGAGGAACATAGTTGAGGAACAAATCCCGCTGTAGAGGTGAGAGGTTGGGAATTTTTTGCAGATTGGGGTTGAGGTTTTCGAGGGCAACCTCACCCAAATTTACCATGAAGCCGTAATTTAAACCGGGCAGGGGCAGCCGGAAGTTACCGTCTTCAATCTCAAGGGTTAAGCGGGGGAGCAGACTATTAGCCCTTGTCAAGAGAGGTACAAAGGGAAATTGATCTGATATAGAGGGTTGCAGGCGGTTTCGTAGCTGGTTGGGATCGGGGTGGTAACTCTGGGCGAGCAAAATGTGGGCAATGCCCGTATTGGGCTGAGCTAAAAACTGCGCATATTGCTTTTGTTCCAACGGTAAGATCCCGTAGTTAGCGCGAGCCACAGCTGCCGCATTTGGAGTTAGGTTCATCATCCGATTAGAGTCTGGGAATGCAGGTAGTGCCGAGAGGAGTTTCTGTCTTGCTGCTTCAAGAGTGGCGATCGCTTCTTCAGAGGGAGCGATCGCGGGTGGTAATGGTGGCCTAGAGTAGTCAGCAATGGGGGTTTTAGCTGGCAGACCAATCACTGGGGGTTCTGGTTCTGGAAAATCCGGTACTGGCGCAAATCTGGGTTGTACGGGAATTTGATAGTTATAACGCCCCCTTAATTGCGATCGCTCGTCTGTAAGGGGATTGGTAGCCGCTAAACCAGCCAGCATGGGCAAACGCCGATCTAGTAGCGAAAGCATCGGATCTAACTGCTGGCTTGAAACATAGAGGGCGCAGTAAACTTCTCTTTGAGGCAATGTTAAGTCGGCAGGAACCTCTGGAGAAACGGTGCCATTGTTACATAGAAACTGGGGAATCCGATATTGACTTTTCAGAAAGCGCTCCACCTTGCCCAAGTGCAGGAACAATCGCCCCCGTGCCATTTCTGTCCGGTTCATATCAGGACTGGTGAGGGTTTCTCCCATGAGATTAATCAAATTCAACTGCTGTTCCACGAGTTGCTCTGCTTGGGGCCAGAAATCAGCAGGGGTGCGACTTTGTGCTAATCCAGTTGGTACGTCAGTTGCTGATGCTGCTAGAAGGGGCAACGATAGTGAGATCGGTAGCAAAAATAGTAAGGAGGAGTAACCCATGGTAATGGCTGATTGTTTCAGGTAGAGACAGTTGGCGAGTGGGAGGGTCAAAGCTTAGAACTTAGGCACAGCCTCTATTAGTAGGGCGCGTTACCTTGGGAGCTAAAGGGTCAATGCCACTATATATGGCGTAGTTGGGTAAGTTCTGAGCTGAGATTTTTGCCAGTCCCTATATACATAGGTTTATTTTGCCCTAGACTATAGCCATGTTTATCACTGAGAACTTAAGGATAACGAAGGACTTAATAAGTCTTTATCCAATTCCTGCAAATCTTTAAACTCACTTCACCCATATTGACCTCATAAACGGGAATCCTTAAAGAAGAAGATGAGTTAAAGGAGAGTCTCACCCATGAATGAAGAATGTCATGATTCATTTATTACCGCTGCAATCCATTGTATAGAGAGGCTTTCAGCGTTTCCTGAGCTGAAAAATATTAAGATATACCGAGCGCCTACAACTTTAGAATTCCAACTCGCTCAGCGGCAAGCAGCAACTTCGCCAAGGCAGCAGTCCAGAAGGTGGGTATTTGTAGTGCGACCAAAAACATCGACGGGTCGTCGGTTAGAAATCCAAGGGTATCGATTCAGATTTTAGGCAAAAGAGGAGAGAAAAGGGGGAGTACACACAGCGAGAGGAAGAATTGTGCCTAAATTCTGCACTTCCTAGCTGTAGAGGCTGGGATTAGGGAAAATAATTATGCTAGGGTATTGATTGGGTCTTAAATTCAGCTGTAAGGTTTGTTCATCGGGCAATACCTCACGTCGAGGGAGGTTCGTTGAGAAGAGGAGAAATAACGATCTGCATTTCTCTTAAAACTACTAAGCAGCTAGAGTTTCATGCTCAACCATCTCTGAAAATCGAATGGGCTTCTTGCTGTAGTCCATTTAGGCAGATTAACGTTTAGTTAATCTAACACTGACTCCTAGTCATTAATGTTGATAAGTAAGTAGGATGACTCAAGTAGTTGTTGGTCAAAACGAAGGAATTGATTCAGCTTTGCGTAGATTTAAGCGTCAAGTCTCCAAAGCGGGGATTTTGGCAGAGGTGAGGAGGCATCGTCACTTTGAGACTCCTTTGGAGAAACGCAAGCGTAAGGAGGTGGCGCGGCGCAAGAAGCGTTGGACTTAGCGAGATCTCAATTTAGAGCTTATTAGGCTTAACGCCTCTCATCCTCAAACTCTCAAAGTAGTGTGGGGGAATTGATGGATAGGCTAAGACAGGGGGAGTGAAATAGCAGCCACTCCCTTTACAGTAATAGGTTGCAGCCAATCAGGTCAAGCCAAGTTATGTTGTCGCTGCTAGTACTGCCTTAAATATGAATTGTAAACAATAGGAAAAATCATGCGCTGTTATCCGTTGGTTGCCCCTTCGTAAACTCCTAGAGGACTAGACTGCTCAACTCAAGCCTACTCCGGTGCTATCGGCTTCATTCACTTTAGAAAAGTCAAACCGGAATAGCCGATAGCACCGAGAGTAGGCACAGTCAAGAGCAGGCTAGTGGTGCATGGTTATGCTATGCGCAAGGACAGCGATCCACTGTCCAGATGGCAAGGCTGTTCGCCAACGGATCAAGGCGCATGATAGTTGTTACGACTCTCAAGAGCAGTCTGAATTGGCTAGCTCTGGAGTTTCTTATAGCTTACTTGGCTGATGCCAATTACGGTATCTCTACTTTTATTATAACTCGTCTAGTATCAACCGTCAATGAGAGTTGGGATTTAGGGAGCTACATCACCAGAGTAGACAGGGTGCGGAATGTGGGTAAGAATATATAGCCCACCCAACCTGAAATTTCCTTAGTGCCAGTTAGCAGATCGTCTCTACCCCGGCATTACTTAAGCTGCTTACTTGCGTAAGCTTCATGATGCGCTAGATATTCACGCTTCGCTAGTTGCATAGTACTGTATTTGGGTTAGGCAAGGGAACTCTACTGTTTAAATATCAAACAAGAGAAATTAACAAGCTAATGTTTAACTCAACAGTGGCTCGTAACCTACTCGTCACAACCCTGCTCTTGACTATGGTTAGCCTTGGTTTAGCTGAAGTACACGAGAATCAAGCAACCCCAGCTCAACAATACAGATTTGATCAAATTGAGCGGGGTATAAAAATGGTAGGGGTTGCCAAAGCTCAACAACTTCGTTACCGCTAATTAGTATGGTTGTTCTTTATCTATATTAAAGCATTTGAAAGTCAGGGAAGTTATATGGGCTTGCCAGATGGCCAATATTTTGGTTTAACGCCTAACCTAGGCTAGAGGTTTAACCTAAATCAGTAATACAATTTGAGGATACTTTAACCTAGCTATCTCCGCCTCTAGGGGGATGGAGTATTCCTACCTGCTCGCCTAATTTGTGTCTAATTACACATTGATCTGGCGGTTGATGAACAGAAGAATACAGAATTTCAGAAGTTGAGGAGTTCAGAATTTGAGCGAACTTATCAATTAGGAATTCCTTCTGCTATTAGGTTTTAAACCCAAAAAAGCAACGCTTGAGATTGATTTAATTGTTTTTGTCAGTTCTCCCTTATAATCCATCAGTTTGTAAATTGCTACTAAATCCATAACGCTTGAATATGCCCCCATCCAACAGCAATTCTGTGCCAGATAATCGGCTCCTGGCTTCTCTACCGGATGAGGAATACCAGCGCCTCGTTCCCTACTTAGAATACGTCACTCTTCCTCCCGGACAAATCCTCTACCAATCTGGGGCAGTTATTCAATATGTGTATTTTCCTACTCGTTCGATGGTATCTTTAGTTTCCAGGCTCCAAGACAACTCGAGCGCGGAATTTGCATTGGTAGGCAATGAAGGAATGGTAGGATTCCCTGTATTTTTAGGAGGCAATCTCACAAGCAGTTATGCGATCGTGCAAATTCCGGATGGTGCGATGAGGATGAATGCTGATGTGCTGAAAATGGAGTTTGAACGGGGCGGGGTACTGCAAAGACTTTTGCTGCTCTATGCTCAAGCGCTATTTACTCAGGTCGCACAAAATGCAGTCTGTAAATCTCACCATACTATGAAGAATCGACTCGCCCGCTGGTTGCTGTCAGTTCAAGACTGTATCCAAAAAGATGAGCTGCCCCTAACTCAACAATATATCTCTACTTTACTAGGTACGCGCCGTGCCACTATTACGGCAGTGGCAGGTACTCTTCAGCAGGAGGGATCGATTCGCTATAGCCGTGGTCGAATTACCATCTTGAATCGAAAAGCTTTGGAAGCCACGGCCTGTGAGTGTTATGAAGTAGTTAAAAGCGAGTGTCAGCGGTTGCTCGAAAGGAGGAGTAACTCGTAGGCTCTTCCCATCCCCTGCCTGGGGAAAATTTGAGAACCTCTCTAACTTAACCGTTTTATGATACGTTATTTTAACAATATAATCTAGTTGGCACTTGCCAGCTGCTAGTTGTGTAGCTTTTCGTAACACTCCTCCTATCGCCGTCCTATAGGGGCAGCATGGGGATTCCGGCAAATTCACTAAAAAACTTACGCTTCCCTCATTTTTTACCAGTTTTATCGATTTGCTCACCACTATAGGTAGGTTATGGCGATATCAAAAACTATATGTAGGCATAAACTGCATTTAGAGGTCACTACAGGAGTTGACAGAAAGCTCTAACTCCTACTCGGTCGTGAGTAATTCCACTGGCTTGAGAGCGAAATGACCGAACCGTAAGTTTTGGCATTGGGACATGCTTACAGCCCTCTTTTGTCACTCTGGACAGCGACAAAGGGCAAAGCCTACCCTATCCTTACTGCGAACCTTTCTGGAGAACAGCTGGCAGGGAAAGGTATGGCTTAGCCTACGCATACATCCCTTTTAAGCCTCAGCCAAGATTTTTGGTAAGTAGGGGCTTGTGGCTGCATAGGTTTAGCTTTGTCGTTGTCCATTGGGCGCAGCCCTTTTCCACTTCAATCTAAGCGCAGCGAAAGGTTGTTCAACTGTTGCAGGTGGTTGGAGTGAGGCTTCGTCCCGTCAAAATTAATTCGTCCTGAACATTTTTCTGACAAGTGACAAAACAGAAATAGAGTCATCTCCTTGTGTCGTCAGCTGTTTTTTTGAACAAGACTTAATCAAGGAAACTTAAACATGCCTCCTTCCAATAGTAATTCTGTGCCAGTTAATCAACTGCTTGCGTCTCTACCTCAGGAGGAGTATCAGCGTCTTGTTCCCTACCTAGAACCAGTTTCGCTTTCCCTAGGGCAAGTCCTCTATGAGGTAGGGGAAACCATCGAATATGTCTATTTCCTTGATGGCGCACTGGTTTCTTTAGTCTCTCTTCTGGAAGATGGCTCGACAACAGAAGTAGGCATAGTGGGTAATGACGGGGTTGTGGGTATTCCCGTATTTTTAGGAGGCCATTTCACAACGAACCGTGCAATAGTACAGATGGCAGGTACAGCTAAGAGGATGGATGCCGATAGCGTAAAAACTGAGTTCAATCGAGGGGAGACCATGCAAAGATTGCTGCTCCTATATACGCAAGCACTACTTACCCAGGTCAGCCAAACCGCAATCTGCAACCGCCACCATCCCCTAGAGGAACGACTCGCTCGCTGGCTGCTCACGGCTCAGGACTATGCTTTCTCCAACAGTTTACAGCTGACACAAGAATTTATCTCTAACATGCTGGGCACCCGTCGTTCCGGCGTTACGGTAGCAGCTAGTAGACTACAGCAAGCAGGAATAATTCGCTATAATAGAGGTAGGATTACGATCCTTAATCGAGAAGCCTTAGCTACCATGGCCTGCGAGTGTTATGGGGTTGTGAAACGCGAATTCCATCGATTGTTTGACCTCGATCTCGGTTGAATTGGCAAGCCCCAATCTGGATGAAGTATCCGTGGTTCCTTAAATTGAAGTTTATGTACGCAACCGTACAGACTATTGATATCAATTGTGTCAGGGTTAGGATACACACAAAAATAGTTTTTTTGAGGACTAATCAATAGCAGATAACTTCTCTTACTGAGGATTAACATACCTCATAACTAAATCCGCATATATATGTGCGATCCCTAAACTTACAGCTACACAACCGTTGTTAGACCCCAGAGTGAAGCGTAAGGTCTGCTTGCCGGAGCAGGCTCCAAGAGAACAAGGGGTTAGGAAGCCATCTATCGGTATATCTATAAGGAGGTGAGATCTTTACAGCTATGGCTGTGCAACTCTAAGAGCTCCCTAAACTCTAAGCAGGCAGGGAGTGTATTTTGAGAGGAAGAGTAAGTGACGCAAGGATTCAAAGTACAAGAAGCTGGCGTAAAGCGAGAGATGAGCTGTGATTTGGCGGGTCTGCGGCTGCTCGTTGTTGATGACAACGCGGATAGCAGAGAGCTATTGAAGATCCTGTTCGAGCAAGAAGGAGCTGAAGTCATGGCAGTTCCTTCGGTGAGTGAAGCGCTAGCTATCTTGGCATGTTGTAAACCGGATATTCTGCTATGTGATATTCTCATGCCGGGGGAAGATGGTTACTCACTGATCCGTAAAGTCAGAAGTCTTGAGCTAGAACGAGGCCGTCAGATTCCTGCGATCGCTGTGACGGCAGCCGCCAGCAGTCAGGATCGGCAACTAGCACTTTCAGCAGGGTTTCACAGACATATATCTAAGCCGGTTAATTTTGACGATTTAGTGACAGCAGTTGCTTGCCTTTGCGAACGCGCTCGGTGAGTCTCATTCCAATTCACCATTCCTAATTCCTCAGTAAATGTTGAGAAAATCTGTTGGAGCGTAACTTTCCTAGCGGCTTTTGTTATTGTTAACAACATAGGTCAGTATTCTCTTCGCCTGAAAACAATCAATAACCAGGGAGGAAGCTCATGAGACCCGAAGCCATTGTTGTCTTAGGAATTGGAGTGGTTGTTGTTGGCTTGGCCCCCCCTGCCCTAGCGCAGTCAAGCACGCCGTCTAGCTTGAACGATAGTTCTGTAACCCTATCAGGTGAGTCCCTTCGCACGATTGAGAGCCGCACCGTATCAGGAGATTACAAAACGTTTTTCAATGAAAGTTCGCGGGTGGCTCAGAATGAGGTTGAAGCTAATGTGCCTGGAGGTAACTCATCTAATCCCGGTGTGAGGCTAAATGATCGCCTGCAAATTGTGGTCGGTGATACCTTGAATTCGGAAACCCCCCTCGATCTCTTCCCGCCTAATGGGGAACCGGGCGATCCTCAACGAGTCAAGTTAGAGGTGCCTCTAGGGCAATAGGATTTTTAGGTACTAGGAATTTATGAGCAGGGCGGCTGGGAAGGGGACTCGCCCCTAGAGAGGATATTTTATTATTTGCAATAGAAATACCAAAAAGAGGATTATTGTCAAGACCTGCTAGAGAGATAGACAAATAGAGTAAGATAGTATATCTGGACAGAAATAACTGACCAGTTAAAATCACCCTCAAGAGCGAGGCTAGCTGGTCAAAAGCTTGTGCTAAGCGGCATTTGAGGGCATAGTTTCTCCAAAGGTCTTGGGCAGAATGTCTGGTGACTTCCGGCTTAGTGTTCTCAAGCCTCATTACGAACAACTCTTTGCCAACTGTCAGCTCAGAAGAAGCTGGCTGGACAGAATCGCTGGAGTTGCTCAAACGATTGTACAAAGGCGATCGCAATACGAGGAAATTGAAAGGACAACCACTGTGCCTTGGTGGTTTGTCGGTATTTTGCATTATCGAGAGTCAGGCTTTAGGGACGCCCACCTCCATAACGGCGATCCCCTGACTAACCGCACCGTTCACGTACCCGCAGGCCGCCCCTTTGCTCCTCCGGCCAATGGGCGGCAATATACTTTTGTGGAAAGTGCTATAGATGCCCTGCGGTGGAAAACTTACGATACTGCTCAAGACCGTTCTATTGGGGCTTGGTTGTGGCGGTTTGAGTTGTGGAATGGCTTCGGCTATGCCATGCGGGGTATTAACTCCGAGTACCTGTGGAACGGCACTAATCATTTTGGTTCTGGTAACAACCGAGGCAAATACATAGCCGATGGTTCTTTTGACCCGAATGCCTCATCAGAACAGGTAGGAGCCGTAGCAATCCTCTGGTATCTCTATTACCAAGGAATGCTGAATGGAGGACAATCAGCTAGTGCAGCTCCTCTAGCTCAGACCACTCCATCCGCCCCAACTGCTACCATGGTGCAGACATCACAACCAGCTGTTAGCACCGCTGTTGGGCAGTCTCAACAGACCATTCAACTCCTAAATGCCTTCAAATATTACCAGCGCTTGCCTCACCAAGATGCCGCGATCGCATGGCTGCAAGGACAACAGTCGCCATTAGTACTGGCGGAGTTTGCACAGCGATGGCGTAGTGGTCCGGCAGCTCAAGGATCGGTTCAGGGATTTACCAACCCCTCAGTGGGGGTAAATGGGAATGGTGGTATTCCTGCTGTTGCGTCCCCACCACCAGTAGTCACCCGTCCCCAACCTCGAACCCTGGAAGAACGGATTATTGCCTACTGCGAGGATAAAAACTACCAAATCTACCGTAATGCCGGAGAAAAGAACATTATTTATGTTGAAGGGATGTATCCGGATGGGCGGTTAAACGAGGATACAGCTAATGCCTGGAACGACACCCGGATAGTAATTGAATTCAAGGACGGCAAACCTGTCATCCTGGGTAAGTGGGAAGCCACCACTGAGCCAGGGCGCTACTATACCATGCGACCGATGAATGCCAAAGGCGCTGCCCGCATTGCCTTTGGGCAGCACAAAGCTTGGCAAATTGGCAGGCACGGGCAAGCTGACCCTCATGAAGCTTTGGTACAAACTGGTGGCGCAATTACAGTTTACCGGGACTTAAATAAGGATGGAAAGAGGACGGGCGATCAGACTGATACGGGATACTTTTCCGTCAATCAGCATTGGGGAGGTGACAGCCCAATGGATGATATAGGACGCTGGAGTGCAGGTTGTCTAGTGGGTCGTACCAGAGCGGGGCATCGAGAGTTTATGAGCATTATTAAACAAGATCCCCGATATTTACAAAATAGAGGATATGTTTTTACAAGTATCGTAATTGACGGCACCGATTTGTTTCAAAAATATCCTCCTGGTTAGGGAATGGGGAATGGGAAATGGGGAATGGGG
>DNXU01000435.1:0-540 GCA_003505715.1 Cyanobacteria bacterium UBA8803 | reverse complement strand
ACCAATTACCAATTACCTATATTTTCTGTAAAGCGCGTTGGACAAAATTGTTGAACTCAGTCCAACCGTTGTAACCGCCGTTGACTAGCTTGCGAACTTGTCGCCAGTTACTATCCCGTGCTGCTTGGTATACCTTGCGATCGTAAAAGTAACAGGCCAAGATGCGAGCGGAGATTTTAGCGTCTAAAGCAGAATCGGGATTGCCTTCTAGGTCTACGTTCAGTTTTTTACCGTAGTCGCGATAGTTCGCCCGACCCGTAATTTGAATGAAACCGCGTCCGTGGTAACGCGCTCCATCTCCGGTTTGATTATTACCTAAATCTTTGCGATGCTCGTACATTCTGGTGAAGTACTGGGTACCGCCGTATTCGTGGATGGGACGAAAGCCACCTGTTTCTACACCGATGGTTGCGATCGCTGCAATTAGGGTGGGCTTATCGAGAATATTCTTTTCCTGCAAAGCAGAGAGTACCCCAGGCAGGTAAGTCTGGGCATCTTTGAGGGGACATTTTAGGATATCGGCGACGACCTCCGGGGTAG
>DNXU01000140.1 GCA_003505715.1 Cyanobacteria bacterium UBA8803 | reverse complement strand
CCCATACCCCATTCCCCATTCCCTAAAACGGCCTATATTCCAAACTAAAATAGATACCCTTTTCTTGCCAAGTATCTTCACTTCTATCCACCTCAACTAAAGGAACACCCCAATCTAATCGAGCGGTAAATTTTTGACCAATGCGCCAAAGCAATCCCACTCCCACTGAAGATAAAGTTGTGGGATTGGGATTCTCGCGGTCGGAACTATTCCAAACAGTGCCATAATCAAAGAAAGGCACTAATTGTAAAATACTATTCCACTCAGAAATCCGGGCAATAGGGAAGCGAACTTCAGCGGAGGCAAACAGGCCATTATCTGCCAGTAAGAAATCCTGACGGTAACCCCGAATGTTGCTGATACCTCCTAAGCCAAACTGTTCGATCGGGACTAGCGTTTCAGAAGCTAGTTGCAGATCCGATCGCAATACTAGCAAGGTATCGGGAGCCAAGAGGCGCAGATATTGCGCTTGACCCTGCCAGGAGAAAAATTGACCGTCGGGGGGTTCATTGTTGTCCGTGGCGTTAAAGACGTTTAGACCCAAGTTAAATTGCGATCGCAAAGCTAACACTTCTTGACTCCCCCGATTCGTCCATTCCTGGAAAAAGCGCAGAACTGAAAGCTTGGTTTCCCCATCATCATTAGATCCCGCTGATAAGGGAAAAGGCACGTTCAACAGGGAGGTTTCACTTTCCCGTCGTTGTGCTGTCACTCCCAAAGCAAATTCTTGACTGGGAGTTTGCCACAGGGGTTGGCGGTAGGTAATCTGGTAGTTACGAGAGTTTGATTCAATATCAATTTCATTAAAAGGCGCTTCGATCACGTTATTACCAGAAAGACTGTAAGAGAATTGCACCGTGCCATTGCGAGAGTTAATTGGCAGGGTGTAGCTCAGTTCATCAAGAGCGTTGCTCCCTTCAGTGTTAGTATAAGCAAGGGTCACCGCATCACCAAAACCCAAAAGATTCCCTTCCCGGATGCTAATTTGTCGCCGCACGCTCCCTACACTAGGAGAACGTCCGTTATCCAACCTGAAGACAGTAGAGAAAGTCGGAGCTTCCTCAACTTTAAGGGCTAAAATACTACTCCCCGTATGAGAACCAGCAGTTAACTCAGCCGAGAGTCTTTTAATTAAAGGATCGAGTTGTAGGAGTTGCAAAGCCTCTAGTAAGCGATTAACCTGAAAAGGAGCTTGGGTTGCTCGAGCAAGTCGGCTGCGGATATAGGAAGGTTTAAGTCGCTCACTACCAGTTATCTCAATCCCTTCCACTTCCCCTTCCAGAACTTCAATTATCACCACCCCATCTTGCAAAGCTTGAGGCGGAGTAAAAGCCCCTGAGGTAATATATCCCTCCTGAATATAAAGTTGAGTGATGGCATCCTGAACCTGTAGCAGTTCAGCAAAAGTAATCGGGCGTTGAGTAAAGGGAGCAGTAATGAGATCGAATTCTGTCGAGCTGAAGACTGTACTACCTACTACTTCAAACCGTTCCACAGTAATCGTACCTGGAATCGCCTCTGGCAGAGGGGATGAGGGACTAGGTGAAACTTGAGGCGACGGTAATAACTCTTGTGGAGGTGGCAGAAACTCAGGTTCTGGAAGTTTTGGAGTAGTAGGAGGTAAGGGATCGGGGAATTGAGCAATTTCTTCAGCTAGGGTAAAGTGCGAAGATGCGATCGGACTCAAGCAAAGGATAATGACAAATAAAGCACGGCGAAACTTGTACACAATCAATTAGCCTGACAACTAGGATGAGTAAACCCTGAATCGTAAGGAGTAGCTCTAGGAGCTTCAGCAGTCAGCAAGATCGTACCATCAGGAGCAACTCTCCAACCTTGAGCTTGCCGAATTACGCGCCGATCCCCACCCCCCCCATCCTTTACATCCGTTACCAAATCCGTTGTCCCATCGGGTTTCAACCATTCCACCGCCACTACTTCATTAGTTAGGGGATCGTTAGGATTGGGCGGCAAGCCACCTCGTCCAGTAACCACAAAAGAACTACCTGCCACATCTGGCGCACACAGATCTTTAGCCACCAAACTTTCTACATCCACCAAATCTCCAGCTAACGCCACTAACCCGGAACTAGGATCTACCTCTGGCGTGTTGATCTGAACAACACCATTAAACTCAGCACCCAGATCTGAGGTAGCAGTGATGTCACTCTCTGGAGTTAGTTGGGGACGAAATTCAGTGCCAAAGATGCCGCCTCGCAAATTTACCGTGACTTTTCCGCCTTCGCTATTGACAGCATTAGCAGTAATATCGCTATTTTCCAGCGCCACCAGGTTATTGGCATTGATAGTAATGTTGCCCCCTGGTTCATTACCTTGGGAATTGGTACTAATTAGGCTATTATGACGCAGGAGCAAAGAGTTCTCAATGTTGAGATTTATATTGCCTAGTCCAGCTTTATTATCGGCGCTGAGTCTGCCTTGGTTATCAAGGTAAACGCTACGAGCGTTGATAGTAAGGGTGCCTGCATCTCCCTCGTCACTAGTACTACCAACTGTGATATTGCCTTGGTTAGTGACTCGCAACTGACCAGTGTTAATCGTCAAGTCTCCAGCATTGCCATTGCCTTGCGCTTGAGTGAACAAGCTGCTAGCGATCGCTTCTCCCCCAAGGGTGCCAGTACCAGTCACTTCAACCGTGTCCACAGCATTTACGACCAAAATTCCCCCAGGGCCTTCCCCAAAAGACCCAGCCCTAACGGTGCCGCCATTCCGAATCGTCAACTCTCCCACATTTATAGTTAAGTTGCCTATGGTTGAGTTTTCCCCCATATCCGAACCGCCCGAACCAAAATTGTCAGCAGATATCCTGGCTCCATCTTCAACAATCAGTTGTCCCGTGTTAATTATCAAGCCGCCAGGATTACCCGTTGCGCCTTCCTCAGCAGACGCAAATAACCCACTGCTACCAAATTGTAAATCTGCGTTTGGTGCCGCCCCGCTGAGTTGAACAGACTCCGAGGCATTAATGGTTAAAAGTCCAGCGTTACCTGCACCATCAATACTAGTTTGAATCTGCGAACCCCCCTGAACAACCAGGCGTTTAGTGTCGATGGTCAAATTGCCCCCATCCCCCGCAGCACCAAAATCAGCACCCGCAGCTATACCGCTTGCTAAGTCTGGATTAAGACCGACCCCAATCAGTTCTACAGACTCTGATGCTCTCACAGTTATATTGCCAGCTTTACCGTCACCTAAAGTATTCGCCGCGATCAATGCGCCATCTCGAATAATCAATCGTCCTGTTTCAACAGTCAGGTTCCCCCCATTACCTGTAGCTGTCTCAAAGGGTTGAGCAAAAAGACCACTAGAAAACTGTCCATCTGAAGTTACCCCAATCAGTTCCACCGATTCTGAGGCTTTGACCGTTAAATCTCCACCTTGACCCTCACCTTCGGTGTCAGCGAGGAGAAATCCACCATCGCGGGCAATTAACCTGCCAGTCACCACGATTAAGTCACCACCTTGGCCACTACCTTCAGTTGCCACAGACAAGGAAGTGAGGTCTCCGCTGAGTTCCACAGACTCAGACGCCGTAACAGATAGGGTTCCTCCTGGTTGGGAACCTAAGGTAATCGAAGAGATCTGGGCATCTTCAGTCAGGGTAACTCGCCTACCCTGTAGTTGGATATCACCACCCCCTTCACCACTGGTATCGACAAAGGCAGCTTGGGAAAGGCTGATGTCTCGAAAGTCTGATACTCCCTCATATCCCAACTCCCAACCGACAGCCGTTGGGTTTAGGGTTACAAGAGCGTTATTCCCCACACTGCCTAACTCAATTCGCCCTTCCGGTGCTGTTAAATAGCCCCCTGCTAGGGAGATATCGCCTCCCACTAAGGCTAAGGTGCGCCCCGGTTGCACCTGTAGACCCACATCGTCTGCCTGAGATTGATTGACGATAGACCCTGAATTAGTGATATATTGCAAACCCAGGGGCACGCTAACGGTCAGTAGGGGTGGGGCTTCTGGATTTGTAGCGCTAAATTCCCAACCATTGCTAAAGGTGATGCTATTGGCCGTACTGGCAATAAACGAACCATTCAGCGCCAGTCGGGCATCAGGTCCTAAGGTAATGCCATTGGGATTGATTAAAAAGAGGTCGGCATTGCCCAGAACCCCTAAGGTGCCTAAGATTTGGGAAACGTTACTACCTGTAACTCGCGTCAGAATCCTCTCAACGCTAGCGGGGTTGGAGAAATAAACGCCGCGTCCTTCCCCCACATTGAATTCAGAAAAACTGTGGAATAGGTTAGCCTCCCGCAAAGCTCCACCATCAATCTGGTCGCTAGGCAGCCCATTAATATCAATATCGGGAGTAACGATTGAAGGTTCATTACCGAGGGTATTATCGGGGATGAGCTGTGCGTTGGCAGGCATCCAAGTTAGGCAGACCAACCCGCTTATTAAACAACCGATACCCCCGTTTAAGAGGGATGAGGGATGAGAGGGAGAATTATTTTCCTTCCTTCTGGGTGAGCGATCGCTCATGGTGTCTATCCTGAAAATAGAGGGTTAGAGGTCTCTAGTTATCTGGGGTAAAATGTATCTTCTGTTACAGGATGATGGGTAATCTGCGCCAAATTGCTGACCAATTACCAATTACCAGCTATTAGATTAACCAATAGCTACAAAACTGATAGAGCCGACATCTGAGTTAATTCGCCCATAGTACCATTGATTTCTGGGCGGTAATATCGACTTTTACCCAAATTTCCATAAAGATACCCTTTCCCTTTCCTCCTCCCTCTTCTCCTCTTACTTTAATAAGCTTCCCGGCTTGCATTACTTACCTGGCAATTTTCCGTCGTAAATAAAATAATCTTCACCTATGCCACTACCTATCACATAAGACTTGTAAACTTTGTCCTGGTCTTTCAAAGTGATGGTGCCATTGGCATTAAATTCCCATCGCTCCATATTCTCCATCGCCCAGACTAATTGACTGTACATCTCTGGACTTTGTTGATTGTAGTGAAAACACCGATTGTCATGAAGTCTTATACCTGTGAAATGGAAATAACTGTCAGGTTTCACGGAACGCCGACGACCACCAGCAACCATTTCTAGGTCTTCTTCATTAAGTTCGTAATCATCAAACTCATCAGAGCTTACGGGAGCATTTTCTACTGCCCAGCGCAGAGCTTGTAGGTCTATTACACTAAAGCGATACCCATGTTCAGTAGCAATAGCTACAAAATCTTCAGGATTTTCAGTCGCTTCCAGTTTTGATTTGAGCGCTGTATCCTGCTCAACAGCACCACACAGTTCGTGGATGGCTTGTTGAGCTAAAATAAACTGCAAAGCCTCAGGTGG
Source organism: Cyanobacteria bacterium UBA8803 (assembly GCA_003505715.1). Taxonomy (GTDB): domain Bacteria; phylum Cyanobacteriota; class Cyanobacteriia; order Cyanobacteriales; family Coleofasciculaceae; genus UBA8803. The sequence continues at coordinate 2,509 of DNXU01000140.1, read as the reverse complement.
TAAATTTCCGAGTTCGTTGAATGGAGAATTAGGTTCTGACATAACGATATCCCAATAAGTTAATGCAAAATTCACCTGCTTGGACTGGGCTAATTTTCTAGAGCTAACTTTTGCCTTTAACCGAATATATAATAAAGGATTTGGCTAGCAACGGTTATAACTATGCCCTTTCGAGAAGAAAATTGTTGAATTTTGGCAAACACACCTGTTAGAGCTACAGCAGTCAGAGATTAATCTCTGACTTTCCCGGGAAAAAAACTCCGAAATTCTTATCTACTCTTGGGAAACAACTTCTGAAACCCTTATTTTTAAAGCTTTTCAGCGAGTAGTGTTTCTTCCATCTATTGTGGATGCGATCGGCGAAAGCTGATGCTGAAGGCAATCGCGTCCTTTAGTGGCTGAGATCCTCTTCAGTAATATTACTGAATATTCTTTGTTATTATGCAATCAAAAAGAGAAGCCCAGGTTAGGTTTGTGTAAAGAATTCATGAAGACAATTCCCCATTATGTAAAGAATCGATGAAGCTTAGGTAGAAATACTTAGCAAAAACGACTTGGCTATACATTTAGCCAACAGCAAAACTGAAGGCAAAAGCTGTGGATAGGCCAAACGTAGCAACTCATAGCCAATGCCCGCTGTACCCTGAAAGAAACTAGGACTAAATACAGAACTGGGTAAATTCAGAAACTGATACCCTCCCACGGCTGCGGCTCGATGCACCACCCAAGCTGCTTTGGTAGCGGCCATCTCTGCCAAGTCTGGACGGGCTAGCGTTTCAGCCCCCACCAGTAACATTTCAATTCGGCCAAAATTACCGCAGCACAAACAATCTACATCCTCTAATGGATACCTCTGAGTAGTCTGTAAAGCAATGTCTACATCCTGAACAATGTCATCGGTCTGCCAAATAGATAAGCCACCCAATCGCGCTAAGCCAATACCTGCTGCCCCGTGACACCAGCTTACCATAAACCCTGGCTGACCATTAGGTTGTTGAGCTATCTGTCGCAGATCTGGCCAGTTCGCAGCAGCAGGAGAAAATACACTACGCTCGTAAGCAATGGCCTCATCCGCTGCTTCTAAATAAACATTATCATAGGTCACTGCATAAAGTCGCAAGAGGGCATAAGCAATCCCTGCGGCCCCATGGGAGAACCCCGTATACAGCCGCTGTCCCAAAATCTGCCAAGCCCTACCCGATTTGGGAGTTTGGCCTTTGGCGTTTGGCCGATTTAATAGTGACTGGGATAAGGTTGGCCCTCTAAAAGCATCACATTGATGAGCCAATAAATGGTGGCCGCAGTCTACTGCCCTCTCTAAAATCCCGAACTTCCCTGTCTGCTCGTAGAGAGCCAACAAACCTAAAATGGCCCCAGCCGCCCCACCAATCGTATCAAACTGCTCGTCAGCTGCAATCAGATTTGGCGTAATCAAAGCGGCTACCCTTTGGGCATCGTCCAAGAGCGTCCCTTCCCCCAAAAATTGGCTAATTCTCACTAACGCATAAATAATCGAACCCAGTCCCGTTCCCGCCCCAATTCCCTGGCGCACCAATGAGCGAGTAGAGTCTGGATCTGAGCAGTGCAATAACTGGCGAATGGGTTGCACTGCCCCCAACACCAACTCTCGAAACTGGTTTGTCCCCCTCACAAAATCCAAAGCCGCCAGAAACAAGGCAATTCCGCCATTGCCGTTATACAGATCCTCTGGCAATGGCATCAACTGAAACCGCGCCGCATTGGGAATATAGCCAAAACTAATCCACTTGACACTGCCATCAGTTCCCCAAATCGCTCGCTCCTGAATTTCTTCAGCAAGGCGCGTCGCCTCTTTTACTAACTCTTCCCGACTTAAGGGAGTAATAGTGGAGACATCAACCCTACTGGCAGAAACTGAAGGTTGGGTGAGAGGAGTCCTCATCACTCTGGCATAAATCGACCCTTTGATCAGTTCGATTTGCTGAGCCAAATCCATCTCGCTTAGCCTCTGTAACTGATTTAGTACCTGGATGTAGCTAGGTTCCTGGAAATACTGGCCAATTGGTGCCTCCACCCCAATGGGCAGCTCGTCCCGATGAGGATAAGCGGCAAAGTAGGGAATATCTAATTGCTCCATTGCCTGCCGTTCCGCTTGTAAAATCGGCCAAGCTGCGGGCTTTTCTGGGGTAACTGTATAAGCACGGCTGAGGATATCAATCTCAATACTGTAATCAACTCCATCCCGCAGGTACTTGGGATCTGACAGTTTTTGTAAAATAGCGCCATAAATCCGAGTAGGACGAAAAATAAACCGCACCCGTTTTCTGGACATCCCAGCCAAAGGGCCATTCGCCGCTAACAGCACCTCTCGCCGTGCCATTAAGAAGCGATACATTTGCTCAAACCCACTGACAATCTCATGGATATAATCATTGGGTGATAGAGGAATAACCTCCTCAGAACTTAGGGAATATCTGTCATTTAGCCCCCCTAACCCCCCAACTCTGGGGGGAACCGGAGTGTTTTCTGC
>DNXU01000115.1:1577-4109 GCA_003505715.1 Cyanobacteria bacterium UBA8803 | reverse complement strand
GCATTTAGGAAATTGGTATAACACGGTAGGTTGATACTGCCGGATAGCCTCTTGCAGAATGTTATCAAGAGCTGGGTAATCGTTATCATACTTGTTGCGACGGTTTACTGAGGATACAGCAGCACCAGGAGTAGCATGGGTAATGGGGACGGAGGTAACTAGACCTGTAGATTTGCCATGTTGAGCAGCAATTTGCTGCATGGTAGTTAAGTCTCGCTCAAAGATATCTACCCCCATGGCGTTGTTATAACTTTTGACTCCGGTATACATTGATGTCACTGTGTTGGCCGAGTCAGGGTAGCTGTACTTGATGTACTCCTTGTCATATCCCTTGGCAGTAGCTGCGGCGGGATCGATCGGTGTCCAAGGGTTTGGACCCCCTAGCTGCGGTTCGTAACCCACTAGATTGCCGCCAGAAGTGCTACCGCCTGTAGCTGTATTGCCGGGATTGAAGGGCAAAGGCTTAAAGGAAAAACCAGGACGCACCGGACTCTTGCCAGTTTCCGAGTTGGAACCATCGAGGGCTGAGTTATTGGTGCTGTAAATACCATTGGCACCGGGAATTGTTGTTCCGTAGGTGGTGGCAAAGGTGTAACCCGCTAGATTTTGAAAACTCAAACCTTTGCCCTTGCCTCCCTTGTAGAAAGGAGCGCCCTTCGCAACTGCTGCCGCACGAGCCATTTCCCAGCCCATGCCGTCCCCAATCATGAGGATAACATTTACGCCATTACCGGAGGCCGCTAAGGCAGACTGGGCTGGTAGGAGTACCAAAGATACAGCACATAATAGGCTAGCGCACAGCAAAGCTAGCCACCGTGAGTGTCTTCCAAATAAAGGAATCATACAGTGCCTCTTAATAAGTAATCTATGTTGAAAAGAGGGGGAGGAGAGAGGGATGAGGGATGAGTTTTTATTAGTAGGGTGCGTTACGCTGGAGCTAACGCACCATTACCTGTATTTCCCTCATTAAGTTATTGGAAAAAGTTAGGCTCTAGATGAGAAGCAGCGACTTCTTCAAAAGCTGGATTGAAGGAAGACGCTAACTCAGTATTTGGGGTAAAGGGTTGCACTATCTCAAGCCTGTTGCTGTTAATGGCAGCTGCTGTCTCATTAAGCGAGGGTATAGCTGCTAACAAAACTGTACCTATTAGACCAGCGATAAACCATGCCAGCAACAACAGCGCACTTCTGGGAATTGAAATCATAGTGATACCTCATTTCTTGATTAATTTTTGATGGGGAGAGCTCTTTCATCGGTAAAAATTTGGCTCTATGTCTGCCATTGAGGCGGCAACTGGATTGAAGGCAGGGGCAGAGGGAGCAGCTAGAGAAGGTTTATCCAACTTGATAAAGCCTAACAGTATCTCTGCATTCTGGAAATATATAGTTCCGGCTCCCACGGTGGGTTCTTTTTGCCAACTGGCGCGAGCAACGCTCGACGACAAAAGGGGCACTTCTAAACCATTGCGTTCGCCAATAATGGTGATGGAGACTTCCGTAACTTCGGGACTTTCTGCAAAGGCTTGCTGAATAGCATTTTCAGCTTGGGATTGAGCTTGCTGCATTAATGTCTCAAAGTCGGGAGCGTTCTCAGAGCCGATCGTGAGATTGATTTGCCGGGGTTGGGCCCAAGCGGGAGTAGGTAGGGCAAGGGTTAAGGCTGCAATTGCCCCCAAACTACCCGTGAGTGAAAACATGCCCAATATCTTACCGTGACGAATGCTCATCGTGAGTTCCTCAAGAAACCTTACGCTTTTGTCGGTTCAGTGCCAGTGCCGCACTCGCCGTTGTTAAAATTGCCAGCACGCTACCGGGTTCTGGAACTGTTTGGGCATCAATGCTGGCTTGGCCAATAACGGTTCCTACCAGTTGTTCGCTCAGATCAGGATCGTAATTAGTCAGCAAACCCGCAAAATCTGGTGCTATTAATAAATCAATGTCAGAAATCTGTAAGTCCTTGCCCGCCACCACAGGCTTGGTGTTGATGACTAAGTCAAATAGCCGCAGTCCCGTGCTAAAGGTATCTCGAATAAAGTAACCGCCATCAAACCCGATAGAAAAGTTGCCAATTTCTAGGGTAGGGAATAGGGTTAATTTATCCGTGTCTACATCAAAAAGCAAGCTACCGGAATGTTCAATGGTGCCGCCCAGAGGAGTAAATGTATCCGTGGCATCATCGTAACTAAAGGTAAAGTCCGTACCCAGCACTGTTGAACTCGGTGGTAGCATATCGAAGCCGAAGCTAAAGCCATTGGCTGGTGTGACGGTGTCACTCGCTGAGTTGAATGACAAACCAAGGTCTTCGAGCAGCTCTAAATCTAAATTCAGGCTGGTAGTGCCAGACCCAATCTGATAATTAGCTGTAGTAGCGTGAACTGCTGATAGCTGTGCAGACACTACAACAGCACTGGTCAGTCCCACAATTGTAGCTAGAGAATTGAAATGCATAGGGAATTAATCCAACAACAAAACAAAATAGGCTCCCAGGTAGTCCCGATAAAAAAATTTCACAGCCATGAAGGAAAGTCGTAT
>DNXU01000115.1:0-1506 GCA_003505715.1 Cyanobacteria bacterium UBA8803 | reverse complement strand
CTTTTTTAAATGGTGGGTTATTTCGGCTGCGCTGCACTAGTTTCTCTTTTTTTCTCCGTTAATTGCGTCCATAAATCACCGCTCATTAGGGGGTGTAACTCTGCCATCTTCATGGAATTACAGTTGGTGAGCTGCAAGGTAGATTCACGAATGTCAAACTCTTGTTCTAGGTAGGTTTGGAGTTGCTTTAATAAGCGATCGCGCTCTTCACCTCCTGTACTCTTAACGGTAATATGAGCGCAGAAGGCCACTTGACCCGTGCCGATAGTCCAAATGTGCAGCTTTTCCACTTCACAAACTGTGGCAAAGGATTCTAGTGCCACTTTTACCCTGGCAGGGTTAATGGCAGGAGGTGCATACTCCATCAGTACTTCTAGTCCATCCCTTAGTAGAGGAATAGCACTCAAACCGACCAAGCAGGCAATAAACAAACTTACTGCTACATCTAATCCAGTCCAATTGGAGAAGTACACGAACCACGTTGCTAGCAGTGCTATCCCTAGAGCAATGACATCTGAAAACAGATGTCCCGCATCTGCCAAGAGCGACAAGCTATGACTACTCAACCCTACCAGCAAGTACGCATGGCGGTGGAGCCATAATTTTTCAGATACTCCTCGCGAGAAAAATCCATTAACTTTTCACATTTTTACAATAATTTTTACGTTTCCAATTCATTAAATAAAATTACAATTAAGGTATCGATAACTCTTAGTTAAGCTTGAGTAAAATAGCATTGTAAAGACATTCCGCCGGAACATGTCTACGATTTATGGCAGAGAATGATAATCATTTGGTAGATGAGAAAATTTCCTGTTTGCTAAAGCTGAGATTGTTAAAACTGGGGTTGAGACATACTGTAGCATTGGGTGGTAGGCCATCAACTACCTGTGTTTGACCTTGTGTCTCTCCGGGCAGTGTTGCGGTATCGATTTTAATATGCAACGGCACTTCTTCGCAGAAGGATGGCTCGCTGAGATTAATTGCTGATATCAAGTCCCAGACTGGGTTAGGATCGCGATCGCTGGCGATTACAGTTATGGCAAAATCTAAAAATTCTGAGGCGATTATGCTCTCAGGAGTTCCAGCTGCTTGCCATGCTTGCTGATCTGCCCTAGAAAAGGTAATTGTGTTCGTAGCGTCCAGGGGAGTTAATCGAATATTTAAACCCTTTTCTCCTGCTTGAAATACTTCTTGAGCGGCTACTGGGTCAACCCATATATTAAACTCAGCAGCCTTATTTGTTGAAAATGGAGGATTAGGTAGTACGCCCAGATTACCTGGCACAAAAACTGCACCGCCTAAGATTTCTACTACAGAAATATTGTCAATGATGGTAGGGTCAAGCCGTAGAGCCTCTGCTATATTGGTCAATGGGCCTGTTGCTAAGATCGCTACAGGCTGTGATGAATTTTTGACTTTCTCCACAATTAGCTCTGCTGCGGGTCGAGTTTTAACAGGTGGCGCTGTATCTGGTAGTTTGGTGACATACTCCCCCGCTAAATC
>DNXU01000592.1:14298-17125 GCA_003505715.1 Cyanobacteria bacterium UBA8803 | reverse complement strand
TCATCCCTCATCCCTCATCCCAGCTTTCCCACAAACAGCATAGTGATCGATTAGAATCTAAATTATTGCACTCAGAACACTTCTGGAGACAACACATGAGAAGGACGGGGGATAGGGTTAGCTGCCCCTAAAGTGTCGCAGGGTAAAGCGAAAGCGACAGTGATTTAGAGTTTTTTACAGCTCAGATGGACTTTAAATCAAAGGGACGACTAGATTGTGCCTGCCGTTTAGTTGCCAATCGTTAACATACTAAATTTTCTCATACAGCCTCAACTCAGGCTGTGCCGTTGGGGCTGACAACAACAAATCCCTACGGAATATAGCGAATTTATCTTGATTAGCTCGGCTGTTGACAACAACCGGGCAGTTGATCGCGCTGCCTTGAGCTACCTTAATGCGATAGAATGCTCAACCAGGTGTAGAGAGGATTCCTATCCCCTGCCACGAGCAAAGATGAGCGGATGATTGACGATTCTTATAGCCCTGACACAGGGCTTAGAACTTTTTTGTAATTTGCTGTAAGGAGATTTAAGACATTTGGCTGTGAGTACTAAGGGATCGGGGAAGGCAGATAGTTTCGATTACTTAACCAATAACGGATACCAAGTTGAAACTTTAGTAGACCTACTACGCACAAGAGCTCTACACCAGCCTCACAACAAAGCATTTACCTTTCTCAAAGATGGAGAAACGCCAAGCAGCCACCTGAATTATCAAGAGTTAGATCGGCGCTCTAGAGCGATCGCTGCTCAACTACAAAAGCAGGGCACGGTTGGCGAACGAGCCTTGCTGCTTTACCCACCAGGTCTGGAATTCATTGCTGCCTTCTTCGGCTGCTTGTATGCAGGAGTGGTGGCAGTCCCTGCTTATCCACCTCGACCCAATCAGAAAATATCTAGACTACAGGCAATTGTTGAGGATTGCCAAGCCACCTTGGTTCTAACCACCACATCCCTGCTAGAGAGTATTGAGCGCCTGTTTGCCCAAAATCCCATCGCGAAACCAATCCAGTGGCTGACTACCGATACCTTGACAGGTGAGCTAGCCTCAGACTGGCAGCAACCAAACTGTCACCAGAATACCCTAGCCTTTCTGCAATACACCTCCGGCTCCACAGGAACGCCTAAGGGGGTGATGATTACCCACGGCAATCTGCTCTACAATTCTGCCCTCATCAATCGCTGTTTTGAAGATACGCCCAGCAGTATGGGAGTATCTTGGTTACCTCCCTACCATGATATGGGATTGATCGGTGGGGTCTTGCAACCGCTTTATGTCGGTGCGCCGATGATTCTTATGTCGCCCGTGGACTTCTTGCAAAAACCGTTCCGCTGGTTGCAAGCAATTTCCCAGTATAAAGTCACCACCAGCGGCGGGCCAAATTTTGCTTATGACCTGTGCGTGCGCAAAATTACAGCGCAACAACGGGAGAACCTAGATCTGAGTAGCTGGGAACTAGCTTTCACGGGAGCCGAACCCGTGCGAGCCAAAACCCTAGAGCGGTTTGCGGCCAAGTTTGCCTCCTGCGGCTTCCGGTGGGAATCATTTTACCCCTGCTACGGCATGGCCGAGACCACATTATTCACAGCTGGGGGATTAAAACATGCACCACCTGTTATTTGCCACGTCCAAGCTAAAACTCTTGAACAAAACCGCGTGGAGATAACCCAGGCTGAAGCAGGCAGTCGTAGTATTGTCGGCTGTGGCAAAACTTGGTTAGAGGACAGAATTGCGATCGTAGACCCGGCCTCATTAACCCCTTGTGCAGCAGACCAAGTGGGCGAAATCTGGGTATCAGGGCCAAGTGTAGCTCAGGGGTATTGGAATCGACCAGAAGCTACCGAGCAAGCTTTCAAAGCCTATCTCCCAGGTGCTGAGCAAGAACCATTCCTGCGCACAGGAGACCTAGGATTTTTGCAAGACGGCGAACTGTTTATTACCGGTCGCCTCAAGGATTTAATTATTATCCGAGGACGCAACCACTATCCTCAAGACATTGAACAGACTGTGGAACAGAGCCACCCAGCTTTGCGTCCCGGTTGTGGAGCCGCGTTTGCTATTGAAGTAGAAGACTCAGAACGACTAGTAATCGTACAAGAGGTAGAGCGGAGTTACCTGCGGAAACTGAAAGTGGATGAGGTGGTTGAAGCTATCAAAAGAGCAGTGTCACAGCAGCACCAACTCCAAGTTGACGCTGTAATGCTGCTCAAAACTAGCACCTTGCCCAAGACATCAAGCGGTAAAATTCAGCGTCAAGCTGCTAGGTCAGGATTTCTAGATAATACCTTAATGGCCGTAGGGGTATGGAAATCTCCAAATATTTTACCACCAGACCAGATCGCAGAAAACTCTCCCAACTCTCAACTCCCAACTCCCAACCTTCATAACTCTATCTACAGGTCGATGAGGATTGAGTCAGTACCTATTAGCAAAATACCCATCAATGATAAGGCAGCAAAATCGCGATCGCAAACTGACGACCTGATCGGATGGCTCCGCAGCTACGCCAGCGATCGCATTAACTCCCGCCTCATCGACGAACGCCGTTGCATTCCGCCCTATATCGTATTGGATTTCGGTAATCGCGGGCTGCTCGGTATGCAGGTGCCTCAAGCCTATGGGGGTATCGATCTCGCTCACGTCGATATGCTGCGGATTATGGAACAGCTGGGTGCCATTGACCCTACCATTTCCCTATTTGTCGGTCTCAGCAATATCCTCGGCATTCGCCCTATCCTAAATTACGCTACAGCGGCAGTCAAGGAGGAACTCTTACCCATCTTAGCGACCGGGCGAGAGCTGGCAGCCTTTGCCCTGACTGAACCCG
>DNXU01000592.1:12411-14279 GCA_003505715.1 Cyanobacteria bacterium UBA8803 | reverse complement strand
CATCTCATCCACAGCGGTGCCGAATCATCAAGGCGGCTGGCAGCTGACTGGTACTAAAATTTGGAGTGGTTCGGCAGCTTGGGCGGGTGCGATCAATGTATTCGTCCAAAATATTGATGAGCGCGGTATGGCCAACGGCATTAGCGGTTTTGTCGTGCGTCAGGGCACCCCCGGACTCCGTCAAGGGCCGGAAGCACTGACTATGGGAATGCGGGGTATGATTCAAAATACCCTGTACCTCGAAAATGTCCAGGTAACCAAAGAGCAGCTCTTAGGCGAACCTGGGAAAGGGATGGCCGCTGCTCAGGATGCCATGATGTACGGGAGATTAGCAATTGGCGCATCCAGCGTGGGAGGCATGAAACGTTGTGCCCAACTAATGCTCCGTTATGCTCGGGCGCGATCGATTTCCACCGGGCGTTTGCTAGATAATCCCACCACCCTAGCCCGTTTGAGCCACCTTACTGCTGCCATTGCAGCCACAGAAACCCTAATTGCCCAAGTCGCCAGCTTACTCGATACTGGCTGTACCGTTCCTGTCGATGCCTATGTCGTCTGCAAAATCGCAGGTCCAGAATTCCTCTGGCAAGCAGCGGATGGCTTAGTGCAGCTCCTCGGCGGTAGGGGTTATATTGAAACGAACATCGCCCCCCAAATCCTCCGAGATGCCAGAATACTCCGGATTTTTGAAGGCCCAACTGAAACCCTAACCGCTTTCCTAGGTTCCCGCGTCCTCAACCAAAGCGAAGAACTGCACCAATTTTTATGCGATCGCCTAGGATCGCCCTCAGTTTCAGAACGCCTGAAAGTCGCTGCGGCGCAAATTGATGAACGCTGTCAGGGTAACCATGCCCTATTTAGCGATCGCGCCACCGCCATCCGTTGGGCTTGCACCCTGACTGGCGAAGTAGCCGTGTATGCAGTTTTACTAGCCGCCGTCCAAGCTGCCACCGCCCGCACTTCAGACCAAAGATTACACCGTGCTGGGGAATGGGCAAAGCTACAGTTTGAACAAACTTTAGCTAAAGCCTTAAGGGGAACGCCAGCAGAAGCTGTCTTAATGAGTAGCGATCGCACTGCCGATCTGATTTCTAGTTATACCGAAACCATCGGTGATTTAGAACAAACCTTAGCTGGTGAAGACCATGAATTGGATAGCTTCCTCCGGCAGCCTCAGGGAAGTTGTGCGGGGCACGGGAAATCATCTGGCTCGGTGATGGTAACAGATGTGGCAGCAGATTTGGTAGCGGATGTAACGGATGTGGCAGCGGATTTGGTAGCGGATGCTGAATCGATTCAGAGCTGGATGGTGGATTGGTTAGTGAAAGAATTGAAACTCCCTGTTACCTCCATTGATACCACTAAATCCTTCGCCGATTATGGCTTGGATTCGGTAACAGCAGTGGAATTGGCCGATGCTTTGCAAGAATGGTTAGGAGTTACTCTGTCTCCAACCTTGGCCTACGATTATCCTACAATTGAATCTATGGCTCAATATCTGGCTAAAGAAATTCAAAAATCAACCCCAATTCCCAATTCCCAATTCCCAATCCCTAATTCAAGTGAGGTCAAAGAGGACTTAGTAGCATCCAATCTCCCCTTATCTTCTGAAGCTAACTCCTACGAGTCCAGCGGTGATGAAGAAGTAGATATGCTCTTGAGTGAGTTGGAACAGCTATCCGAAGCAGAAGCTCAAGAAATTTTAAGAAAGCACAACACATAGTTATTTGTTGTTGGTTGTTNNTTGGTTGTTTGTTTTTGGTTGTTATACATATATAATTAAGGGATTAGATACTGAATAAATAGCAAATAACAAATATGAAGTAGGTCATAGAAAACAACAAGCAACAAGCAACAAACAACAAACA
>DNXU01000592.1:3381-12308 GCA_003505715.1 Cyanobacteria bacterium UBA8803 | reverse complement strand
CAACAAACAACCAACAACCAATGGATAATATTGCTCAACGGATTGCCAATCTTTCTCCGGAAAAACGAGCACTGTTGGAGTTGCAACTCCAGAAGAAAAAGGGGTTAAAGGAACCGATTGCTATTATCGGTATTGGCTGCCGTTTTCCCGGTGCTACAGATCCACAATCCTTTTGGCAACTGCTGACAGGAGGTAGGGATGCTATTGAGGAAGTACCCCCTGACCGTTGGCATATTGATAGCTTACACGATAAAAATCACGAAACAGCTGGCAAAATGTATTGCCGTTGGGGCGGCTTTCTGGAACAGATAGATCGCTTCGATCCGGAGTTCTTTGGTATTGCTCCTCGGGAAGCCGCTTATATCGACCCCCAACACCGCCTCTTACTTGAAGTCGTTTGGGAAGCGCTCGAAGATGGGGGACAGGTGCCCAGCCAACTCAGCGGCTCTAAAACTGGCATCTTTGTTGGTATCTCCACAAATGATTACGGTCAAATCCTATTGAGAAATCCGGATGGGGTTGATACCTATACCAATACAGGTGTCGCCTTAACGATGGCTGCCAACCGCATCTCTTATCTGTTAAATTGGCAAGGGCCGAGCATGGCGATCGATACCGCCTGCTCTTCCTCACTCGTAGCAGTTCACCTTGCTTGCCAAAGTCTGTGGAATGGCGAGTCAACCCTGGCGATAGCCGGGGGTGTAAATGCCATCTTGACGCCGTCTTTGACCGTTGGGTTTAGTAAATTAACCGCCTTATCTCCAGAGGGTCGCTGCAAGGCATTTGATGCCAAGGCTAACGGGTTCGTGCGGGGTGAAGGTGCTGGTGTGGTGGTTTTAAAACCCCTATCTAGTGCGATCGCAGATAAAGATCCCATTTATGCTCTCATTCGCGGCAGCGCCGTCAACCAAGACGGACGCACTAACGGTCTCACTGCACCTAACCGAGAAGGCCAAGAGGCAGTCCTGCTGGAAGCCTACCGACAGGCTGGAGTCTCCCCCGGACAAGTTCAATATATAGAAGCTCACGGTACGGGCACCTTACTAGGCGATCCCATTGAAGCCGCAGCCTTAGGCAAGGTACTGGCTAGCGATCGCGCTCCTAACAGTCCAGCTCGTATTGGTTCCGTCAAAAGCAATATCGGTCACTTAGAAGCCGCCGCAGGTGCCGCTAGTCTGATTAAGGTCGCCCTATGCCTCAAGCACCAAGAACTGGTGCCCAGCATTCACTTCGAGGAACCTAACCCTCATATCCCCTTCGATCGCCTGCCCCTACAAGTACAGCAGCAGCACGAGTCATGGCCCCCATCCCCCAAACCCCCCATCGCTGGGGTGAGTTCCTTTGGGTTTGGTGGCACCAATGCCCACGTCGTTCTCCAAGCCGCTCCCGATCTCACACCAGTAGCAGGCAAGTGGGAACGTCCCTATCACCTACTGACTCTATCAGCCAAAACTCCAGTCGCTTTACAAGATTTAGCACAACGATATGCCAATTTTTTAAGCAGTAATCCAGAAGCATCCCTAGCCGACATTTGTTTTACAGCTAATACAGGGCGATCGCATTTTCCCTACCGCCTAGCCCTTAGCGCTGCTTCTGTAACTGAATTAAAAGAACACCTAGCAGCACTATCCGTTACATCTGTTACCAAATCAGTTGCCAACCAGAAACGTCCGCAGATAGCCTTTCTCTTCACAGGCCAAGGTTCCCAGTACTACCATATGGGGCGTGAACTCTACGAAACCCAGCCTGTATTCCGTCAAGCACTAGAGCAATGTGACGAACTGCTGCGTTCCGAACTGGAAAAACCCCTACTATCCGTTCTTTATCCCGAATCTGACTCCGATCCTGGGCTGCACGAAACGGCCTATACTCAACCTGCCCTGTTTGCTCTAGAATATGCCCTGGCACAATTGTGGCAATCTTGGGGAATTGTGCCGGATGTCGTCATGGGTCATAGTGTCGGCGAATATGTTGCAGCCTGTATCGCTGGTGTCTTCAGTTTGGCAGATGGCCTGAAGCTAATCGCGGCACGAGGGCGTTTGATGCAAGCATTACCTCAAGACGGGATGATGGCCGTGGTGTTTGCTGCTGAGGCAAAAGTGGCAGAAGCGATCGCTCCTTACCCCCAACAAGTGGCCATTGCTGCGGTTAATGGACCGGAAACGATTACGATATCAGGTAAACGGGAGGAGGTACAAGCTGTATTGGCACAGCTAGAAGCCTCAGGTATTGGTACTAAACCTTTACAGGTGTCCCATGCTTTCCACTCACCGCTCATGGCACCGATGCTTGCTACGTTCGAGCAACTTGTCGGTCAGGTAAAGTTTACGGCACCGCGTTTGCCTTGGGTATGCAACTTAACTGGTCAACTATGGCCGTCAGAACAAATTCCTGATGCTCGTTACTGGTGCAACCACCTGCGGCAACCCGTGCAGTTTGCATCTGGGATGGCTACCCTCAGCAATAGCGGATATGAGATATTCCTAGAGTTAGGGCCAAGTCCTGTTTTGTTGGGAATGGGCAGGCGGTGTTTGCCCGATCGTCCAGCTCTTTGGTTGCCTTCTCTGTGCCAAAGACAAGATTGGCAGCAAATTCTGGAGAGTTTGGGTGCCCTGTACGTGCGGGGGATACCCGTAGACTGGGCGGGGTTCGACCAACCCTATCCTCACCGCCGAGTACCTTTACCTACTTATCCCTTTCAGCGATCGCGGTACTGGGCAGAAATCGCATCTCAAGTAGCTGCCCATTGGCAATTAGAAACTAGCGATAATAACCAATTATCCCTACCCCCTACTTCCCACTCCGATTGGCTTTACGAATTAGCATGGCGACCCAAGACGCGCCTGGATCTAGCATTACCCTCCCAGCCAGCTGACTATATGCCACCTCCCCGCCAAATTGCTCAGGAGGTGCAGTCGGAGGTTGTTTTATTAAATAATCAACAGGGACTGGCTGATTATCAGCCTTTGGGGTTAGAGCTAGATCGCTTAAGTGCGGCTTACGTCTTAAATGCCTTTGCTCAACTCGGCTGGCAACCTCAACCAAGCGAACGAGTTACGCCGGAATCATTAGCAGATAAATTCAAAATTGTCAAGCAACATCACCGCCTCTTGGGTCGGATGCTCCAAATTCTGCAAGAAGAGGGGATGCTGAGGCAAGTTGGCTCGGCATGGGAAGTTGGCCAGATACTACAGGTGGAAGCTCCAGAGGCATTACGGCAAGTTTTATTGTCTCAATATCCCGCCTTTGATGCAGAGCTAACCCTGCTGGGAAGGTGCGGGCAAAACTTGGCAGCGGTATTGCAGGGCAATTGCGATCCTCTTGACTTGCTATTCCCTGCTGGCTCTTTGACATCGGCAGAGCGGTTGTATCAAGATTCGCCCGTAGCAAAAGTTATCAATACTTTAGTGCAGGAGGCGATCGCAAAAGCCTTGGCGCAACTCCCCCCAGGGCGTCCGGTGCGGATCTTGGAAATTGGCGCGGGTACGGGTGGCACCACTTCGTTTATCTTGCCGAAATTACCGAGTAATCGGACAGAATACGTTTTTACCGATGTATCTAGTTTATTTACGGCTAAGGCTCAGCAGAAGTTTCAGGATTATCCCTTCATCCAGTATCAGTTGCTCGATATCGAGCGCCATCCTGGGGAACAGGGTTTTGCCTCCCATCAATTTGATGTAATTGTGGCGGCAAACGTACTTCATGCTACAGCAAATCTGCACCAAACCCTCACCCACGTTCAACAGTTACTAGCTCCCGGCGGATTGTTAGTATTGCTGGAGGGCACTAGACCGCAACGGTGGATGGATCTGATCTTCGGCTTAACCGAAGGCTGGTGGAGATTTGCGGATACCGACTTACGTGCCTGCCATCCCTTGCTGTCTACCCGCCAATGGCAGAGGTTGTTAGAGCAGGTGGAATTAAGGGAAGCTGAAGGAATTTCGGCAGGGGAAATTGGCGATAGTTTATCGGGACAAACTATTATTCTGGCACGCTCGGCTCAGGTGTTATTAGCTAATGGAGGGGCCCGTGCATTATCCCCTGTCCCTAACTTAGAACCAGGAATTTGGTTGATATTAACCGATCGAGGTGGCGTGGGGAGGCAACTTGCCAGCCAACTCGAAACTAGAGGCGATCACTTTATTCTGGTTTCTCCCGGTACGGCTTACCAGCAGTTGGATACAGCTCATTACCAACTCAACCCCAATCAACCGAGCGAGTTTCAACGTTTGTTGCGGGAAGCTGTCATTCCCTTAGAAAGTCCTTGCCGGGGGGTGGTACATTTGTGGAGTTTGGATGCCTCGTCAGCCGAGCCAACGACAGCGGCAACGCTCGCAGAAGCCTCTGTTTTAGGGTGCCGCAGTGCTTTGCATCTCCTGCAAGCCTTGGTCAAAGCTGAATTACCCAAACCCCCCCGTCTGTGGTTAGTGACTCAAGGCGTTCAAGCTGTCGGGCTAGAAACAGCACCATCAGCTGTGGCTCAATCTCCCTTATGGGGACTCGGTGGAGTAGCGGCACGGGAACACCCGGAACTTTGGGGTGGCCTAGTAGATTTAGAAGCAGGCGCAGCTGGCAACCAAGCTTTAATGCTACTAACCCAAATTTGGCAACCCGATGGAGAAGAGCAAGTAGCCTTGCGAGGGGGACAGCGTTATGTAGCTCGTCTCACTCCTAGTCGGGCAGGGGAAATGGAGCATGAGCAAAACTCCCTCTCATCCTATCATCTCCGAGAGGATGGCACCTATTTAATTACAGGCGGTCTGGGCGGACTGGGATTAAAAGTGGCTCAATGGCTGGCTGAGCGGGGAGCTAAAAATATAGTCTTAGTAGGGCGGAGCAGTCCTGCGGCTGCGGCCAGTGCCGTGATGGGAGAATTGGCACAATCTGGCATTAAAGTGGTGGTGAAGCAGGTAGATGTTGTTGTAGAGGCGCAAGTTGAAGAGTGCCTGCACGATATTAGCCATTCCCTGCCACCACTGCGGGGAGTAATTCATGCTGCGGGTATCCTGGATGATGGGGTACTACTGCATCAAGATTGGGAGCAATTTGTCAAGGTATTAAAGCCAAAAGTCCAGGGGGCTTGGAATTTGCATCGGCTGACTCAGGGAATGCCCCTAGATTTCTTTGTGCTGTTTTCCTCAGCCGCTTCTCTATTAAATCCTCCCGGTCAAGCTAACCATGCATCGGCCAACCGCTTTCTAGACGCTTTGGCTTATCACCGACGGCAGCAGGGACTGCCTGCTTTGAGCATTAACTGGGGCGCTTGGGCGGAAGTGGGTGTAGTCGCTCAGCCGGATATAGGTAAGCGCTTGATGCTGCAAGGGGTAGAGACTATTGGCTGGCAACAGGGAATTCAGGTACTGGAGCAGCTGATGCAGCAGCCGGCGGTACAGGTTGGGGTATTGCCGATCCATTGGGAAACTTTTATCGCACAACTGCCTGGTGGTGAAGCACCTTTGCTCTCGGAACTGGTTCGCACTGCCAAGGTTCGTGCCGCATCTCAACCGCCAACCCTTGATACCCCCTCCGAGTTCCTGGAACAACTCCTCAAATTATCAGCTGCGGGACGGGAGGAGTTGTTAAGGAGTTACCTTCAACAGCAGGTGGCTAAAGCTTTGGGAACGGCTGGGGAGGTGCCGTGCGATCGCAATGTCATGGATCTGGGCATGGATTCCCTGATGGTAGTCGAAATTCTCAATGCTTGCAAGCGCGACTTGCAACTAACTTTATATCCCAGGGAATTTTACGAACGGCCTGAGATTGGGTTGCTCGCCAAATACCTGACAGCTGAAGTGGCACGGGTGCATGGGTGGGATCGAACTGAAGTAGCCTCAACCACTAAGCCTGCCGGAGATATAGAGACTTGGGCTTGGACAACGACTCAGCGCTCGGCTAATTACAGCAAGCCGACTCATCGCAATCCGGGTATAATTTTTATTCTTTCCAGTCCCCGCTCTGGCTCAACCTTACTCCGGGTGATGTTGGCAGGACATCCAGCCTTATTTTCCCCACCGGAGTTGCACTTATTGCCGTTTGAGGATATGAGCGAACGGGAACGGGAACTGGGATTAAGTTATTTGGGTGAGGGAGTGCAACGAGCGTTCATGGAGTTGATGAACCTGGATGCTAATGCCACTAAGGTACTTGTAGATGAGTTGACCCAGGAGAACTGGTCAATTCAAAAGGTTTATGCCAAACTCCAAGAGTTAGCGGGTAGTAGAGTACTGGTGGATAAATCTCCCACCTACTCCGGAAATATGCAAACCTTGCAACGGGCTGAGGATTTATTTGTCGAAGCCAAGTACATCCATTTGGTGCGCCATCCCTATGCGGTAATTGATTCCTTGGTGCGTAATCGGATGGATAAAATTTTTGGCATCAACGATCTTGATCCGTATTTTATTGCCGAACAGGTATGGGCAACCAGCAATCGGAATGTATTGGAGTTCCTCAAACAGGTAGATCCGTCGCGCCATCACCTCATGTATTATGAGGAGCTGGTGCAGAAACCTGCTCAGGTGATGAGCAGTTTATGCGAGTTTTTGGGGATTCCTTTTGATGAGGCAGTGTTGCAACCTTATCAAGGTCAGCGGATGACGGATGGCGTTCATCCTCAATCTATGCCCCTTGATGACCCGAATTTCCGCACTCATAACCAGATTGATTCGTCACTAGGCGAAGTTTGGCAGCAAATCAAGTTACGGCAACCTCTAGGGGAATTGGCTCAGCAAGTTGCCCAAGAGTTACAGTATGAGTTACCTCAACAGCAGGGGTTAGAGTCTCAAGCAGCAACAATTTCAGGTGGTTCCTTGTCGGTGGCTGAAGGGCATTCTAAACTTGTGAACTCCTCTCAACCGATGAGCGAGTTCTATCTCGAGGTGCGAGGTTTAGAGCTGTGCTTGTGTAGCTGGGGGCAACAGACAAGTCCGCCAATCCTGTGCCTGCATGGCATCCTGGAACATGGAGCGGCTTGGGAAGGTGTGGCTCATCCTTTGGTAAATTTAGGGTATCGGGTAATTGCTCCTGATCAACGGGGTCATGGACGTTCTGCCCATGCTAACGGTGCTTACCAATTACTGGACTATTTGGGTGATTTGGATGCGATCGCACGGGCTATTAGCGATCGCCCCTTTATCCTAGTCGGGCATTCTATGGGTTCTGCGGTGGCTGCTACCTTTGCTAGTCTTAGACCGGAGAGGGTTAAGAAGTTGATTTTGGTTGAACCAGTGTTGCCTGGGGAAATCAAGGAGGACGAAGCAGTGGTTCAGTTAGCTACCCATCTGGATTATTTAGCTTCGCCACCCCAACATCCTGTTTTTAAGGACTTGCAGACGGTTGCCGAACGTTTGCGTCAGGGAACGCCTGCCATGTCGGAAGCGTTGGCGTTAAAGACAGCAGCCCGGTTGACTGAATCCTGTGATGGTGGTGTCCGCTGGCGGTGGGACTCTTGGCTGCAAATTAGAACGGGAATTGGTTTTAGCGGTAGTGTTTTTAATCGAGCTAGATATGCTCAGCTCCTGAGTCAGGTGCAAGCACCGATTACTCTGGTTTATGGGGATAGGAGCAATTTTAATAAGCCGGAGGATCTGGCGTTGCAGCAGGTAGCGATGCCGCAGGCTCAGCGAGTTATTCTGGCGGGAGGGCATAACCTACCTTTGGATGCTCCGGAGGCGTTGGCAGTTGCGATCGCTGAGGCAGTAGTAGCACCGGACTGATTTTCTTATCGTATGTGATTTATGAAAACCAATCGTCCACTCCCGACTCCCTTTGAGTTTTTGTGGGAGATTCCGTTATCCTGTTTATCTTTTTTGTTTTCCAGGGTTCTCCGGTTTGTGATGCAAAGCTTGGGACGGTTTTATGCTGTTCCTAGTCAGGATCGGGTTCCGGCATGGCAGTTGGTATCGGCTCAGTTTTTAGAAAAGCCGATTAAGCTGCTTTGGACGATGAGCAGGGCTCGTTGGAATTTGCACGCGATCGTGGCGATCGTGGGGCCGTTGGAGGTTCGCGAATTGGTTGAGCTGGATATTAAGGCTGCCGAGCGATCTGCTAGATCTTGGACGGTTGTTGTTTATACTACCTTAGATTTTAAAACGATTACCAGTATGAGTTCTCTGACGGTTTCCGGTGAGAATGAATGGGAAGCGTTTAAGCTGCAACCGGGGCGGTATTTGCTGGGGTTGAGATATTACCAGTGGTCAAATACAGTAGAGTTTCCGGCAGTTAAAGTGGATGGAGTGCAGGTGGTTGAATCTCAAGTTATTCCCGCTCCTGCTGATATCAACAGTTTTTATCGGGATTTGCTTAAACGGAAGAATTTTCTGCATGTTTGGTTAAATTATTACGTTTTTAATTTGTTGCGTTTCCGAGATTGGTTGCCTGCCTCGTTTGTTAATAATGTATTTTTACCCGTTCCTAATCCGGAAACTAAGTTTTATTATGGTGCTATTAAGACAGGGGAAGTTTTACAGATTGAACTGGATACAGCGCTGTTAACAACCCATAACGTCTATTACAGTTTGTACAGTCGCGAGTGCTTTCCTGTAGATTGGTATGCGATCGCCGAACCGAAACATACAACAGCGGTTAGCCCAGGACAGTGTATTTATTTAATCAGGATTCATCCTAAGTTTTCTAAGACAGAGCATTTTTTACCGGATTGGGTTAAGTTAACAGTAGTTAGTTAGAACTCTCTTCGTCGGGTGCGTTACGCTCCGCTAACATACCCTTAATGCTATATCAGTTTTTTATTGAATATGTATATGTAAGTCGATGGATTGAGGAAATTCTCGCCTATTTTGACCAGCGAACAACCCAATGAACACTGAGGGCGGGTTTTGTACAGATGTGATTGGTTTCCCCACAGCTTTCATCCCTAAACCCGCCCCTACATTATCTTTGTCTTCCTAATTCCCCCATTCCCCTTCGGC
>DNXU01000592.1:0-3281 GCA_003505715.1 Cyanobacteria bacterium UBA8803 | reverse complement strand
CTACCTGTGCAGGTTTCCAATTAATTCAGCTGTTGCAAAAGTGCGCCCGGTTTCACGCTGCCTGTGGCGGTTCCTGTCCCAACTAAACCATTACGCGATCGCAGTGTTACTTTAGCTGTGCTATTCATCACTGCAAATACCGTACCATTCCCCACTGTTTCTAACTCGACTCCGCCTAACCATAAGGTAGCGCTATTAACATCGACTGCGGTAATGACAGCATTAGCGATTGGGCGAGGAGTTTTGGTAAAATAAATTGGTTGTTTTTCATAACCGCTCCCAAATTTCGCTTTACAGCCGGGAGTTTGATTGTAGTCTTCTGGGATTTCAGGAATAATCGAGGCGATCGCATCTTCTGGGGTACTGTCGTTTTCCCAGAGATATTGAGTTAATAAATAGGTAAATGCTCCGGCATATAATTTGCCACGCTCAATTGTTGCATCAATGGCAGTTTGATAAGGATCTGTTGCTGCTAAAACCACACCTTTAGCTACCCCTTCTCGATAGCGGCGCACAAACTCTGCACGGGATAGTTTTAGACGAGATAACCACTGTTCCTGATAAGCTTTTTCAGCGGGAGAAATCTGTACCTTTTGACCACCATCTCTAGCACGAATTGTACGTTCTCTGACAGCACCGCCTGAATAACAACTATCGAGGACAGCGGTAAAGTTTTCACTCTTGACAGCAGACATGAGGAGGAATAAGGTATGCCCCATAATGTCTTTCACAACAGCGCCTTGTTTCACTTGTTCGGAAGATAGATCCGCATCAATGGGAACAAAAGTACCGTTTAATCCAGTATTCTGCTCATCCAGTTCAACGACAATGGGGTCAGGATCTAAAACCCGTGAACCATGTCCAGAATAGTGATAAACTACCACATCTCCCGGCTTGGCTTGCTTAATTAGATACTCTTCAAAAGCTGCTAAAATTCCGTCGCGAGTTGCTTGGGCATCGGTGAGGGTGTAAATGTCTTTGGGATTAAAGCCAAAGCGGTGGATCAGCAGATGGCGCTGCAATTCTACATCTGTGAGACATCCTCGTAAGGGGAGGTCAGGATAGTTATTGATACCAACAAGTAAAGCTACTTTACGTGGGGTACTTTGTGCCAGTACTTTACCATAGCGTTCGGCTTGTTGGGGCAGAGAGAGCTGGCTTAATCCGAGAGTAGCGCAGGTAGAGCCGGCAAATTGCAGAAAGTGGCGGCGTGAGATGCGGGACATAACTGCTGTTTAAGGATGAGTCTGCTTTTTTACTTTACTTGGGGACGTTAGGAATTGAGCGGTTGTATCAGAATTCGTAACAACTACCGAGTTGCCTTTTTAATTGGTAACTTAGTTGTACTTCGAGGTGGAGAGTGATCGCCAATCCTCACTGCCTTTGCTCTAGACACCGCCAGAGAATAAATTCTCTGGCTCATAGCTGAAGTCCATTAAAATGGACTAAAATTCTGAGCTTTTTATTTCCCTGGCTAAAGCTTAAGTCTGTTAAAACTGAGATCTTGTACCATTCTCAACCACCCACCACAACCCTTGATTTTACGTTGATGCGATCGCCAAAAACCTGGCTTTTACAGGCTTATTGACATTGGTGACAGATCTCAGTTAAAACCCGACTGGTTTCATTGTATTTAGTCGGTTTTAACCGACTTGAGCTATTAGGCCGGAAATTTATTTCCGGGCGGGATGTATACTTTTGCAAGAGGCATCCATGAACTACGTTCACAACCAAGGATGAAAAGGAATTTGCAAGACAGTCCCAATGAAAAAAATTCACCGCCATGAATGAAAGTGGTACTTCCCGACTCCCAACTCCCGACTCCCAACTCCCGACTCCCCACTTTCAAGTCAGGCCTAAGGAAAGGGCTTGATTTCATCCTGCTTAAAGAAACTCAAATCTTCTTTAATGAAGATGCCATCTTACTTTAAGAAACTCAAAGCCTATTTAAAGAAACTCAAAGTCTCAATTAGTTCCTAAAAATCTGCATATGCTGAGTGTCACCAGAGATAGAGAATAATACTAGGAGAATGAGGGTGACACCATGAAGGGAAAACCAGCAATCAAGAGCCAAATATCTGCATTATGCGTTAAGGTTACCATGGCCGGGTTACTGGTTGCCGTGCCTATGCCAGTGATTGGGCAAACTCGCTCTCATCTTTCGTCTCAGGAGTTGGCACAAGCTGAAATGCGGGAGCCTGTTACAGTTAATGGCACGCTGGATAGTAATAGTCAAATTCGGGAAGACGATAATACATATTTTAATGTTCATGCCTTTGAGGGGAGAGCAGGGGAACAGATTACGATTGATATGACTAGCGCCGAGTTAGATACTTATCTAATTCTGCTCGACCCTGATAAAAAGAAGATTGGTGAAGATGATGATACCGGTGAGGGCAGTAACGCCAGGATTATCCTTACTTTACCTAATAATGGTACATATCAGGTTATTGCTAACGCTTATAAAATTTCCGCACCGGGGAAATATACGCTGAGTTGGCGAGAAACTACACCGGATGATTTGGAATTAGCAGAAGCTGAAAGGCTTAATCAACAGGTAATTGAGCTAATCGAGCAAGGTCAGTATGCTACGGCTATTCCTTTGGCAGAACGTGCCCTAGAAATTAGAAAACGTATCCTGGGAGAAAATCATCCGGATGTGGCAGGTAGCCTCAACAATTTGGCCTATTTGTACAAAAGTCAGGGAAGGTACAGCGAAGCGGAACCCCTCTATCGCCAAGCCCTTGAAATGAATAAGCGCCTGCTGGGAGAAAATCATCCCAATGTGGCAACTAGCCTCAACAATTTGGCTGTTTTGTACAAAAGTCAGGGAAGGTACAGCGAAGCGGAACCCCTCTATCGCCAAGCCCTCGAAATGAATAAGCGCCTGCTGGGAGAAAATCATCCCGATTTGGCAAGTAGCCTCAACAATTTGGCTGTTTTGTACAAAAGTCAGGGAAGGTACAGCGAAGCGGAACCCCTCTATCGCCAAGCCCTTGAAATGTATAAGCGCCTGCTGGGAGAAAATCATCCCAATGTGGCAACTAGCCTCAACAATTTGGCAGATTTGTACTATAGTCAAGGAAGGTACAGCGAAGCGGAACACCTCTATCGCCAAGCCCTAGAAATGAGCAAGCGCCTGCTGGGAGAAAATCATCCCGATGTGGCAGGTAGCCTCAACAATTTGGCCTATTTGTACTATAGTCAAGGAAGGTACAGCGAAGCGGAACCACTCTTTCGCCAAGCCCTTGAAATGAGCAAGCGCCTGCTGGGAGAAAATC
>DNXU01000485.1:18901-20075 GCA_003505715.1 Cyanobacteria bacterium UBA8803 | reverse complement strand
CCCCTCACCCCCTCACTTCCTCATACTTCAGACATGGCCATCGCCACTTGCTGAGAAATAAAGGGGAGAATAGCCTGATTTATGCTGTGAGCTTTACCCTCAGTAAACACCACTAACAGATAGGGTGATTGGGAGGGGAGTTCGATATAGGCAGCGTCGTGACGGACTTGAGTTGTCGAGCCATTTTTAGACCACAACTGTGCCTCTGAAGGGAGGCCNNAAACCCGTAACCTGGTTTGCCTCGTCGTCCTTCAAGTCAGCAGGGTTGAGGCTACGTTTCATCAAACTCATCATCATCTGCGATCGCGTCGATGAAACCGCGACTCCGCCAACAATGCTGTGCAGCAGCCTTGCCGTGGCATTGGTAGTCAGCATATTCCGGTTTTCCATTAACTCTCCCAGAAACATCCGTTCCCGACCGTAAGGACTACCGCTCCAGGTTTTCTGATTGACATTTATGGATTCGAGTTCTTGCCAACCGAGGGACTGAAAGTAACGATTGACGATATTGCGTTGGAACTTCCAGGTTTCAAACGGTCCGGGTGGTAATTCTGGGCCGCTAGTCGTACCGCTCAAGATATCGACAATTAAACTAGTCGCATCATTACTAGAATCGACAATTGCATCCCGTATCGCTCTATCCAACTCAGCGGATGGCCCCACCATGGCAGTTTCCAACCACTCCTGGATAGCAACCAAATAGAACAGTTTGACTAAACCAGCCGGGTAAATCCTTTCCACACCTCGATAGCTAAACCCCCGGACTTGGTGCTTCCAGAATTCCTCTGCTGAGAGGGCACCGCCAGTATTGACTGGCACGGGTGGATCGTAGACAATCCAGGTCAGAGCAATTTGAGTGCGAGCCAACCCTGGAAACTCTGCCCATGTGGCATCTAGGATGGCGGTGCCCAGTTGGTCGAGGTGTTCGTCTTTGCGGAAGAAGGTCACGGGACAATGATGAATGATGAACGCTGAATGCTGAATTATCCTACATCAAAAATCATCATTCATCTGCTATACCACAAGACCATTGAGACGGTTCTAGCTTGTTCACATATTCCATATACTGAACCAAGGGTGTATCAATGCTGAGGAGTACCTTGGGATGAAATCTAATATTGTCATAAATCTCGCCGTCTTCATCTCTCAGCTTCAACAAAAGAACTTTTAAAGT
>DNXU01000485.1:14632-18848 GCA_003505715.1 Cyanobacteria bacterium UBA8803 | reverse complement strand
CTTAATCCTTTTAACTAAGTGTAGCAAGACTTAATGTAATTACAGCACTAGTTGTTTGCCAGCGGATTTTACCTTACAGTTAGCCATGACTTGCCTTACCCGCCTGAGAGGGCAAACCCTGTAATTAGGTCATATCCCTATGGTTTCGTTGAAACAATTAGTTGAATCACAGACTGGTGAGTACAACAGCTGCGTTAATCTAAATCTCTATGATTCTCCCACCTGCGATCGCTTGGCCACTCAAGCCGCATTAGGGCGACATTTGCAGGTGTTGTCAGAAGCGCCTGGGGGCAAGGCTGTTGAGGTGCGTTTGTGCGAGGATGGTTATTCTGGTTGGTTGCGGGTAGAAGATTTGGCGCAATTGCAACCTGCTGCTGTAGCTTATCAGGCGATCGCTCTTTCACTAACCCAAATCCAGAACCGACTTCCAGCTGTGATTGCCTTTACTAAAACAGCGATGCAACAGCCGAATTACTACCTTTGGGGTGGTAATCTTGGACCCAACTACGATTGTTCGGGACTGATGCAGGCAGCTTTTGCGGCGTCGGGAATTTGGCTACCGAGGGATTCTTATCAGCAAGCGGCTTTTACTCAAAGGATAGAAATTGAGGAATTAATGCCTGGGGATCTGGTCTTCTTTGGCACGCCGGAGAAAGTAAACCATGTGGGTTTGTATTTGGGAGACAAAGAATACATCCATAGTTCTGGGAAAGACCAAGGCCGTAATGGGATTGGAATTGACCGACTCTCGAAACAAGGAGACGAGATCTCACGGTCATACTATCAGCGATTCAAGGAAGCAGGGCGCGTGGTAGCCAGTTTTCAACCTCAGGAATGACAAACCCTGTTTTTATTTTCAATGTGGTGTATAGGAATGAAAAGTTCAGCGATATCTCAAAGTTTGCAATCTCTTAGCGACTCCTTAGATCTGACAAGACCGGAAGTATCTGTAGTGGTTCCGGTGTATAACGAATTGGAGAGTTTGCCTCAACTAATTGAGTCCATTGCTCAGACCTTAACTGCTAACCAGCTGAGTTACGAACTCATCTGTGTGGATGATGGTTCTACAGATGGCTCCGCCCAACTACTTAAGCAACAAGCTATAAATCACCCCCATCTGCGAGCTGTGCTGCTGCGTCGTAACTACGGTCAAACGGCAGCGATGGCTGCTGGATTTAAGTACGCTCGGGGTCAGGCGATTGTGACGTTAGATAGTGATCTGCAAAACGATCCGGCTGATATTCCCCTGGTACTTGCCAAGCTAGAGGAAGGCTACGACCTAGTCAGCGGTTGGCGGAAAAATCGTCAGGATGCAGCGCTGACGCGATTGCTGCCTTCTAAAGTTGCTAACTGGTTAATTGGGCAAATTACCGGGGTCAAGTTACACGACTACGGTTGTTCTCTTAAAGCTTATCGCTCGGAGTTGGTGGCCGATATGAACCTCTACGGTGAGTTGCATCGGTTTTTGCCTGCTTTGGCCTTTATCGAAGGAGCCAGAATTACCGAGTTAGTCGTGCGTCATCACGCTCGTCTTCACGGTCGCAGCAAGTATGGACTTGGACGTACTTTCCGGGTTGTCCTGGATTTGTTCACCGTCTTTTTTATGAAAAAGTTCCTGACCCGACCCATGCATGTCTTTGGGTTGCTGGGCATGATTTCTATGCTCTCAGGGACAGCCTTAGGAGTCTATCTTACCTTCCTCAAGTTAGGGTTAGGCGAGGATATTGGCGATCGCCCTTTACTGATTTTGGCAGTGGTATTGCTGTTAACGGGCGTGCAGCTCTTTAGTTTTGGCCTGTTGGGAGAACTTTTGATGCGAACTTACCACGAATCTCAAGGAAGACCAATCTATCGGGTGAGGGAAGTTATTGAAGCTAATGTTAAGAATATTAAACAGGAGGAATAAAGTGTATAAGGATGCATAATTTTGAAAAATTTCATGAGGATAGAGGCGCAACAACGCCAAAACTTGCTGATTTTATTTGCCACGGGTCTACTATTCTGGTCGAGTTTAGCTTCTATGCTGCCAACGCTGCCCCCCTATATTGAGGATGTAGGAGGAACTAAGCAGCAGGTGGGAATTGTTATGGGCAGCTTTGCGATCGGCTTGTTATTTTTCCGGCCAATCCTGGGGCAGCTAGCTGACCATAAAAGCCGCAAGCTAGTCGTGATTATCGGTACTGTTGTTGCTGCGATCGCGCCTTTAGGGTATCTGGTGGTTCATTCCATTGGCCTGTTAATGGCACTCCGCATCTTCCACGGCATTAGCATTGCCGCATTTACCACGGGTTATCTGGCTCTGGTGACGGATTTGTCGCCAGTAAATCAACGAGGTGAGTTGATTGGCTATATGAGTCTAGTGACCCCTATTGGCATGGCTTTAGGGCCAGCAGTAGGCGGATTGGTACAAGCTGGGGCTGGTTACGCTCCCTTATTTCTATTTGCAGCAGGGCTAGGTTTGCTGGGCACGATCTTTGCCCAACAGGTGAGCGAGCCTGAAATAGCGCGGGTATCAGGCTCGAAGACTGACCCCCTATCCTTAAAAGTACTCTGGCAGCTATTGGTCAGTCCTCGGCTACGGATTCCTGCCTTAGTTTTGTTACTGGTAGGTTTGGCCGTGGGATCGCTCACTACTTTTATTGCCTTGTTTATTCGAGAAACTGGGCTTAACTTCAATGCTGGCTGGTTTTTTACTACTGCTGCGATCGCCAGTTTTACGATGCGTTTGGTAGTAGGTCGAGCCTCCGATCGCTACGGACGGGGACTTTTTATTACAGGGAGTTTGGTTTGCTACGGGGTATCAATGTTGATGATTGCTGGTGCTAAAAGTCCTCAAGGGTTTTTGCTGGCAGGTATATTGGAAGGTGCTGGTGCGGGAACCTTGATGCCGATGATGGTGACTTTGATTTCAGACCGAGCTACACCTAGCGAACGCGGTCAAGTATTTGCTGTCTCTATTAGCGGGCTGGATTTAGGAATTGCGATCGCAGGCCCAGTATTTGGTTCAATTGCCAACCAAGTGGGCTATGAAGGGATTTTCTCTCTTACAGCGGCTTTGACGTTCCTAGCCCTAATTATCTTTATCACTCAGTCCAGTAAAGATGTATCTCACTCGCTGCGTTTCGCCACAGGCCGTGCAGGGGATATCTATGCTTTAAGGCATCTCAGCAAGCCTTAATTTGGACGTGCCCCGCTCTATTTTCCCTCTGCCCCTTCTCTCTCTCCCTATTTGCAGATTAAAATTTTCTGATAGAGCTACTGCTTATTTATGGCCAAAGTGTCTAAAAAAATCTGCATTATGGGTGACTGTGATGCCGTCAAAAGTCAATTAACTCGTTGCTTGTCAGCATACTCGCTTAGAGAACCCTATTGTTCACGTATGGGAGTGGGAATTTATTATAAAGCCTTGGAATTAAAAGATAAAAACCTAACTCTACAGCTAGCTATCTGGGATTTAGCAAGTAATTCTAAATACAAGAGGCTATCGCAGTTATACCTGAAAGGAGCCAGTGGAGCAGTAGTTGTAGCCGATATCAACCGTCAAGAAAGTATTGAGCAGCTCAGCGAATATGTGCAGCTGTTTTTCTCTATTAATCCCCAAAGTATTATTCTTGTAGCCTTGAATGATGACAAAAAGTATGATGATAAAAATTCCCTCCAACTCTTTCAGTTATATCCAAGTGAAATTCAGGATAATTTAAGAGTTAATTATCCTGTATATTCACCTCGAATTTCCTCAGGTGATGAAATCTTTAAGACTTTAGCTTGCCAAATAATATAACCATAAACAATACCAACTTAATCAAAGTCTTTTTTAAAAAATTATTATTTTGAAATTGGATTTAAGTGGTTTCCATTATTTATGCTCAAAAAGCTAAATGATACCAGGTTTAAATCGTTGGCCAGGGACATAGGGGTTTGGCTGGGGAATTAAGTTTTCATGTTGAGAGCATACTCTCGAAACCGCTGTAAATCAGCCTGGATGGTAGACTCTACGACTCGGCCTAAAAAGAGATTATCCATCAACTGACCGAGAATGCCAGGAATTGCGTAAGCAACTGTCAGTTTAACAATACTGCTGCTATGACGGTCATAGAAGCGAATCGCACCTCGATTAGGCAAACCATCAATTGATTCCCACTGAATAATCTGATGGGGTATCACTTTCAAAATACGGGATAGCCAGCTGAATTCAAGGCCACCACTGGCGAGTTTC
>DNXU01000485.1:14457-14599 GCA_003505715.1 Cyanobacteria bacterium UBA8803 | reverse complement strand
GACGGAGTCAATCCATTTCATCCAACGCGGCATTTGCTCTAGGTCAGACCAGAGGTTCCAAACTAACTCAATAGGAACTTCTACTTCTACTTGTACGCTGTGTTCTAGCCAATCTGACATGGTAATTGGTGATGGGTGATGG
>DNXU01000485.1:11893-14188 GCA_003505715.1 Cyanobacteria bacterium UBA8803 | reverse complement strand
CAACCAACAACCAACAACTAAACTGTAGTTACAGGAGAGCGTTGCACCAATTCCATGGCATTTTCCAGAATGGCCTTGGCTGCATGACGCCCTGAGAGGGTGGCTCCTTCCATGCTATCGATATAGTCTTGCTGAGTGTAGCTACCAGCCAGGAAAAAGTTAGTTACGGGTGTCTTTTGGTTGGGACGATAAAGATCCATACCTGGGGCTTCGCGATAGAGAGACTGAGCCAGTTTGACTACACTGTACCAAGTCATGTTTAGGTCGCGAGCTGAGGGAAAGAGGGTGCGAACTTGCTGGAGAACTTTTTGGGCGATCGCTTCATTATTCTCCCGGATAAACGGATCGCCGGGAGTTAGCACCAATTGTAAGAGCGAACCTTGACCCTCTTTATAGTAGTCGCTAGGACTGGTTAAGGCTAAGTCGGCAAAGCAGGAGAAGTCAGCATCTGGAGTATATAGCAGATTATCCAGCCCTACGGCTTGTGTGAGTTGCTGCCGCTTCTCGGCGTTATGTAACTCAGTCACCCAGCCATCAAATCGTAGTTGCACTGTAGCGACGGGCACTGTATCTAGTTTGTAGATATTGTCAAACTCTGACCACTTGCGCCAAGTTTCGGGTAGCAGGCGTTGTACTCCAGGAACATCAGTGGCACAGACATAGGCGTCGGCGGTGATAGTTTCTTCGGTTTCGCCTTTGGCAATGACTAAGCCAGTCACTTTCGTTTTTGTCCCAGCATCGGTATAGAGGATTTCCCGCACCCGTCGCCTAGTATAGATTTTTGCCCCTCGGGCTTCCAGGTAATCAATAATTGGCTTGTGCAGGTATTCGTAGGGAGAACCTTCCAGCATTCGCAGCACCGATGCCTCAGTTTTGGCAGCAAAGAACTGGAAGATGGTTAACATACAGCGGGCGGAAATATTCTCGGTGTCGATGAAGCCTAGGGCGTAGGCGATCGGGTTCCACATCCGTTTCAAGCTACCCTCATTGCCGCCATGGTTTCGGAACCAGTCGGCAAAGCTGATTTTATCTAAGTCGCGAATGGTTTTCATTGCCCCATCGAAGTCTACTAAACCCCGCACGATGGGACTAGTCCCTAGGGCAATGGAGTTTTGTAGCTTATCCTGGAGGGATAGCTGAGAGGTAGTAAAAAAGGCTTTCAGTCCATTAAAGGGGGCACCAGTGAAGAAGCGAAAATCCAATTCACCAATGCGACCGTCTTTATTGACAAAGATATGAGTATGCTCTTTGAGGCGCAGGTTGTCCAAGGCTCCCACTTGCTTCATCAAATCAAATAAGTTATAGTAGCAGCCAAAAAAGACGTGCAACCCCATCTCAATGTGGTTACCGTCAGGGTCTACCCAGCTACCAACCTTTCCTCCCACAAAGGGACGGGATTCAAAGATTTCGACCGTATGACCAGCATCAACTAATTCTACCGCCGTCGCCATCCCAGCAAGTCCCGCCCCAATAATCGCAACGCGCATTTAGCCTTCCCTTTTCAGTTTCTTTACAGATTGTAATAGATTGAGGGGGAGAGGGAGGAGGGACGGGAAGGGGGAAAGCAAAAAGGGGAAACAGGACACGGGAAAGGAAGATTTTTAGGTTTCGTTTTGAGGAGATTTGGGGGCGTGATCGTCAACAGCGCTCAGCCTCAGCAGCCAAGGCCATAGTAATAAAAAGTATATCCACCATACTAGAATGGCTATTGAGATGGCAGCCGTTAACCAAACTGTTTTGCTTAGTGCCCAGCTGCCAGTGACAATTATGATTCCTGTTAACAGGATTGACCAAGGCTGACACCACCAGGGCTTATACATCCAAGGACTAAAGGGCTTTTGTTCAGACACTGGCTGAACAATCTCTTCGCTCATGGGCATTTTGGTAAACCTTTGGATACTTATTTATTTGAAAACCCTTACTCAAGAAAGTTAGGCATTTGTTACTTAGATTTGGTAACATTTCCCTGCTGCCTCTTCCCCTTCACCTAAATCGCCATGCCTAAGCTGGATGTTGAAGTATCGCCAGACCCATCCTTTGCAGAACTTAACTCGCCTGCAAGTCTGGAGATAAAGCAAATAATTTCCCAACTCCAAAATTCCCACGATTTGCTCTACAAAATGATCAACTTAGAAAGTTGGGCACTCGCGGAAACGATGGATAAGTTTCTACCGGGTTTTTGGAGCCGTTTCTTAGCCAATCGGCAGAAGGCTGTAAAACAAATGATTCAGCAAAAGCGCAGCGAAAATTACTAATGGCTAATGACCAATGTCAACCAACAACCAATAACAAACA
>DNXU01000485.1:7803-11873 GCA_003505715.1 Cyanobacteria bacterium UBA8803 | reverse complement strand
TAGCCATTAGCCATTAGCCATTATTGGGCTTGAGGCTCTACTTGGGGTAATCCCATGCTGTAGTTAAGCACCCGGCTTTCAATGTTATAGCTAATTTGGCCTTGGAGTAATAGTGATCGCATATAATGCTCTAGGTCTGAACCAATACGGCGCAGGTTGTATTCTGTTAAATCTTCACCGTTATAGTTTTCTACTAGTTCATCAAATTTGCGATATATCTGTTGTAGGGTGTCTTCATTCCAATTGAATTCGTTATCTGGATCTACGTCTAGGGTTAAAACGTTTTGGCTTTCAATTAGTTCATTATCTTTGACCTCGGCAGCATAGATACGAATGTGGCGGGTAGTNNNNGAGACGTTTCCTAATGGATCTATAACTTGTTCGCTAATATTGTAAAACTTTGTAAAGGCTCTGGCGCAGCTAGATTGCCAATGAGTTTAATCGGCTCCTCTCCCAGCTCTCACCAAGCTGCGCCTCATACTAGTAGATAGCCAGAGTTGGGGAAGCTGGTGGAACTGGGGGAGAAAAACTACTATCTTTAAGTAGCCACTTGCTATAAGTACTACACCCTGGGTATGGAGGGAGGAGTACGGGATATCCCCACTCCTACTCCCAATCCCAACTCTAGCGAGGGTACAATTTTCGTTTGACCAAGACTTCTGTAAATTAATAAGAGTCAGGCATACCTACCAATCCATGGCTTAAAAAAAAAATGCAAGACCCAATGGATGACATCGCCAGACAAGCTCACCAGGGTAGTGTTGCGGCGATTATTCAAATTTTGAATCAAAAGCTGGCAGATGCTCGGATTAGAACCCGAGCAGTTTTTGCCGAGGGTGTGCTGCAACTTTTGTGTGAGGCAGCTTTGGCAGAACAACTGGATAGGTCGGTGCTAGTCAACCAAATCCGCCAGATTCTTGAGGGTATCGATCCGCGTAACATTCGTCGTGTCAGGATTAACAGCCGCATTGTGCGAGAGCAACAGTTGCTGTGGTTGGAAGAAATTAGCCGCAACCCCCAAGAGCTACTGTGGTCAGAAGAGATCGTTCTGAAGAAACCTAACCCCTTCCAAAAAGTGGTTCGGGGTCTCAAGAATTACCAGCACCTACCGCAAAACAAACCTATTTTCCCCAAGGTTGCCTCCCGTAAACTTCATGAAAACAGTAGGTTCGGGGACAACCTGGTCAAAGGTGTTGGCTTTAGCTTACTGCTCATAGCCGTAGGTTGGTTAGTTTATGCTCAATGGGGGTCAAAGCCGAACACTGAGTTGGCAACTCGCACTGCCAATTCTACAGGTGAGCTACCACCCAAGCCAGCAACGTCTCCGTCTCCACCATCAGGATCAACCCCAACCTCCGATCCTTTTACTGAAGCGGTGCGACTAGCTATACAAGCTGAGGCTGAGGGGAAAAATGCCCAAACTGCGGCGCAGTGGTTAGATTTGGCGGCCAAGTGGCAGCGAGCTTCCGATTTGATGGGTGCGGTTAAGCCAGAACATCAGCGCTACCAAATTGCTCAAGACCGGATCGCCCTTTATCGCCAAAATAGCGAGGTGGCTCAAGCTCGGGCAAGGCAGAAGCAATCTCGGTAGTTTATAGTTTCCTGGTTATCTGGGGGAAATGTATCTTGTGTTACAAAGTAATGGGTGATGGGTGATGGTTGGTTACCATCTATTAAATTAACTTATCACAACAGATCGGGGAGAATCCTTTATAAGTCCTGTATAAGTCCTAGATAAAAAAATTTATGCCCGTTGATAGAAAGCCGAGCTAACCGGGAACAATCAATAGGGACACTATTACCTTTGGAAGAATTGATTTAACCAATTTGAAATATCAACACCGTCAAATGCTTTACCTGAAAGTCTGCTTTGAGTTTTACGGCTATTATCCGTAGCACATGGCACGATGAAGTATGTCACTAGTGCATTTGGTTAACAATCGACTATCCCATTGTCTTTAGCCCTGATTCTGACTTGCTTATAACCCTTTAGTAATGCGCTGTGTAACTAGTGCTACAAAAGCCCCAATGGTAAACCATTTGACTCTAGGTTTGGCTCACACCGTTGAACTAGCTGTCACACAGGAGCATCAGGCTTCACTCATGCACTATCCGGCAGAGTCCACTGAGATTGGGCAACAGATTACCCAAATCATCCTCACTAACCCAGAACCCCAAACCTTACTCTCAGCAATTGCCAGGGCTTTAGGAGAGATGTTGCAGGTAGATAGTTGCTTAATTGGGGCAATGGAGAATTCTGTCATTAGTTCCCACATGGCCTTATGGTGTTCTAGTGATAAATATACTCTAGCTCCAAAAAGGCACCAAGCGCAACTGTGGCAACATCCTCTACTGAGAGTTAATTCCTCAGGTGAAGAAATACTGGCAATTCGAGATATTCAAGAATCTGATTATGGGTTTGCTATAGAGGGTTATCCTCAACTTTTACCAGCTAGGGCATTGCTTTTAATCCATACCAGATTTCAAGCTTCAGTCAATGGAGTGATTATTCTAGGACGACAAGAGCCGCACGAGTGGACACATCAAGAGAAACAACTGTTAAGTAGCAGTGCCCAATCAGTAGCGATCGCAATTTCTCACGTCCAACTAACTCACCAAGCACGGGCTGCCGAGCGATACCAAGCCTTACTCAACCAGTTGAGTCTGGCAATGCGTAGCCATCTAAATCTAGATGAGATTCTTCAGGTGGCGATTGCAGTTACCGCTGAAGTACTTCAGGTAGATCGCAGCTTGCTCCTACTCTTGAAAGAGGGCGATCCGCCCTTAGAAAACCGAGGTTTCAAGCAGCAGTTGCCCGATCGAGTCACGGTGGCGGCTGAGTGGTGGGAGGAAACCTATGGTGAATTTACCAATGGAGCAGCAAAATCCAGCAGGCTGTTAAATCAATCTTTCTTGCTGTCTGAGTCTTACTGGTGCCAAGAAGCGCTGAAAAACGCTCCCACACCGCTAGCGATCGCCGATTGGCAAGATACTCTAGATATCGACCTAGAAAATCAAAGTGTTTCTATCTTTGAGCAGGAAATGATGAGTGCCCTGCTGATGGTTCCCTTACTGGGACTCAAGAGCCATAGATCTGAGCCTGCTCCCTTGTTAGGATTCCTGGTACTGCAACATAATCAACCTCGCCCCTGGCTCAATGATGAGTTAGAGATGGTGAAGTGGGTGAGTACCCAACTAAGTGCCACTATTATCCAGAACCAAACGCTAGAGCAAGTGCAATCCTTAGTCGCAGAACGCACGGCACAGTTACAGCATAGTTTAGATGTTCAGGCCAAATTATACGAAAAAACCCGTCGGCAGGTTGAGCAACTCCAAGAATTTAATCAGCTCAAGGAGGACTTCATTAGCACCATGAATCATGAGCTGCGGACGCCTTTAACCGCGATGAGTCTCGCAATTCGGATGTTGCGTCAGCCTAAACTCTCTGCCAAGCGTCGTGACAAGTACTTGGAAATTCTGGAGGAGCAGTGCAATCAAGAGATCGAGCTGATCAACGACTTACTAAGCCTACAGCAGCTAGAATCCAACCCATCCCAGCTGCAAAGGCAAACCTTTGACCTCATGCTTCTCATTCATAAGTTAGCCGAATCGTTTGAGGAGAAATGGGTCAATAAGCGGTTAACTTTGAAGGTAGATGCTCCAGCCTCATCGCTATCGCTCGATACCGATCCCGATAGCTTAAATCGCATTCTGCTGGAACTCTTAACCAATGCTGGCAAGTATTCTGACCTAGGCACTACGGTTGACCTGCAAATCTCTGTTCAGGTTCAGCCATCGGGAAATTATGTGGTCTTAACGTTAACCAATACGGGACTAGGGATCTCACCTACTGACCTCAAGCATATTTTTGAAAAGTTCCGACGTGGTCAAGGAATTACTCAACAAGCAGTTCCAGGTACGGGATTGGGTTTGGCGTTGGTTAAGTGTTTAGTCGAGCATTTGAATGGGACAATTGAGGTTTCCAGCAACCCCTTAGCCAATTCTCAAAGTTCAGTGACCGCCTTTACCGTTACCTTACCTCAGAAATAGGGATGAGGGATGAAGGATGA
>DNXU01000485.1:3118-7666 GCA_003505715.1 Cyanobacteria bacterium UBA8803 | reverse complement strand
CTCATCCCTCATCCCTCTCCCTGTCCTAGGCAATATGCTCACCAAGGCTGTGCCCAAGCCACCTCGTTGGCAACGTTCTAATTACTCGCCCCTAGCACGCCAGCTTGACATTTTTAGTTCGGCGGCTAAATTGATGTTCTATTTATGGTGGGACCAAACTGTTGCCAAAGACTCCCCCAATCACCGTAACCGTCGTGCCCAGTGGTTAGTGGGTACGCTGCTTGATTTGGGGCCGACTTTTATTAAGATCGGGCAGGCACTATCGACCCGTGCTGATTTGTTGCCTTTAGAGTACGTGCAGGCTTTGGGACAATTGCAGGATCGGGTGCCTGCCTTTAGCGCGACTGAAGCGATCGCAGTGATTGAATCTGAACTGGGCAACTCAATTTATGCCTTGTATCGGGACTTCGATCCTTATCCCCTCGCCTCTGCCAGTTTGGGTCAAGTTCATAAAGCACGGCTGCATACGGGAGAAGATGTTGTCGTTAAAGTGCAGCGGCCCGGTATCGAAAAGCTCTTCAATTTGGATTTTGAAGTGCTGCATCAACTGGTACGGTTTGGCAATCGGTATTTGCCTTGGACTCGTAAGTATGACTTAGAGGCGATTTACCATGAATTTTTTGACCTACTTTATAAGGAAATTGACTACATCCATGAAGGCAAAAATGCCGATCGCTTTCGCCAGAATTTTACTAATTATCCGCGAATTATAGTTCCGCAAGTTTATTGGCGGTACACGACCAAAAAGGTGCTGACGCTGGAATATCTCCCTGGTATCAAGATTGACGATCGCCAAACTCTCGAAGCTTGCGGCATCAATACTAATGAGGTCATCCAACTGGGCATTTGTTGCTATCTCAAACAGTTGTTAGAAGATGGCTTTTTTCAATCTGACCCCCATCCCGGCAATATGGCAGTTACTCATGAGGGCAGCATCATTTTCTATGATTTTGGCACGATGGCAGAAGTCAAGTCGATTGCCAAAGACCAAATGGTTAAGACTTTTTTTGCTGTCCTCAAGAAAGATACCGATGAGGTGGTAAATACTCTGACTTATATAGGGTTAATTGAACCTGTACCGGATATGACTCCGGTCAAACGGTTAGTAGCCTTTATCTTAGATAAGTTTAGGGAAAAACCGATCGACATTCAGGCGTTCGAGCAACTGAGTAGCGAAATTTATTTGATGTTTGAGCAGCAACCTTTTCGCTTACCAGCACAGATGACCTTTATTTTAAAGTCCTTAACCACCCTTGATGGCATCGCTCGTGCCCTCAATCCTGAATACAACCTGTTGGCAGCTAGCCAGCCTTTTGTTAAAAGCTTAACGGTTTCTAGAGGGCAGGGGCAAGTTGTCAAGGAATTGGCTCGGCAAGCTAGGGACTTCATTAAGTATAAATTGCAACAGCCAAGTGCTACGGAAATTTTACTTCAGCGTTTAGAATCTCGCCTCGAACAAGGCGAACTTGAGGTGCGCGTTCGTTCCCTGGAAAGCGATCGCGCTCTCAAACGGATTCATCTCGCTCTGAAAAGTCTAATTTATGCTTGTTTAACTGGATTTACCTTGCTAGCTGGTACAGTGCTGCTGTTGGTGCCTCATAATGGTTGGGCGATCGCAGCTTTTAGCTTTTCGGGTTTCTGGTTCTTGGTTTTGCTATATTCGTTAATTCAGTTAGCTATTAGAGAAAAATTGGATAAATTGATCCAAAAATAATACCTGCACCTTTTAGAAATTCATTAGGATTGGAGGCTCGCAACAGAAGCGTTGGGTTTTATCTCCTTTTCAGGATGCAAAGTTTTATATCTTTGACATTTATCTATACCCCCAAGGGAATTCGAATCCCTGTTACCTCCGTGAAAGGGAGGTGTCCTAGGCCTCTAGACGATGGGGGCTTGTTTTTCACACCTTTTTAATCTTAGCGATGCTTGGACTGGATGTCAACTATCTTTACTAAATTATTTGAAAATTTATGAGTTGAGCTGAGTGACCAGATGAACGAGTTCTGGCAAAATTAGCTGTTGCAGGGCAAGTTTGACAGCACCTGTAGAGCCAGGAATGGAGAAGACTAGCTTCCTTTGATAGACTCCGGCGATCGCCCGGGAAGCGATCGCCCGGGAACCGATGTCCTGATAGCTGAGCCAGCGAAAGACCTCACCAAATCCCGGCAAAGTCTTTTCTAGCAAACTCTCTAGGGCATCATAAGTGGTATCTCGAGGAGCAATGCCAGTACCACCATTAAAAATTACAGCCTCTAGGTCTGTGCGCTCTCCTAACGCTTTGAGTTGCTCCTGAATTTGGGTTGGTTCATCCCGGAGAATTTTGTACAATGCTACGGCATGACCAGCCTCAAGTAGCAATTGCTGAATGAGTTGGCCGCTGCGGTCAGTTTCCGGCGATCGCGTATCGCTAACAGTGATAACTGCGCAATTCACCGTCTTTTGGGTTAAGTCAGGATGAGGCTGATTTGGCATTTAGGGAGAGGGAGAAGGGACGGGGAAGGCGGAGATAACAAAGAGCTAATTATATTCTTCATCTCCCTCTCCTTCTTGGATCAAGCTTTACTGAATCCCAGGCCATGCTCTTCGGCATAGCGTTCCATAAAGCGCATAAATCGATCCCATTCTCCATGGGATTTCATGATTAGAACTGCTTCTAAGGCCGTAGGCCGACCGTTGATAAATTTGCCTTTTACCTCTCGCGTGACAATTTCTCCTTCTTCATCTACCATGTACATTCCGGTAATCTCTTCCATCCTGGAACCGTCGAGAGCTTTAGGCTCGTCAAAATAAAATGTGGCTGTACCGTTGCTGCCATCACGAGAGCGAGTTAGCCGCACGTCCGGTACAACTTCTTCTTCTATCCCTTTAAAAAACTGAATTTGAGCCATGAGCAGTCCAATCACATCATAAACGGGTTATCACAACTACCAGGAAGGCTTGACTTCAGCAACAATTTGTGCTTGAAATAGTACAGACCATTCCCGATACAGTACCCTTATTTACTGTTTTGAGATTCTTTCCACCAATAAAATCGGGGAACGATCTAGCCAGAAACTGCTATTGCCTCTGGCTAAATCAGTAATGAATCTGATGGGGGACACCATCGCCCCAATCCCTGAGATTGCTCCCAGTTTTATTTGATTTGTGTCACGCAAGACAAGAAACTTGTCTATGGCGACGATAGATAGGTTATAGGTAATTCTATCATGGCCTGGGGGATCGCAAAGGGAGCATCCCAATTATGTAAATGTAAACCGAAGCTGGAGGAGCTGGGGGAGCTGGGGGAGAGAAGTTGGCTATTTTTGAACGCAGCTTGGTGTGAGAGTATTTCTGCAAAAATGGGGTGCTCCCGATCTAAAAAACTTAGCATGTTCTACCCAGATAGCCTGATGGAATGGCAAAATTGATAGAACTAACCTTCAGAGCTTATTCCCGATGAGGGATAGCTCTGTCAAATTGTTAAGCCATCCCAGCACGAGGATTGAACCAAAATCAATGGGTAAGCAGCGCGTTCTCTCTGGAGTTCAACCAACTGGCAACCTTCACCTAGGAAACTATCTGGGAGCAATTCGTAATTGGGTGGAAGGTCAAAGCCAGTACGAGAATTTCTTCTGCGTTGTCGATTTACACGCGATTACCGTTCCCCATAACCCCGCGACACTAGCAGCAGATACTTACACGATCGCC
The DNA here is from genome assembly GCA_003505715.1 of Cyanobacteria bacterium UBA8803. GTDB lineage: Bacteria > Cyanobacteriota > Cyanobacteriia > Cyanobacteriales > Coleofasciculaceae > UBA8803. The sequence goes on along the minus strand of DNXU01000485.1, from coordinate 3,979 downwards.
GCACTATACCTGGCTTGTGGCATCGATCTCAACTATGCCACGATCTTTGTCCAATCCCATATCTCAGCTCACAGCGAACTCACTTGGCTCCTCAACTGCATCACACCGATTAATTGGCTCCAAGATATGATCCAGTTTAAGGAAAAGGCCGTGAAGCAGGGTCAAAATGTTAGTACCGGCTTGCTGGATTATCCGGTGTTGATGGCAGCAGATATCCTGCTCTACGATACGGATCTTGTCCCAGTGGGGGAAGACCAAAAACAACACATAGAACTGACGCGGGATATTGTAATCCGTTTAAATGACCAGTTTGGCTCTCCGGAAAAGCCAGTACTAAAGTTGCCTCAACCGCTCATTAGGAAAGAGGGCGCACGGGTGATGAGTCTTACTGATGGTACTCGGAAAATGTCAAAGTCTGACCCCTCAGAGTTGAGCCGGATTAATCTGCTCGATCCTCCAGACGCCATTCAAAAGAAAATTAAACGCTGCAAGACCGATCCCATTAAAGGTCTAGAATTTGATCATCCAGAGCGACCGGAGTGCAATAATTTGTTAACCCTCTACATGTTGCTTTCGGGGAAGACTAAGGAAGCAGTAGCAGCAGAATGTCAGGATATGGGTTGGGGGCAATTCAAGCCATTACTGACTGAGACAACTGTTGAAGCCCTCAAACCGATACAACAGAAGTATCAAGCGGTGATGGCGGATAAGGGCTATTTAGAGTCGGTATTGAGAGAAGGGCGTCAGCAGGCAGAAGCGATCGCCCATTTTACCCTATCGAAAGTCAAAACAGCTCTCGGTTATTCCACACCACTGTAGAGTTATTGGTTATTTGTTGTTGGTTGTTGGTTGTTGGTTGTT
>DNXU01000485.1:0-3014 GCA_003505715.1 Cyanobacteria bacterium UBA8803 | reverse complement strand
GTTGGTTGTTAGTTGTTAGTTGGAGGGTAGGACGAACAACCAATAGCTGGCTTGAAAATAGGGAGAGGGCAAAGGCAGAGGGAGAGGGTCAAAACAGAGAAATATTTTCATCCCTTCGTTGTAAGAGATCACTCATAGTGTCTAATAACAAATCACAAATAACAAACCACAAACCACAAACCACAAATAACAAACCAAAAATAACAAACCACAAATAACAAACAACAAACAACAAACAACAAACAACAAACAACAAACAACAAATAACGAATGACTAACCCCACTCAAAATTCCTTTCGGGCGGCTGTGCAATCCGGTGAATTTCTCATTACTGCTGAGGTAGCTCCTCCCAAGGGAGGCGATCCAGCCCATATGCTGAAAATGGCACAAACCCTTAAGGGCCGCGTCCATGCCGTTAACATTACTGATGGGTCTAGAGCAGTGCTGCGCATGTGTTCGATTGCGGCATCTGCGCTATTACTTCAGTACGGAATTGAGCCAATTTGTCAGATCGCCTGTCGCGATCGCAACCGAATTGCTCTGCAAGCGGATTTAATGGGGGCTTATGCTCTGGGAATCCGCAATATCCTTGCTCTGACAGGAGATCCCGTCAAAGCTGGCGATCATCCAGATGCTAAGTCAGTCTTTGATGTGGAATCAGTACGCTTGCTGCAACTGATTAACAAGCTAAATTCCGGCAGTGACTGCAATGATAAACCCCTGACGGATGGAGTCACAGACTTATTTCCTGGGGCAGCAGTCGATCCTCAGCTGAAAAGTTGGTCTGGATTGCAGCGTCGATTTGAGCGTAAACTAGAAGCGGGTGCAGAGTTTTTCCAGAGCCAATTAATTAGTGATTTTGAGCGGCTGGAAATGTTTATGGAGAAGATCGCAGCAGGCACCAACAAGCCAGTGTTAGCGGGTATATTTCTGCTTAAATCTGCAAAAAATGCTGAATTTATCAATAAATACGTCCCAGGTGTCAATATTCCTCAAGGGATTATCGATCGACTGGCAATTGCTGAAGATCCTTTAAAAGAAGGGATGAAAATAGCTGCCGAGCAAGTCCAATTGGCCAAACAACTGTGTCAGGGTGTCCATATGATGGCGGTCAAGCGAGAAGACTTGATTCCCCAAATTCTCGATTTGGCCGGAATCGTACCGATACAGGCGGTAAATTCTTAAAAAGGATTGGTCGTTAGTGGCAACGGATTGTATAGCACATGTAACGAAAGATTAGCTCTGAGACAGCGCGATCTATGGCACGCAAGTCATAACAGTTAATCCAGCAGTGACATTTGTTAATTCATCCGCTACCCCAGGGGAGATGAACTAGCCAACTAACGACCAAGAACTAAGGACAGGATGGATGAATAAGACTGTAGACACCCACATTTGTGAGGTTACGGTGTACGACGACCAAGCGCTGGTGACGCGCCGAGGTATCGTGCAACTAACTGGTGAGGAACGTGAATTGATCGTTGCTCAACTGCCAACCACGCTGGTGAGCGAGTCGGTTCAAGTATCTGGTGTTGGGATGACAGGAGGGCGATTGTTGGGGGTGCGTACTGAACGGATAGAGACCTCGGAAGGGGTTCATCCAAAAGTGGCACAGCTGACAGAAGAAATTAGACAACTAGAAGAGCAAAAACGTTATGGCCAAGATATGCTCACCTTGCTCAACCTGCAACGGAATTTTGTCAAAGACTTAAATAATCATTACTTAGATGGCTGGACAAAGTCCGCTAATCCTGAACCGCTGAACATCCCTAAAATGGGGGATTTGCTGGATTTTGTAGGAGAGCGTTGGTGTAAATTATCAACGGCGATCGCTCAGCAGGATAAAGACCAAAAGCAGTTAAACAATCAATTACAGGCTTTGCGATCGCAGCTGGATCAACTTTCCAGACCCCAGAGTCAAGAAACTTTTAATATCATTATCACCCTAGAACCTTCAGAGGCAGCTGAATTAGAGCTAGAGGTGTCCTATATCGTTACTCAAGCTAGCTGGCAGCCTTTTTATAACTTGCGCTGGCAACGCACCAGCCAAAAGGTAAATGTCAGCTACCTGGCTAGAGTCCAACAAAACACAGGCGAGGATTGGCTGGGGGTGGCTCTCACCCTATCTACAGCTCAACCAAAACTGGGCACCCAATTGCCCCAGTTGGCTCCTTGGTATATTGATGGGAAGCCATCTCGCGATTTGGGAGGTAGAGTCAAGACTACCGCAGAATCTGATAAAGTACCGTCAAGAAGTGCCTCGATTACCATGCCCTTTGCAGGTACGGTAGTAGAATCAGAATCACTACTTGATGAGGAGTTAGAACGTCTTAAGGCCGAAATGAGCAAATTAGACGTTGCCAAACAAACGGGTATCGTTACCTTTGCCGTCAGCAATCGTTGTAATATTCCCAGTGATGGTGCCAGCCATAAAACTATCATTTTCAACAACGATTACCCTTGTCGTGCTGAGTACATCACTCTGCCTCGACGGATGAACTTCGCCTACCTGCAAGCAACGATTGCTAATCCCCTAACCAGCGTCACCTTACTACCGGGACAAGCGAGTATCTTTCGCGATAACACCTTTATCGGCACCACCCAGATTCAGAATATTGCTCCCGGTCAGGACTTTAAGATTAATTTGGGCATTGATGAAGGCATAAAAATTGAGCGGAATTTACTAGATCGCCAGGTTGAACAGAAAACCATTGGCAACCAGCGACGTACTTTAGCTACCTATGCCTATCAGCTGCTGATTACCAACTTACACAACCATAAAGCTGATGTCATGGTCGTTGAGCAGCTGCCTGTCAGTTGCCATCCTCAAGTCAAAGTCCGCCTCAGTGATTGCCATCCTCAGATTCCAACGGGCGAAATGGGTATGCTGGAATGGTCTCTGACCTTACTCCCCCTCTCTTCTCAAGAGCTGTCCTATAATTTTACAGTTGAGCATCCCCCGGAGCTAATGATTGTTGGGTTAGATATTTAGGATGGGGAATGGGGAATGGGGA
>DNXU01000306.1:2657-2925 GCA_003505715.1 Cyanobacteria bacterium UBA8803 | reverse complement strand
AATTTAAAAGCGTGACAGCTTAGTTTCCATAATGCAGTTATCCTGAACCAGGGAATTTGGCAAGATAAAAATTGGCAAGCGTTGGGGATTGGCATCTACAAAGGATACGCCGTGTTATGGTTTGGAGAAGAACCTGACCCGGCAGGTACAGCTTATTAAGCTTACAGATAAGTATTGTCCGTTGTTGAGTCAATTGAGGCGATTGATCACCTAGACACGATATAATTGGTAATCGGTAATCTGACAACAAGCTGGCTTTTCCCCAATT
>DNXU01000306.1:771-2630 GCA_003505715.1 Cyanobacteria bacterium UBA8803 | reverse complement strand
AATTACCAATTACCAATTACCTAGCCATCATCCAGTCACGAGTAGCGGTAGCAGCATCGGCTCCACCAGTGCGGAGTTTGCGTTCTAGTTCGTGGGGATCGAGAGAGGCTTTTAGGGCTTCCTCAATCGTGAACTTGCCATTTAGCAAATGTTCGTAAAGGGCTTGGTTCATCACTTGCATTCCTTCCGTGGTGTCGTCTTCCATGAGACGGAATGCTTCATCTTCTTCACCCTTGAGCAGGTAATCTTGCATTGCCGGAGTATTGACTAAAATGTCGTGAACTGCAAGGCGCTTCTTATCCGTTGTTGGTAGCAGAAGTTGGGCAATGACGGCAATCAAAGACTCGACAATCTGAATGCGCATGACTGCATGTTCCTCAGGAGGGTAGAGGTTCAGCAGACGGTTGACGGCATGGATCGCGCTGCGAGTGTGGAGGGTGCCGAAGACGAGGTGACCAGTTTGTGCGGCTTGGAGGGCAGTGTTTACGGTAATGCGATCGCGCATTTCCCCAATCAATATGACATCGGGATCTTCGCGCAGCACAGCCCGTAAGGCTTGGTGAAATTCATGAGTGTGCAACCCTACCTCCCGTTGACTGATCAAGCAGTTGTGAGAGGAGTGTACGTATTCAATTGGGTCTTCGATCGTGACAATATGTTTGTGGGCTGTCTCATTAAGATGGCGAATCATGGCCGCTAGGGTGGTGGATTTGCCGCACCCAGTTGGGCCTGTTACTAAAATGAGTCCTTGATGCCTGTGAACTAGGTCTTTAAGAACGGGTGGCAAGGACAACTCGTCAATGGAAGGAATAACCAGGCTAATCAAGCGCAGCACGATCGCTCCCCCAGTGAGAGACTCGAAGCAATTCACCCGACAGCGCAGGAAGCCTGGGTAGTAAATAGCCGTATCCAGTTCCTTGGTTTCAGCAAACTCTTTCCTTTGAGCCGGAACCAGAATTTCCGCTAGGTATGCTTCAAATACTTCTGGGGTGACTTGGGGATAACCCTTGGCCACAATCATTTCACCTCGAATCCGAAATCGGGGAACTTGCCCGACTCGAATGTGAATGTCAGAAGCATGGTGGGCGTGACCTTCTTTGACCATTTGCTTGATAGAAGGGGCATGAATCGCTTCTGGATGAGGTGCTGTTCCATGCCCGTGGGGCGGCGGTGGGAGTGGCTTTCGGCTATCATGGTGAGACCGCATTCCTACAGCAGAATTATTGGTGTTCATCTTTGAATTCCCTTTGAGTCGAGGTTGACCCAAACAGTTGCACCCTTTCCGACCGAGCTAAATGGATTCTGAGCAAAAGTCAACCGTGTATATATTTAAATTCTAAATAGAGAGTATGGGAGTGGCAGATTTCTTTATTTATTTGTAATTACTGATACTTTTGACAGATGGGACTGATCTACCGCACGACTGACTGGTTAGAAACTCGCTGGGCCACCCCTGCTTATGGGGGTTGGCTGTTGGCGGGGATTGCAGTTTGTTTTTTTGGTGCTGCGACTAACACGATGGCTGGCTGGCTTTACGTCATCAGCGGTATTATTGTGGCCTTGCTGGGATTAGCGGCAGTTCTACCCGTGCGAGCGCTGCGCCACCTCCAGGTGCGGCGACACCCGATTTCACCCGTGAGTGTTGGGGAGCAACTGACCATTGAATTAGAGATTGAAAATCCCACCTCTTACCCCAAAATCCTCCTGCAAGTTCAGGACGTTCTTCAATCCGAACTCGGAAAACCAGTGCGGACGCCCATTGAAACCATTGAACCGCAAAGCATCCATCACTGGATTTATTTCCATGCCACGCAGCAACGGGGGGTGTATCGGTGGTACGAGGTACAGATCAGAACGGG
>DNXU01000306.1:398-761 GCA_003505715.1 Cyanobacteria bacterium UBA8803 | reverse complement strand
ACGGGAACTCCTTTGGGACTGTTTTGGTGTCGTCGCAGTTGGAAGGCTCCAGCAGTGGCGATCGTCTATCCCACCGTGTTACCCCTCAACTCATGTCCCCTAGTTGATGAAATGGGACGGGAAGATAGTCCCCAAATGTATAGCGATCGCCGCTCTCACTCAGCTACAGAAGACCTGACCAGAGCTTTACGACCTTACCGCGTGGGAGACCCCACCCGCCTAATTCATTGGCGCACGAGCGCTCGTTATGGGGAATTGTTGGTGCGGGAATTAGAGGTTTTTACTGGGTCTCAAGAAATTATCATTTGTTTGGATAGTGCGGCTCGCTGGCAGGTTGACGATTTTGAGGCGGCAGTGATTGCG
>DNXU01000306.1:0-304 GCA_003505715.1 Cyanobacteria bacterium UBA8803 | reverse complement strand
CCGGCTAAAACAGGTATATTACATGGCAACCAACCCGTTTTAGAAGCCCTTGCCGCTACCAATGCCGGAGAAGATGCAGATGGCGGCGATCCTCCCTACCTCTCATCAATTTGGTTAACTCAAAATCCTGCCCGTCTCAACTCCTTATCCCCCGGCAGCCGCTGGGTACTATGGCCCTCTACCTCAGCTGAGCGCGATGCAACAACCATATCCCCCGGTCATGCAGGCATGGTAATAGATACTACTGAATCCCTACAACGCCAGATACAGGAACCGTTAATGTCAAGGATGAGGGAGTGAGGGG
>DNXU01000170.1 GCA_003505715.1 Cyanobacteria bacterium UBA8803 | reverse complement strand
CCCTCATCCCTCATCCTTCCTACTAGTGGCTACAAAAAGGGCGGCGGCTAAAAAAGCAGCGGCTCCGATGAGGGCACTGACTATAGGTGTTATGCTTTGGGGTTGGCTGAATAGGGCACCGAATAAGCTAGAAGCTACGGCTCCGCCGCTAAAATAGATGCCAGTGCCTAAGCCAGCTTTATCGGGTGGCACCATGGATAGGGCAAAAGGAATGGTGCCATTAGAAACTAAGCTAAAGGTTCCTCCTAGGGCGATCGCTAACCCAGAGGCGATCGCACTATTGTGTGTTAATACCATCAGAGCGGTAAATATCGCCATCGCTACTAAACCATAGGTCATTGCTTGACGGTTGCCTAAGCGGGAGGCAAGAGTTCCGGCAGGTATTGCAGTTAAGGCTAGGGCGATAAATATCCCGCCTAGGATTAAACCTTTGTTAGCTCCTGGAACTTGGCTCTGTAGAATTTGAGGAAAGGTTTGCATCATGAGGCGAAAGCCTAGCGCAACTCCCGCCCCTGCACCAAAAACTAAGCTCAGGTGAGGAATAGAAAGTTGCTGCCAACTACTTGAGGGTGAGACGCTGGCAGGAGATTCTACCTTAGGCTGCTCTATGCTAATTTCTGGGTTCACCGACCGTAAAGCTACAGCTGCACCCAAGAGGGTAAACGAACCAATAGCAAAGGTAACCATCGGCCCTAAGCTGAGAATAAATTGATTGGCGAGGGGGCCCATTGCTCCCGCTACCCCCCCCACTAACGTCAGGATACTAGCGGCTTGGGGTAGGTTAGTACCAAAGGCGTATCGTCCTAGCAAAGATAGGGCGGGACTGCGAAACACCGTCATTGCCAAGGCCCAGGCTACCAGTAACCCTGGTAAAACCCAGCGGATAGCTGCTATGGCAGAACCAAAAACCATAAAGGCTGGGATAGCAATGAAAAATGCCGAGGCTAAGATTATCCCTACCGAAATAAAAGGAAAGCGCGTGCCGATCCAGCGCTGGGATCGGTCAGAAAGCCCCCCCATCAACGGTTCCATGACAGCTGCCAAGATATTTTCTAAAATTAGCAGTCCTGTTGCCAGTCCTTTGGGAAAGCCAAACTGAGTCAGAAGTTTTACTAAATAAAGGTTATAAATCACCCAAGTTAAAGCGATCGCTCCCTGCACGGCGGCCAGTCCCCAAACTTGCAGCCACAGGACTTTGGGTGATTTGTTAGAGCTGCTCATGGCTGAGTTATGATGTTGCGATCCTAAAAGTGTAACACTCCTACTAATTTAGGGTGCGTTAGCTCCGGCATAACACCCTACTGCGTAAGTCCTAAAAAAATTTTGTGCAGTCCCTTGACACCTTTGTAGTATGCGTGTAGTATAAAGATGTGGCAAGCAGGTGAGAGGTAAAAACTTCCTTCGCCAATGCCCAATCTGAACCTTGACAACCGAATAAGAAACCGGGCGTTTAAAGTAAGAGCGTCTTGTAATGAAGTCTAGAATCAAACCTGTAGGGGATAAGAACTAGGCTTTGAAAACACGCTCTAACAGTTAATCAGAAATTGTTGAAATCGAGACAGATTGATGATGTTGTTACTATACGTCAGACTGGTTCGACAGGTTTTAACTCCTTTGGAGTGGGACATCAAACCGAACCAGCACAATCTAAACCCATCCGAGACGGAGCAAAAATCTCCAGATTCCGATCGCCTCACTCAGACTCAAGTGAGCGATCGCCTTCGTCATCACAGACAGGTCTATTATCTGGAGCGGCGTTTCTTATTATAAAAATTATCAGCGTTGGTGAACTGATACGGATGCTGGTAATTCCTTAGCAATGAGTGCCTTTGCTCCTAGCATAGACTCCGCCCATGAAATTATTTTGCCCCCCAGTTTTAAGGAGGTATCAGTATGGTTCACGTTCGCTTTGAAGGTCACTCCTATGATATGGCAGAAGGTCAGCTAGGCGTTACGGCTGGCATGAACGATACCGCAATCAAGGAGCGCGTTGCCCAGCATTTTGATATTGGTCGCGATCGCTTAACCTCTTATATAGTGGATCGGAGTCCCAGCGGTAACTTAATTATCCGTCCAGAAGCAGTTTACGGATAAAGCTAGATTTTTGTTCTGCGCCCTCACCAGAGAAGCTTACATACTTAAAAACAAACACTTAAAAGGAACTGGTATAGTGGGTGCAACTCCCACTGCGGGCTATGGCCTTCTGTAGCCTTAAGTTTAAAACAGAAACATGCCAGCTGAGGAAAAAAGCTTTTCTAACTTGCGCAAAGCAATTATTAAAAATTTTCAACCCGCGCCCTAACTTATGAAGCTTACACACAATCCGCCTTTTAAGCGGGAGGTTGTAGGTTCGAGTCCTACCAGCTGCTTGAGAATGCAGCTGTAGCTCAAATGGATAGAGCACCAAAGTGAATCTAGCTTGATTAACTTGTGCGGGTTTCCAATCTTGGTTTGATTAAAGAGGCGATCGCGCCCTGACCTAAGAAGCATACAAACTGGAAACGTTCGATTCAAACCCGAATAGTAGGTTCGACCCCTACCCTCTCCGCTACTTGGAGAGGTGTAAAAAAAGCTTCTCTGACTTGCGCGATCGTTATCTCAACAACCAACAACCAACAACTAATAACCAACAACCAACAACCAACAACCATTAATATTCCGCGCCCTAACTTGTGAAGCTTACACACAATCCGCCTTTAAAGCGGGAGGTTGTGGGTTCGAGTCCCACCAGGTCCGTTTAAGGGCCTGTAGCTCAACGGTAGAGATCCAAAGTGAAATCGCTTTGCTAACTTGCGCGGGGTTTTTATCGTTAACTCTCTTGATCGGGTGCTGAAATTTTTTGTATAATGGTAGATGTCGCCGCGCCCCAACTTAGAAAGCTTACATACTTACCCTTCCACGGTAAAAAGCAACAGCTTTCTGAACTTGCGCGGCACTTTTATCTCTTCTAGTAAGAGCGTGCGACATCTGCCTCCTGAAATCCCCCCACTAGGAGGTAGTGATGAATACAGCAGAACGTGACTTGCGTTTGGAAATGCTGAACAGCCTGCTGACTACACCGCACCGCGAGTTGAGCAAGGTGGCAGAACTGCACAAGATGATGGTGGAACTTGACCCCATCTTCTACGGCCACTTAGCGGTATGGTATCAGCGGCAAGGTGACGTGCGCGACCACAAGGAAGTTTTTGTCGGTCATCTGCTCACCAGTCAGCTAACGGAACACCGGGATGCGGGTTTCATGCTGTTGCAAGAGTTTCCACCTTACCAGGTGGCGCGAATTGTGGACTTCATGAAGCAGCAGCAGCAAAAGGTGCCTCGTTCGGCGCGTACTGCCGTGCGGCGCTATTTGCAGGCACGGGAGAAAAATCCGGAGTTCTTCGATCGCGCTGCTATGCGGGGACGAAAAGCAATGAAGCACCTCTACGCTAGCTTGCACATTAAGCCTAGCGAGCGGGCGAATGCGGTACTGTTTAAAGATGCTCCGCCAGAGGATAGCCTTGCTTTTGCGCTGAAGCAATTAGCCAAGGCAGAAACAGCGGAGGAACAGGCACGGCTGATTACTCAATACAAGATGCCTTACACCATTGTTATTGGTGCTCTCAAAGAGCTAACCCCAACGGTAATGGTGGCTTTGGTTAAAGCCATGTCGCCGCAGGAAGTTATTAACAACCTCAACTCCCTCAAAACTCGCGGCGGGATGGAAAACCCAGAGGTGAAGGTACTGATTGAGGCAAAGTTGGCAGAAGCAGCAACAAGCGATCGCGTTTCGGCGTTCAAAGCAATGAAAGCGGCTGAAGTTGCCAGCGTTGATGAAGCCACAGCTGCTCAGTTAGAGAAGGTTGTAGATGAGCAAGTGCGGCATCGGGGTCAAATTACCAAGCCGACAGCCTTGTTTGTAGACAAAAGCTCTAGCATGACGCAGGCGATCGAAGTCGGTAAGCAGATTGCTGCTTTAATTTCTGGCATCACTAAGGCGAACCTATTTGTTTATGCTTTCAACGACAAGGCAGAACCAGTAACAGCACAGGGTAAGGCATTATCTGATTGGGAGAAGGCATTTCAGAACGTTTTCCCCAGCGGTATGACAAGTATCGGTGCGGCATTGGAACTGATGCGGAAGCAGAAGGAGTTGGTGGAGCAAATCATCATCATTACAGATGAGGGTGAAAACACCGCACCTTACTTCAGCAAAGCTTACTCGGAATACTGCCAGGAGTTGAGCGTAGCACCGAACGTCCTGATCGTCAAAGTTGGCAATCACAGCAACTACTTAGAACGGCAGTTGCAGCAAAATCAAGTAGCGTTGGAAACTTTTACTTTTGCAGGTGACTACTACTCGCTACCAAATTTGGTGCCAATGCTGTCTCGTCCATCACGGTTGGAGTTGCTGATGGAGATTCTGGAGACTCCTTTGCCTGTCAGGAATGAATAATATCATGTCCGGTTGATTAACCCTAATAAAAATAGCTCGCTGGGCGGGTTTTGAGTGAAGACCTATCTGTGAAGCCCACAATATTGGTCGCTAAACCCGCCCATACATATATTATGGGTGTTTAACCGGATTATGGGTGTTTAACCGGACATGATATAGTATCTAGTCCGGTAGCACCGGAATATTAAATCCAATTAATTATTCGCAAATGGGCAAGACTGAATCTTGTCAAGAAGTTCCGGCAGAAAGTATTTAGAGATTATGGACATCAAAGGCTTTTTGCAGGATGAGGAGTAAAATACAGCCAGAACGTAATTGAGCAATAGCTTTATCATCTAGCTGTATGCGGAAGATCTTTAAAGGTATACACCAGTTCCAAACCAACTACTTCACCACACACCAAGAACTATTTGAGCGTCTCTCTTTAGGACAGCATCCCAGAATTCTCTTCATTACTTGCTCTGATTCCCGCATCGATCCGAATCTGCTAACTCAAACTGAACCGGGTGAACTCTTCATTATTCGCAACGTTGGTAACATCATTCCACCCTATGGCGCAACAGCTGGGGGAGAAGGTGCGGCTATTGAGTACGCGATCAAGGCATTAGGCATCAAACATATTATCGTCTGCGGCCACTCTCACTGTGGGGCGGTGAAAGGACTCTTGCAAGTTGGCAACCTCAGCCAACAAATGCCTTTAGTTTACGACTGGTTAAAGTATGCCGAAGGCACCCGCCAGATTATCGAGGAAAACTACCAGGACTATGAGGGCGAAGACCTCTTGAACGCTGCAATTGAGGAAAATATCCTCACTCAAATTGAAAACTTGCGAACTTATCCAGCCGTTCATGCCAAACTCTACAAAGGCGAACTAGAGATCCACGCTTGGGTCTATAAAATTGAAACAGGAGGTGTCTATGTCTACAGTGCAGAGCGATGCAATATTAAAGCTCATCATGAAGATGATAGCTTAGAGACCCTAGAGGGAAGACAAACATCAAATCCAAATTGGAATGGTAATGGTAAAGTCGGTATAGTTAGGAGCGCGACCAAATAAAATTAGAAAATTATCAGGAGACATATCGATGAAGCTCAGCTCTAGTGACCCTCGTCACATTCTCAATTCCCCTATCCTCAGCACCGCTAACCGTTACATTGCTAGCGTAGAAGAACAGAATGGAGAAAAAGTCACTACTGAGTGCCGAACAGATTGCCTGGGAATTCCCCTCAAGGGAGATCCTATTTAAAGATATCTTCCTAACCTTAAGTGAGGGAGATAGAGTAGCTCTTGTCGGGCCTAATGGGGTTGGTAAGTCAACATTGCTCAAAATCTTGGCCGGACAGGTTCAACCAACTGCTGGCTCTATCGTTCGGAGTGGTAAGATTTACTACTTGCCTCAGGTAAATACCCTGAATCCGGTAGACCAAGATGATACTATCCTCGATTTTATCAGTTCCCGCTCCGAGGAATGGTGGCAAGTCAGTTACCTGTTAGAGACAAAATTAGAAACCTTTCTAGATTTATCCTTACCTGTAAGGAGTTTGAGTGGTGGAGAACTGACGAAATTACTGCTAGCTGTGGGTTTAGCGAGAGAACCCAGTATTTTACTCCTGGATGAACCCACCAATCACCTCGATTTCGTGGCGTTAGAGCAACTAAAGAATATCCTTCAGGAAGTTGCTGGTGCGTTTGCGATCGTATCCCACAAGCCTTTTTTCTTAGAGCAAGTGGTTAACATGACCTGGGAGTTAAGTACATCTGGGGTAAAAGTATATGGTGGTAGCTTTTCTAGCTACAGGGAACAAAAAGATACGGAACGGCAAGTGGCTTTGCGATCGCATGAGGTTGCCAAAAAAGAACTCAAGCGAGTTAGGGATACGGCTTTACAAGAACAAAAGCGTGCTGGCAAATCAAGGCGAGAAGGACGCAAGCAAGCTCATGAAGGCGGTATGGGTAAAGCTGCCAGAGATTACTTTGCCAATCGCGCATCGGCAACAGCAGGGCAAGCAGGGAAAAAACATGAAGCTGCGATCGCCAAAGCTAAAGAAAAACTAGATGCTACCAAAATTAGAACCAATCCAGCTACTATTGTGCATCTTGAGGAAGAAAGCCATCGCAAGCAGCGCACCCTAATTGATATTCAAGGCGCAGATCTCAAAGTTGGCAACCAGGTTTTAATCAAAAATATCTGGTTTCATCTTACATCCGGAGAACGAGTGGCTATCTCCGGAGCCAATGGCTCAGGAAAATCTAGCTTGATTCAAGCAATTTTGGCTATTAAGGATAAGGAGGAAAATCAAAACCAGCCAAATAACGCTCAATTACGAACTCAATTAACCAATACCTACTACCCATTACCCATTACCAATCAAACCAGCCTTGAATCAGGGAAAGTTTATCTGGCACCTGATTTAAAAGTGGTGTGCCTCGATCAACGGTATGGATTAGTAGCTAGAGAGAAAACCCTTTTAGAGAATCTGCGTACTGCAAACCCCCGCTTGGAATACCAACTAATCAGGCAGCAGTTGGGTCATTTTCTCTTCGGCAATGATGAGGTTAATAAAAAGGCTGAAGTCCTGAGTGGGGGCGAACTGGCGAGATTGGCGATCTCCATGATTACGGTGTCGGAAATTGAATTATTAGTTGTGGATGAACCGACTAATAATCTAGACTTAGAAACTGTAGCTCAGATAGTAGCAGCGCTCAAAGAGTTTCGGGGTGCCATCTTAGCGATCTCCCATGACCTCGATTTTCTTAGTAAAATCGGAGTTACCAGAGCCTTTAATTTAAAAAATCTTGCCCTGCACGCAACCGTCTATCTACCAGATGAGTTGGAGCAGTATTATCAGGAAGTTATAGGCTGTGGTTGATTGCAGTAACCAGACCTCATACAAGACTTTACTTTGACGAACTCTATGGATTCCACCTTCAGAAGCGCTACAGCTTCTGACATCACAACTCTTTTAGGATTTATAGGGGAACTTTACGAACACGAGCAGATAATGTTTAACAAAGACATTATCCGTGCCGGCCTCGAGCAAATCGTACAGGATGATTCCCTAGGGCGTGTATGGCTGATCTACTGGAAAGATGAAGCGATCGGCTACATGGTTCTCACCTTCGGCTACAGCCTGGAGTTCCACGGACGCGATGCTCTTGTCGATGAACTTTACATTCGAGAGGAATATCGCAGGTGTGGCATCGGGACAAAAGCACTGCAATTTGTGGAAGAAATCTGTTGTTCCCTGGGAATTGAAGCCCTTCATCTAGTAGTGGAACGCAAAAATACTCAAGCTCAGTCTTTCTATCGCCAGTTGGGTTTTGAGGAGCAAGATCGCTATTTGATGACGAAGTGGATTCCTTCTAAATCCTAGTTATAGGCGGTAAAATGTATCTTCTGTTACATGGTGATTGGTGATGGGTAATTGGTGATGGGAGATTGGTGATTGGTGATTGGTAATTGGTGATTGGAGATTGGTAATTGGTGATTGGAGATTCG
>DNXU01000171.1 GCA_003505715.1 Cyanobacteria bacterium UBA8803 | reverse complement strand
GTTTTGACTTAAGACATATCTGTGAAGCCCACAATATTGGTCGCTAAAGTGAGCCCCTACAGATATTAGGCGTGTTTGACTGGAAATGATATTACACTTCCTCACTTAAAAAGTAAACGTTGTGCGGATACTACCAATTACAACGTCTTCATTATCACTATTGTGGTCAGGTGCCGTGAGCCAGATAATCCCAGGGGTAATGGCGATATTATCGGTGAGCTGATACTGGTAGAAGGCTTCAATATGTAGGGAAGTGTCTGGATCTTTACCGATCGCATTCCGCAAAGCGCGGCTGACATCAGTAACTTTAGGCTCCATCCCCACAATAATACCTGCGATGCTGCCTTCCTTCCCTAGGTCAGGAAATGCGAGGGTAACGGCCCAGTTCCAGATGCTCAAGTCGCCTCGGTCAATTGTCCCGTCTAAAGTTGATAAGGTGCGAGTGGCCGTATAACCAGCCCACCCTCCCAGGACGATTTTAGGACTAAACTGCCAGGATGCCTGTAGGCCATAAGAATTGCTCGATGTTGGCAGACTTAACCCACTGAAGGGTTGCAAAGCTTCTGGCAAATTCGGGTTATCTGCCAAAGCAGAACGCAGATTAGCCCGATTACTACCCGCAGTCAGGTCGCTGTTGTAAGAATGAACGTAGAGCAAGCCTAGGGTAAGTTGGTCGAAAGGTTTGACGGTTAGCTGTGCCAAAGCACCATAGGGGCCGTTAAATAAACCGCCATCGTCCCCTGGGTTAGCCGCATCGCTAGCTAAATATCCCAAACTCAGTTCTAGGGCATCGCTAAACTGGTGCCTGATCCCGATACCAGCACCGCCAACTAAACCATAAATCGGGTTGCGAGTACCGAAGTTGGAAATAGCACCGCTATCCCCATCACCGTCAATATAAGGATTAACCGTATTGGCAAAGTCATCTGGTGCGCCTGCATTGGCTTCAATGACTACGGTTGTCTTCTCACCCATGGAAAACTGATACAGTAAGGCATCGATTTCCACATCATTACCGCTATCAGTACCGAAAGTGCCATCAGCAAATCGCAAATCCCCTTCCGGAGTAAAGGTAGAACTGCCGGAGAAGGCATCCAGGTTTAAGGCTTGGAGTCGGGTTCTCAGTAAATCTTTGCCTGTGAAGCTAGTGTCAAAGTTGAGACGGACGCGATCGCCAAAAGCCGTTACCTCATCTATATCACCTCCCCCAGCATTTTCCCCTGCTGCTATACCTGCTAGGGCAAAGATAACTGCGCCGTTGAGTTTGGTAGTGGTGGAAAACTGATGGTCTTCTAAAAATGCTACCCGTCCTTCTAAGTTATCGACTCGCGCTCCCAGAGTTGTCAATTCGGCCTGAAACTCCTGGACTAGCCGTTGCAGGGTTTCCAAGTCACTGCTATCCACACCATTGCTGTTAGTGCCGATCAGACGTTCAATCTGGTTCAAACAGGCATTTAAACCCGCAGCAAATTCATAGCGAGTCATAGCTCGATTGCCCCGGTAGGTGCCATCAGGATATCCTGCGATACAACCGTAACGTTCGACAAGCGATCGCAAGGCTTCATAAGCCCAGTCTCCAGGTGAAACATCTCNNTCGTAGTTGGGAGACATTAGTCACCTGATCGAGGGAGTCTGTGCCGCTTTGGTTAGTGTAGCGGTTGATTTGTTCGAGGACAGCAGCGTTACTGGTATCCTCTGATATCTGAGCTACTGTTATGGGTACTGGCTTGTCCTGACTTTCTGCGATCGGTATTGATGTCTTGACCTGTGTAACAGTTGGTTCTGGGAATTGTGCGGTCTCCTTTGTTGCAATTACTGGAGCTGCATTGTCACTTACAGGAGTAGTTAGTTGATATTGAGTTGCTTCAGTTCCCCTGGCAGCGTCTCCAACCCATAGTATTGTTCCTAACGCTAATGGACTCAGCAGCCAAAATTTTAACTTTACTTTAGACATTTTCCTTTCCTCACACCCTTGCCAAATGCCATTAATTAAGAATTTACGGCATTTGATGTAAATGGTTATCATTATCAATGTACAGCTACAAATCCTCTCTAGTCAACAAACGACAGCAAAGAGATGGACTTGATGTGACTGTAGGTCTGCTCTACTGTAATGCTAGTTATTTGTAATAATCTAAAAAATAGATAAGTAAAGTAATCCGCAGAGGGCGGTTAAAACGGCAACTACAAAAACAAAACCTGCTTGGAGCAGGTTTTAAAAGGCTTGAATTTTAGGCCAAGGCTGGTTGCGAATGGTTCTTATCTTCAAGATGCCGCGAGCAACCGCAAACGCCCTAACGCCTGCTGGACAAAATCCTGTAAGAAGGCCGCTCTCTGATTTTGCTGGAAAACTTTTTGCAATTTCTGTCCCAGTCGCTCCAGATTCAACGGTTGTTCGGTGGCGCTATTGTCACCAACCTCCTGCTCTTGGAAGTACTCAATTAAACTGAGACCTGCTAATCGAGTTAGGTAGGCAGCGCTAACTCCCTGTAACGCTCCGCCAGCGACGTAGGTGAGGGCATTACTCTTAAGAATACTGCCAATTGCTTGGGTAGAAAGCTCGACTAACCCTAATTTGAGCATCAAACTGCTCAAGGTTTTAGCAGACTCCCCAGCTTGGGAGAGAGAAAACTTTTGCTGATAAATCCCGCCCAAATCTAGGATCAACTGCCCGCTAATAGCAGCCGTTGCCAGTAAATCTAGGGCAGGAACTGGGTTGGCAAAAGCGGTAGCCGCTGCGATCCATTGGTACTGCTCAATGGTGGGTAAGGCGCGATCGCGTCTGACGTGATTAAGTACCGTCTTGACCTCAGCTTTTAGAGCTACTGTTGCTCTCATCGTACTAGTCCAGATCAGCTGTTGGGCTTCTCGCTCTAGAATTTGGTTTAAACGTTGAGTCAGCACTGCCAGATCGGGCGTTTGCTCCTCCATCCACTCTTGTACGGAAGCATCTGGCTGATGCTGGCGTACTTTTACCGGAGCGGGAGCAGCAGAGATAGCGACTACATCCTCGGCAGCCAACTCTCCTGCTAAGCGCTGCCGTAACTGTTGCCAAATGATGGCTCGTTCTGGAGGCAAATACTGGTCTTGCTTGTTAAAGACCAGCAGAATTCGCTGATGAACGGCTCTCAGTTGCTGTAAGGTTTGAAACTCTGTATCGGTGAGATCGCCACTAATGACAAATAATATTAAATCTGAAGCTGAAGGCATATCCTTGGCTTCATTACCAACAAACAAAGGCGGTGTCTCTTGCAAAGTGAGGCTTTGTAACTGTTGGGGCAGCCAATAGGATTCTAGCACTTGCACTAAACGGGTTTTACCGACACCCTTGCCCCCCGTAACTGTTAGCTGAATTGCCTGTCGATCTAACTCGTGGGTGAGTTGGGTTAGCCTCTGTCGCAACTCCCCGATCAGATCGGGGCGATCCGCCTCAGTCTCCAGTTGGGCGATCGCAACTTCTGTGCGAGCGATAACTTCTACCACCGTTTGGCGATCTACAGGTGGCGTACTTGAGGACAGCTGATTTAACCCTCGACGCTGAAAGAACCAGACCCCAGTACCGAGAGCGATCGCGCCAAATAATCCCAACTCACCCAAGTCAGCTATTGAGCCATGAACGCCCTCCCACAGCCACAATCCAAAGGATAGAGCAATGCCACCTACTAAAATCGGTCGCCGCAATTGAAAAGCCATATCTCCTTCCCCATCTCAGCCCATCCAGATTGAGCCTATGAAAGCTCAATCTTTACTAAATCCTGATCAAATTATTAGCTTAACTCCTGAGACTCCCCCACTTAA
Organism: Cyanobacteria bacterium UBA8803; assembly: GCA_003505715.1. Lineage (GTDB taxonomy): Bacteria > Cyanobacteriota > Cyanobacteriia > Cyanobacteriales > Coleofasciculaceae > UBA8803. The sequence continues at coordinate 128 of DNXU01000171.1, read as the reverse complement.
AAGCGGGGGGTTCTTAACACTGGAGTGTCCGACCCTTCGGGCGGATTGTCCAATCCACACCCTCTCCCAGGCTCTCGCATCACTGCTACAGCATCCTGATTATTGGGTATTTCTGCTAAGACTTCCGC
>DNXU01000520.1 GCA_003505715.1 Cyanobacteria bacterium UBA8803 | reverse complement strand
CCTCATCCCCTCATCCTCTCATCCCCTCATCCCCTCATCCCCTCACTCCCTCACCCCCTCTCCTTATTTCCAATCTAAACACGACCAATTAACTGTAGCCGCCGTCCTTTTAACACCTCTACATAAAGCTTTTCCAGCTGAGTAATATTACGGTTGAGTGTATAGCGTTCCAAAATCCTTGCTCTAGCTTTTTGTCCCAATAGCCTTGTCCAATCGATATGGTCGCGTAATACTGGCAAGAGGGTGCGAAGCTGCGAGGTGACCCGATGGGTACTGAGAACAACACCAGCACCATTCTCCAAAACTTCGCCATCAGCACCCGCATCTGTGGCCATACAAGCAACACCGCAAGACATTGCTTCCAGTAACGATAACGATAGCCCTTCTAATAGAGAAGGTAAAATAAACACATCCGCTGCTCGGAGAATTTCAATACGCTGCTCTTCATCCGCTACAAATCCCAGCCAGATAATGCCGTATTCCTCGCCATAAAAGGGCATCAACGTTGCCGATAGAGGGCCATTTCCCACAATCAGCAGCTTGCTCCCCTCTCCCATATCCGACTGCTTCCACGCTCGCAGCAGAGATTCCACATTTTTCTCAGTAGCAATTCGGCCTTGGTAAACAAACAGGCGTTCGGCATTAAACTGAGATTTCAGGCGGGAAGGCCCAGGAGAATACTTGTTTTCATCAACCCCATTGGGGATCACTGCCAGTTTTTCCGGTGGCACCCCCAGCCGCATCAGGAAATCCCGTTGCAATTGAGAGAAGATAATTACGCGGTCGTAATGAGCCAGAAATGGCGCATACAGCTGATAAGTTAACAGCTGCGTTCCCGATTTCAGGTTGCGGCGCTTACCATCAAAAGGTGGATGGAAGGTAGCAACCAGAGGTAAATTAAGTTCTTCACAAATCTCCGGTAGGAGGAAGTCTAAAGGAGACAGCGTGAGAGACGCATGTATTAAATCAGGTTTTAACTCCTGGAGCGATCGCGTTAGCACTTTGCTCGCTTTCAGCGACGGAATGGTGTAAACCTGAGATTTGTAAAGGCAAGGGAGGGAGACTTCCTGACAACCAGGCCAGGTGGGGTCATCTACTGCTTCTTCTTGGGCAAAGTGGAGGAAGCTTACTTGGTGACCTCGGTCGAGAAGTGAGTTAGTAACTTCTCGACCGTAAGTAACATTGCCACAAAAGGGTGATTTTTTTCCGAGCCACGCGATATGCATTCTGGTAGTGAATCTCTATTTGTCAGCTTTGGTTGACATAACCGATCCTGTACCGGAAATATACCAGTTTAAGACCCCTCCCGCGATCGCAATTACCGCCAAACTGAAAAATACTGCCTTTAACCCCACCAAAGCTTCGGCAAAACCTGTTAAGGCTAAGGGTAAGCTCAGGGCAATATTAATCGCATTGTTTTGCAGCCCAAAAACTTTACCCCGCATCTCTTCGGGAGTTTCTGCCTGGATGGTTGTTTGCATCGGAATACCCACCATTGCCCCAAAACTCCCCAAAAACATCGTCATCAGCAACACTATCCATAGGTTATGGGTAAAAAGCGCTAGGCCCAGTAGCGATGCTGCCATGCCGCCAGAACCATACAGGCTCAGTCTATTGTGGGTGAAGTGCTGACCCCAATGCCCTAAAATTGCTGCCCCCCCAGCCATGCCAAGTCCACCGACAGCCAGCAAGAAGCCGAACTGCGAGGTCTTGATACCGGGAATCATTTCCGCTAACCGTACAGTTAGAACTGTCAATGAGGCAAAGATGGAAAACAAAATAACCAATTGAATCATGGCATTGCGGACTCGGCGTTGGTGTTTAACGTAGCGCAAACCATCCCAGATATCTGAAAAGACGTGAGGTGCCTCGCCCTGAGGCGCTTGCGTGCTTTCACCAGTTTGGAGCAAAATTAGCAGCAGTCCTGCGATCGCATAAGAACCCCCCACTACCAGTTCTTTCCCAAATCCCCAACCCGGACTTAGCCTACTGACTACAGTATCGGCAAGAGCTAAAAGGGGTTCGCCCACTGCAAACCCAACAATTAACGATGCCATCATCGTTGTCGTATAAAGAGAATTGGCTGAGAGCAGGTTGCGAGGCTTTACGATCAGCGGAATTACCGCTTGTTCTGCCGGAGCAAAAAACTGGGTTAGTGTGGAAACTGCAAAGGTGATGACCAATAACACGTAGAATCCTACAGGTAAGGTATAAATGGGTGCCCAACCCTGAGTAAGCCACAACAATATTGGTACGGTCAAAACCAGCAACCCGCGCAGGATATTTGTTCCCACCAGTACAGCCTTTTTCGGCCAGCGATCTACAAAAACACCCGCTACCGAACCAAACAGCACTGCCGGGATAGTGAAAGCAATCATCAGCGCTGATACCCAACCGCTGATGGTTTCATGGGCGTGTTGAAAGCGGCTGGCAATCAGGGCAATCATTAGCACCAGATAAACCTTGTCAGCTAGCTGCGAGAAAACCTGACCGCTCCACAAGGCTAAGAAGTTGCGGTTTTTTAGAACAGGTAAAAACCCTTGTTTCACTGGCTCGGCAGGCGGTTCCACGGTTTTGGTTGGGAAATCCTTTGATGATATAGGCTTTAGCTGAGCGGCTCTTCGATAGCGTCGCGTTGCTTTAGAAGAAGACTTCCCTTTACGAGAAGACTTTTTTTTACAAGGATGTTTTGTTACTCGTTTAGGCTCGGATAATCGCATTCTGTCTCGTTAAGTGTTCTATACCAGCAATCTTGACTAGTCGTCTACCAAATTCGTTTTGACCAATAGTGCTTTTGATAACCATTAACTATCATCGCATCTGAGGGATGAGGGATGAGGGA
>DNXU01000437.1:4823-6603 GCA_003505715.1 Cyanobacteria bacterium UBA8803 | reverse complement strand
CCCTCACTCCCTCACTCCCTCATAAATCTGGTTTAATCAATTTTTAATGCATTTTTGCAAATTGGTGTGAGGCTTTCATGGGGAATTATTTACTGCCACTATTGACAGCTGTGGCCAGACGTGCTAAAGCAAATTTCGTGCAGAAAACCCGCCAAACTGAGGCGGTGCAGGAGCAGTTCCTGCTGACTTTGCTGCGAGCGTATCAAGACACCGAACTCGGTCGCCACTATGGGTTAAGGGAGATTAAAACCATCGAACAGTTTCGCGATCGCGTGCCTGTGCTGCCTTACAGTAGTTATGAATCCTATACCGAGCGCATCTTTCAAGGCGAATCTAATATTTTAGTCCCCGATCCGGTGGTCTACATCAATCTCACCAGCGGTTCGACGGGAGCTAAAAAACTGATTCCGGTCACCAAGCGATTTCAGAACTCCTTGAAACGGGCGAACTTAACCAGTATTGGCTTTTTATCGGATGCCTTAAAAGTTAGAAACCTGAAGTTTGGCAAGTTACTCCTCACTAACTCAGTCCAACTGATCGGGCGTACTCCTGGGGGAACTGAATATGGTCCTGCCAGTGTTGGTGTTCTTAGAATGGGCAAGTTCCTCTACGAGCAAATCTTCGGCCACCCCTTTGAGACGCTGCTACCCGGTGATAGCTTAACCCGCCATTATGTTTGTTTACTTTTTGCCCTGCGCGATCGCAATCTGCGAGGCATAATTGCCAATTTTCCCATGTTGCTCCTGCGCACTTGCGATTATTTGGAGCGCTATGCTGAAGACTTAATCCGAGATTTAGAAAAAGGGACAATTGCCAGTTGGTTAGATTTGCCACCGACGGTACTATCAAAATTGGAGCGCCAGTGGTCAGCCGATCCAGTCCGCGCTCGTGAATTGCAAGAGATTTTAAACGCTGAGGGACACCTCACTCCTACATTAGCTTGGCCAGGTTTGTCCTTTGTTGCCACTGCCCGAGGCGGAACCTCAGATTTCTACTTCCAGCGCTTTGGGACTTATTTTGGCAATACGCCGATATTCGGAGCTGTTTATTCCTCTGCCGAAGCAACGTTTAGCATTTACCCTGACGTTGACACCAATGGCAGTATCTTGGCTATTGAAAGCGGCTTTTTTGAGTTTGTCCCGGAAGACCAATGGACGGCGGCACATCCCAAAACCCTTTTGGCAACTGAGGTGAAGGTTGGGGAACGCTACCGCTTGCTGACGACGAACTACAGTGGTTTCTACCGCTACGATATTGGTGATGTGGTGGAAGTGGTGGGATTTTATGGCAGTGCGCCCCTAATTGTTTTCCGTTATCGGCGTGGGGGAATACTGTCTGCGACTACGGAGAAGACTACTGAATATCATGTTACTCAGGTCATGCAAGCCCTGCAACAAGAATTTAGCCTGTCCCTAGAGGATTTCTGTATCACCCTCTCCGAGAGTATTGTCTCTCCCCACTACCTCGTCAACATTGAGCTACGTCCTGGTCAGACTTTACCAAATCCTCAAGCATTCCTCGCTAGTTTTGAACGCAAGCTAAAGCAAGCGAACACCTCCTATGCCGTGAAGCGACCGAATAATTATATCCCTGCACCACGTCTAAGGATTTTGAGTTCTGGGAGCTTTGCCATCCTCCGCCAGCGTCAGTTAGAAAGGGGAATTCCTGACTCTCAGCTGAAGTTTCCCCATACCAGTGAAGATCGGCAGTTTCTAACTGGCCTAAAGGTAGAACAGGAAGTGCGATTACCAGAGGATATGGATGAGGGATGAGGGATGAG
>DNXU01000437.1:2437-4764 GCA_003505715.1 Cyanobacteria bacterium UBA8803 | reverse complement strand
GTAGGGTGCGTTACGCGCAAGCTAACGCACCATTACCACTATATATAGTGTATTTGCGTAATTTCTGAGGGGAATAAATTATGGAGAATCCTCAAGCAAGGGAACACCCTAAAATTGCCTAATCCCCAATTTCCCATTCTCCATTTTCAATTTTCAATTTTTAATTTTCAATTCCCAAATGAATAGAGACCTGTTTGCCCGCGAAGCTTTAGCCCAAATTCCCAAACTCCTCACGCTGTTAGATCGCAACCCTCACAGCCCCACCTACGGCTGTTTTGACCGCAACTTTTGGCAATATAAAATCATCGACTTCCCTAGTGGCATGGCTCAGGAGTTTGTCTGGCCTTTGGCCTTAGCTTACAGCACTCCTGTACAAGACAATCCCTTCTATAGCGAGCCTATGCTGCGAGAGTGGGTGGAGGCAGGTATTCTCTACGCGGCAACCAGCGCCCATCCTGATGGGTCTTGTGATGATTATTTCCCCTACGAGCGAGCAGGTGGTGCGGCAGCATTTTCCCTACTGGCCTGTATCGAAAGTTACAGCCAATTGAGACTGAATAATCCTACAGCCTTGAAGTTTTTTGAGAAACGAGCCGACTGGCTGGCTCATCATCAGGAAAGCGGACGCTTGACTAACCACCAAGCCTTGATCGTGCTTTGTCTGGACTTGCTCTCCAACCTCTTGCAGACTTCTAAATGGGATCGGGCGAGGGTGCAGCGTTTGGAGCAAGTCTTGTCTTGGCAAAATCCTGAAGGCTGGTTTGTCGAATATGAAGGTTGTGACCCCGGTTACCATACCCTGACTATTTCCTGTCTGGCTCGAATTTATCAGCTGCGACCCGACCCCGTTCTGAAAGAGGCTTTAATTAAAGCGGTAGAATTAGCATCTGAATTCGTGCATCCTGATGGTTCTTATGGGGGAGAATATACCAGTCGCAATACTTACAATTTCTTTCCCCATGGCTTTGAACTAGTGGGGCAGTGGCTGCCTACAGCCTTAGAGATTAACGATCGCTTCCTCATCGGACTGGCAAAGGGTTTAGCTCCCTGCTATGCAGACGACCATATTATTGGCCACCATACTTGGAATTATTTACTCGCTTGGCGAGATTATGTCAAAGATAGACCCCAACTATCTCCCCGCCCTAGGGGGCGAGTTTGGTTGAAGGAGGCGCAAATATTAATTGATCGCCGCCGGGATACAGAACTCTATGTGGCTTTGAATAAGGGTGGAGTCTTTAAGTTATTTCGGGGCGATCGCTTAGTGGTTTCCGATACTCAATTTTCCCTACAGGTGTTAGCGGGAGGTAAGGTGAAGAATGCTGTAGGTCATCTGACAGATACCTATCGAGTGGAAATCACTGAAGAAGAAATCATCATTGAGGGAGAGTTAGGATGGGCTAAACAGAAGCAAATGACTACCGCCAACTTGTTGATTTTAAGGGTCGTGATGTTAACTGTGGGGCGCTTCTTTCCCAATTTAATCCGCCAGCTTTTGCAAAAAGTGCTAATTACAGGAAAGAAGAATGCCCCTTTCCACTTCCGCCGCCATTTTACTTGGCAGGATGAACAATGGTGGGTGGGAGATGAGTTACAAGCTAAATCGTGGCAAAGAGTGATTAGTGCTGGAATTGGAGGCGATCAGACTTCGATCTATGTGGTAATGAGCCGTACTTTTCAAAGGAGCCAATTGCAACCCTGGCTCGATCTGACGGATGAAGTCAAAAAACTGGATTTCTATGACTTACTCAAGTTAGAACGCCATTTTTAAGTTTAGCTCTACATCGCTTTTGGGAAAAATTTTTTTATACAAAACCCGCCCTAAGGTTAATTATTCAGGTTGAGATTGAGGCTCAAAATTGTTTTGCTGTATTTGAGGTAATTGTTCTAGTTCATCCCGTACATTATCATTAATCTGGAGCTGAGTTTCACTGGGAGCGTTTTGTCTTTGATAAAGCCGTTCAATTTCCCTCTCTAACTTTTCTTGCCCTTGCTGGAAAAAATCGGGATATGAGGTTAAATCGCGGGAGAATCTTGCTGCTTGTTCTAAAGTCAGCGGTTTCGGGTTTGCTACGGCTGAAGTCGGCTGACTCAGTAATTCAATAAGGAATAACAACGCAGTTGCTCCCGTTAAGTAGGTCAGTTTCATACTATGCCCCTGCGTCCGAATGCTACTAATTACTATGCTGCCTGACTACACTGGTTAGTAGCATCATTCAATGGAGTGGTTTGGCTTCATCCAATTGGGTGAAAAGCCTCTCTTAGTACCCACATTCCGCACCTACAAAAGTTACTAATTCCCAATCCCCCCTTCGACTATGCTCAGG
>DNXU01000437.1:0-2345 GCA_003505715.1 Cyanobacteria bacterium UBA8803 | reverse complement strand
CAAAAAACCGATTGTGCCAGTTCAGGGTGCGGAAGGTGGGGTAAATGTACATGCACAAGTTTTTACTGGCGGGATATAATTTGCTGCTGAGGTGCATACTTCTTTAAAAGCTGACCGATCTCCGGATTATACAGCCGCAAATAATTCCAATAATTCTCAAATACCGATTCTACATACCCCTTGGTTTCAGCAAAAGGAATGCGTTCGATAAAGGCATCTGCATCAGTAAACCCATATTGTCTGACCCACTTAGCTACATTCCCAGGGCCAGCATTGTAACTAGCAACAGCTAATAGCGAGTGGTTGTTGTACTCTGCGTGGGTATGATCCAGATACCAAGTGCCCAATTTGATATTGTCACTGGGATTTTCCAGATTGTAGCTCTTGAGCTGAATTTTATCGGCGATCCACTTTCCAGTTCCTGGCATTACCTGCATCAAACCTTTAGCACCCGCAATGGAACGGATTTTTGGTTCAAAGCGAGACTCTTGCCGAATTAATCCCATAACTAGTAAAGGATTGAGCTGGCGCTGACTAGACCATTGCATCACTGGCTCGATAAAGGGTGTGGGAAACAGAGTATACCAGTAACCTGGTTCAGAGCGCAGTGCTTGCCATTGCTGGCGTTCTTCAGGTTTATCCCGCAGGCTGAGGTTCCAAACTTGATTAATGCCGTTAATATTATCCCCCACCCCTAAGCGAATTAGGCCATCGGTAAATTGCTCGGTAACAGTTGGTTCCTGCCGATTTTTCAATTCCACCTGCCAGAGTGCCCAAGCCTCAGAATTTTGACCGAGCTGATAGAGTTCTTTTAAGGTATCAGAACCTGTCGGTGGGACAGCTCGCACTGGGGGTTTGACAATTTCCGGCGTTAAGTCACGCACCGTGGTAAAGTCACCCACATCCCAACCTAAAAATCGAGCAGATCGCCAAGCAAAGAAAGATTCGGGATACCGAGCCAAGACATGCTCAAACGCAGCCTTTGCATCTTTTTGGCGTCCTAACTGCGCCGCCCATCTACCCACCCAAAAGGCAGCTTCTGGAGCCAAAGGACTATCGGGACTTTCGGTAGTAATGGGCGTGGTCCATTGCCATGCTTCTGCGATCTTACCTGCCGCTGCCTTCTGGCGAGCTACCTGCCACCGATACTCCGCTGCTGCGTTAGAACTGGCGTATTGGTTTAACACAGACTGGCGTGCTTGAGCCGCTGAGGTAGAACTGCCCATCGCATCTAGGATTTCCGCTTTGGCGAGTAGCGCCTCTGCTGCTTCATCCGGGAACTTGCTGATCACCCGATCCAGATATACCAGCGCCTCTTCCGACTTAGAAAGACTAGCTAAACGCCTCAAACCCAGTCCGGTTTCCTTCGCATCGGGAAATTGCTTAATGAGCTGTTGATAAGCAATTTTAGCTTCTGCTCGTTTGCCCTTCAGATGATACCCGCGACCCGCTCGATAGGCATTAAGGGGAGTGCGAGGTGCTTTAGCGTAGGCTTTCCCAGCTTTGCCATACTCTCTGGTTTGCCAATACCCAAAGGCGATCGCTTGCCAGTCTTCCGGCTTCAGTTGGGATGCATAGCGATCAACCAAAACATCCCGCACATCTCCCGTCCCCGGCACATCTGGGGCATATTTGGCCAGGTGTAATAATAAAGCAGGTTGATTGGGAGTCTTACTCAAACGCTGCCGCACGATTGTCAGGGTACTGGGATGAGCTGGAAATTGAGCGATCGCTTGATTCCAGTAAGCTGGATTAGATTGGCCTAACGCATACAGCGCTTCGGCAGCGGCAGGATCGTTGGGATAGTTTTTCAGCAGTTCTTCCCAAGCTGCCGTAGCTCTAGCTTTATCCCCCATAGTTTCATAAGCCCGGGCGCGTTTAAGGACAACGTGAGACGCCAGTATTGCATAGTCCGACTCCAGCCCCTCTAACCATTTAAGTGCCGCCTCCCCCTGTTTTTGTTGAATTAAATCTGAGGCTAGTAAATAGCGGGCGCGAGACTTTTCCAGAGATTTACCTTTCGAGGCGATCGCTTCTAACTGTGATGCCCGTTGTTGGGGAGGCTGCGATACCAGCTGCAAAACTTCTGATTTAGCGTCTTCCTTAGTTGGGCTTAAGATATTCTCGCTTTTTTCACCACTCGTCCATATATCCAGCAAACCAATTTTTCTGACGGCAAACACTGACGATAAGAGCAAAGCCACTAGCAGCAACCCTGCCCCAACCGCCATAGGAAGTTTAGATTTCTGTTCCTTTAGCATGAATTCTCGTTCGCCCAACGCTGGTAAAAACTACTGTTTTCCATGATTATCTTAATTTCTAAAAAGAGGGATGAGGGATGAGGG
>DNXU01000041.1:14329-18653 GCA_003505715.1 Cyanobacteria bacterium UBA8803 | reverse complement strand
ATGGGGGATGGGGGATGAGGGATGAAGCATAGCCTCTATCTGAATCATCATAAAAACCTCTTCTCTTGATTATCATGAACCTATATATAGCAGCGCTCAACCCCGACCCAAAGCCTGGTTATGGTTCTCACTACCCCACAAAAACGTATCCCCACCAAAGTAACCTGGGAAAAACTCCCAGAAGACTTTGTCTTACCCGACGATCCCGTGGAGAATATTCAACAACCCCCCTTGGCGGCAGCACTCACCGATGCCTTAGGTGCTGCCAATCGCATCCAACCACAGATGCTCATCGCCTCGAATTTTGGATTGGTTGCTACTGTTAACCAGAAGACTGTTGTCAAAGCCCCTGATTGGTTATACGTGCCAAATGTGTTGCCCGTTGCACAAGGAATAATCCGCCGCAGCTACACTCCTAACTTGGAGGGCGATCCAGTTGCATTGGTGATGGAGTTCCTTTCAGAAACTGACACGGGAGAATACTCCATACGTCCCACCTATCCCTACGGCAAGTTGTATTTTTACGAGCGAATTCTTGCGGTTCCTAGCTATGTAATTTTCGATCCTTATGAACCGAGGTTAGAAGTGCGCCGCCTCCAAGATAGTCAATACCTGTTGCAGGAACCAACAGCAGAAGGACGTTACTGGATTCCAGAACTTGAGCTGTTTTTAGGAATTTGGTACGGCACGAGGTTGGGGTCAACAATTCACTGGTTGCGCTGGTGGGATGAGGCTGGGAATATGCTGTTGTGGAGTGCAGAGCAAGCTGAACAAGAACGCCAGCGAGCCGAACAAGAACGGCTTCGGGCAGAAGATGCACTCGCTCAAGCTCAAGCTGAACGACAGCGTAATGAATTGTTGGTTGCCAAGTTGCTTGAATTAGGCGTTGATCCAGACACACTACAGAAGTAGAAGTATAAGATGAATCGAGTTAGGTTCTGCCTTTCAAAAGTTTCTCCTTTGGTAGTGATGGTGCGTTAGCTCCCGCATAACGCACCCTACTAATAACCATGGTGCGTTATATGATGTCCGGCGAATCACCTATAATAAAACCTCTTGCAGGGTGGGTTTTGGCTGAGGACATATCTGTGAAGATAACAATATCAGTCACTAAACCCACCCCTACAGATATTATTTAATAATAATGAACATCCGCATTGGTAACGGTTACGATATCCATCGGCTAGTCACGGGACGCCGTCTGATTCTAGGGGGTGTGGAGATTCCCCACGAGTTGGGATTGCTCGGTCACAGTGACGCTGATGTGCTAACTCACGCAATTATGGACGCGATGCTGGGTGCTTTGAGCCTGGGAGATATCGGTCATTACTTCCCCCCTAGCGATCCGCAATGGGCTGGGGCCGATAGTTTGGTGCTATTGACTCAGGTGGATCGGTTAGTGCGATCGCAAGGCTGGCAAATTAGTAATATTGACTCGGTAATTGTGGCCGAACGTCCCAAGCTGAAGCCTCATATCAAGACGATGCGCGATCGCCTCAGTACCACTCTCGAATTAAATCCTGACCAAATTGGTATCAAGGCAACTACTAACGAGAAGTTAGGCCCGGTAGGACGAGAAGAAGGCATTGCTGCCTATGCTGTAGCCCTATTAGTTCGCCAGTAATATTAAGTCCGGTTTGGGACAACTTATGCCTCCACTGAGGACAGGATATGGTTCCAATGATAGCCATAGGCTCGATCAATGGTTGCGATCGCTCCAGAAAGATCTCTGGTAGAAGTATCCGGATTCCTGGGGGTTGATCTTGTAAAAAGATATACTTTCGCGAATCTGAGGCTAAAGCTATATTCCTTCAAGTGCAGCACCTCATCACCCTTGGCCAGGGTGCTGGGGTCAACTTCACATATTTAAACCTAACAATTTCAAGCCCAGAACCACGGATAGCCGATCGCCTAAGACCACTCTGATTGTAGCGGCAAGGAATATCAGCACGGACAGTAAAAAATCAATTACCACATCCGTTACTAAATCCACGGCCACTAAAATTGCATTTTTTTGTGTGTGAGGATCTAACTTTGAATAAACATCAACTAACGCCTATTAGTAGGTTAAGTTTATTATGCTTAATTGCTGCCTCCGTGCCGTGGAGAGCAAACCCTACCCTGGCTCAAACCCCTGAAATACTCTCCCCCAACTCGCCTGAGTCCGTAGCTACTCCTGTGGCGATCGAGCCATTCAGCCTCGACTTTGATACACCTAACCCCAGTACTAGTAACACTCCAGCAGAAGGCGATCGCCCCAATCAAAATACTGCCGCCTTCCCTAGTAACTCCAGCATTCTCGCTCAACGAGTAGACAGCAATAATTCTGACTCCTCCTCCATGAGGCAAGTCACCCCTGTCTCTGAACTCTTACAACCCAATGCGATTGACTCAGCACAGATGGGACAGGTAACTTCTGTATCTCAACTCTCAGATGTGCAACCGGGAGACTGGGCCTATGAGGCGCTACGCAGCTTAGTAGAGCGTTATGGTTGTATTGCAGGATATCCTGACGGCACCTTTCGCGGCAACCGAGCCATGACTCGCTATGAGTTTGCCGCAGGTTTGAATGCCTGTTTGCAGCAAATTGAGCGCTTGCTTCCTAATACTTCTGGCCCTAGCGAAGCAGATTTAGCCACATTGCGACGGCTAGTTGAGGAATTTCAAGCCGAACTCACTACCTTGGGAGCTAGGGTGGATAATCTAGAAGGACGTGTCGCCTTCTTAGAAGACCATCAATTCTCCACCACAACCAAACTCAACGGCGAGGTGATCTTCTCCTTGATTGGTGGTACGGGTGGCTCCGATGATAGAGATGCCAATATTACCATGGTTGACCGAGTCCGGTTAAACCTCAACACTAGTTTTACTGGTAAGGACTTGCTGATTACCGGGTTACAGGCTCATAACTTCGGCGGCAGTATAGACGGATCGGGCAGTCTCCAAGGAGCGTTATTCCCAGGACGAGACTCTTTCCTGACTGAAGGCTCGACCAAACTCAGCTTTGAACCTCAGTTTCCCAGGTTCAACCCCCAGTCTATTGCTGCTAACCTAGCCGATACGATCCCCCCTAATGACCTTGAGCTGTACAAGCTGTTGTATATCTTCCCATCCGGGATCAAAAATCTCAGCCTATTTGCTGGAACTGCGGCTGAAGTATCCGATGCTTTCCCCGCTATCATCCCTTTTTCTAGTGAAGGACAAGGCGCAATCTCGCGATTTGCCACTTTAAACCCGGTAGTGCGCGTATCTGGCGGTACGTCTCAAACAGGTTTAGCCTCAGCCGTGGGATTTATCTGGGGCATTTCCGATAAGATAGACTTGCGAGCATTATATGGTAGCGTCAACGCTGCCATTCCCGAACAAGGTGCCACCAATATTCTCGGTGCAGGTTTCTTTAGTGGCAGTACGGTGGCAGCAGCTCAACTTACTGTCAAGCCTAGCAAAAACTTTGATATCGGAATCAACTACGCCCACAGCTACCACGACCTTAATATCCTGGGGTTAGGATTGACCAGATTTTCAGCTAGCCCTCTTAATATTCCCGGGCGAACAGTAAATGCCGACGGTACGCTAAACATTGGCGGCATTTTAACTACACCCGTTCAAGTTGATTCCGTCGGTGCCACCTTAACCTGGCGTTTCGCACCCAAGATTGCCCTCACCGGTTACGGTTCCTACTTCTTCGTCGATTCTGCGGCTGGCCCTGATGCCTCCTCAAATTTCAGCAGTTGGATGGTAGGTTTGTATTTCCAAGATCTCTTAAAGGAGGGTAACACGGCAGGTTTACTCTTCGGACAACCCCTTTATCGGGTTAGTGCTGGTGGTGCTGCCGCTCTTACAGAACCCGGTGTTGACCGAGCCACACCTTACCATGTGGAGGCGTTTTACAACTTTAAGGTCAACGATAACCTTAGCATTACTCCTGGAGCCTTTGTCCTGTTTAATCCAGAAGGTGATGCCAATAACGATACTACCTTAGTCGGGGTAGTGCGTACTACTTTTACCTTTTAAATGGATGAGGGATGGGGGATGAGGGATGAGGGATGAGTCACCTTTGAGGCAGTAGTTAGGGTGCGTTAGCTGCCGCATAATGCACCCTACTAATAGTTTAGGAGTTCTTAGCTACCAAGATTTTATGAGCCATACCTGCTCCTAAGCCAATGCGGTTTTCTTGGAGGGCGACAATTACTGAACCACTGGGGGTACTGCTGATCACTTGGAGTTCCCTGCCCGGAATAAAGCCCATGCTCGTGAGATGGGTGGTGTTTCCTGTTCCTTGAAAACCTACGATGTATAAGCGATCGCCAACCTGTGCCGTGGC
>DNXU01000041.1:13924-14321 GCA_003505715.1 Cyanobacteria bacterium UBA8803 | reverse complement strand
GGGGAATGATGCCAGAGCTACAGACCCATTATCAGCTAATTGTTGAGAAATTTTACTAAAATTTTCTTCTTCCTGCTTGATGTCGGGGGTTTCTCCAAAAAAGGTAAATCCCCACCCTCTATGCTTTTGATGCCCGTTCTGCTGATTGTTGGTGTTAGACTTATACTGCATCGCTATCTCCATTAAAGAAAAAATTTAGTAATAAATCTTAAATAACAATTCACGAGTTCAGAAGTTCCTATCCCCTATCCCCTGTGCCGCGTTCCCTCTTAAATTACCAATCCTTTACCAGAGCATAACCTCGGCAAAATACTATATATATTAAGGAGCGATCGCGTAACTACTCTCAACTCAATGGAACTCTACAACCCCTCTTTATATCATGTCCGGTTGATTA
>DNXU01000041.1:7560-13838 GCA_003505715.1 Cyanobacteria bacterium UBA8803 | reverse complement strand
GTGTTTCACCGGACATGATATTACCTGTTGCTCCTAAACCCGATGGGCTGATCTAGGGACTTCCAACAAATAAACCATCCACGAGGAGGGCGAGTCAACAGATTTAATGGGTTGCCCTATTTCCTCTGGGAAGGCAACTCGCCCATAGATAGGATGCTTTTTCCTGTGGAACTCCCTTTCAGCAGTACCATCCATTCATCGCCATCCTCATCATCAGGAAAAGTGCAACTCGACTAATGCAGTTTATTAAACCCAACACCAGTCATGGAGCCGTGGCTTAACTTATTCCTGGAAGTTGCTAAACCTGTATTGAAAACCTTAGTCTATGCCGGAACGAGCAGTCTGTTAAAAAATATACAAGATGAGCTGGAGGAGAAACAGCAGCGTCAAGCTCAGATGATGCTCAAGTCTTTAGGCATAGATACCTCTATTGAACTCCAAAAGGAAGCACCTGCCTTTCAAGACAAACTAGCCAAACTAGGCTGTGAAAAAATTGATGAGATTCAACAGTTTATCCAAAATGTTACTGCAACTATCGACCAAACAGATAGGAATTCCCAGAAACTGGCCTTTCAACAGCAGAAACTACTACAGCAGCAATTAGCAACTTACAAGCGCGAGACCCTATTGCAAGTTGCAGTTCATCATCGGGAAACCATGCTGCAATTGCCTGAAGTCCATAAAATTCTTGACAATTGGCCTTTACGGTTATTTCCGACCCAACTTTTAGAATCTCGCCATCCTAGCGATCGCTTACCCCTGCGCATTTTTGTGGCACCTCCCCAGTTACCGCTCGACCAATTCGACGAAGATATTCTAGGGATGCCAGACCTAGAACTTAGCTTGGCTCAAGGGTTGCGGGAGTTTCTCAGCCAGAAATATCCGCTGCACAGCCCACTTAGACCCACGGAATTTTTAGGTGGGGCTTGGGAGAGCAAGCGTTTTCACAGTGAATCAAGTATTAAAGCTCTATTTGGCCTGCTCAAATCAGAGCCAACATTAATTTTAGAGTCAGAAATTGTTGGTGATTTTCTAAATTTCCGGATGGCTTACTGGGGTTTAGGCCAAGAAAGCTATTGCTATGAAACGATTCTGAAAGTAGCTTACCGTGAATTGATCTACTCCTCCGCCAAAGCCCGTGCCCAGAAGTGGAAAGAAACGAGAAACAAACTCCTCGCTGTAGGCCGAACCTTAGTAGAGGTGAACCGACTAGGGGGGGACAAAGCTATCAATTTGGCAATTCTGGAAGATATGGAGGAATTAGAGCAGGCTGGGATTAACACTAGCGAACTACACTTCTCTTACAAGGTCAACTCTCAGGATTTCCAAGCCCTGTGTCAGTTTTTAAATACCTGCCACTGTCTGGTTGCAGGTTGGGTAACAGATATTCACCATCTGATTCACCATGATGTATCCCCCCTATTACCGGAACTGTTACCCCAACTCACCCAAGATCTGCCAGACGAAACACTCCTACCAGCCACGATCCAAACCACGATCGCAATTTATCAGGATGTATTCAAGGCACTCCTCAGGGAACGGCCTTACTGGGAACCGGAATTAGCGTTAAAACTTGCCCAGAGTCTAGCTCATCTATCAGATAAATCTTGGGCTAAGGAACAATTGGATTATTCCCTCAAGATCTGGCTGCAACAGCGACAGGTGCCTCAACTAGAAGGCATGAGTCCGTTAGAGGTAATGCAGTCTGCCTTAACCACAACAGACCGAGACTATTGCGAAACCCTGAAAACCTGTTTGCTAGCTTTAGGAGACGATTGGGGCGTTAGCCAAGTGGAGGAAGGAATTGCAGCGATCGCATCCCATCAAAATAATAATGGTGTTGACTCGACCCTAACCAAGCAATGGGAAAATCTTTGTACTATTGCCCTCAGTCCTGACGGCCAAAGCCTCGTTCGGAATGAGGCTTGCAACACGATTAAGCTTTGCCATCTCGACCGATCGGACTGGCAACCCCCTTCTAGCTACCTAATTGCTCGAAATTCCGGCCAAGTTGTCACCTTAGCGATCGGCAGTGATGGACAAACCATCGCTAGTTGCAATCAAACTCAGGAAAGAAGTTATATCCAAATCTGGCACCTGCAAACCGGAAAATTACTCCGCACTCTTTTCGGACACAGAAGGCAGATCCATGCCCTTGCCATCAGTCCTAATGGGCAGACTCTGGCTAGCGGTTCTCACAAAATCAAACTCTGGGACTTACAAACCGGAGAACCCCTCCATACTTTCTTTGGCCATAAAAAGTGGGTTCATGCCCTTGCCCTAAGTCCAGATGGTCGAATTCTAGTCAGTGGCAGTGAGGATAAAACGATCAGAATTTGGAATATGCTCACAGAAGACCTACTCGACACCCTCACCGGACATCTAGGCAGCGTTACGGCCCTTGCCATTAGTCCGGACGGGCAAACTATGGTCAGTGGCAGTGAAGATAAAACAGTAAAAGTGTGGAATTTGAGCAGTAGAAAACTGCTGCACACCTTCACTGATTGTACCGGAGGAGTTCGTGCAGTTGCCATTAGTCCCGATGGCCAACACCTGATCGGTGCCAGTGAGGATACGCTCAAAATTTGGGATCTCCATCAAGGAAAACTACTACAAACACTGGCTAAGGAGGGAGAGGCAGTTTGTGCGATCGCGATTAGCCTTAGTTAAGCGAGTGAGGAGGCATCCGGTGTGAGCCTCTAGTAGGGTGCGCTACACCAAAGCTAACCTTACTATCAATCTATCTTCTAGACGATAGCGATTTGCCGCTCGCTCGTCTCTTCCGATAGAGGTTAATAGTAATCAAATAGGAAATCATAAAAGTAACGAACTCTAATTGGGAGAAAATCCATGCAACGCAGAGTTATTACTGCCTTAGGAGTCCTCGTTGCGATCGCTGGTTCAGCTAGTTCGGTTTGCGCCCAATCAACTCTAGCTGCCAACTCAGAAACTTCAGACGTGACTTTATCGGGTGAGTCTCTGGTAGGTATTACCCGGAGAACGGTAGAGGATGACTTCAATCGATTCTTTGTAGATGATTCTCAAAATTTCTTATTGAGTAGGAATGATAGTACTTACGCAGATGGCGTGAACTGGCAGATCGCTGAAGGAGTGCAAGTTGTGGCTGATAAACCCTTATTACCGCCCATCGATCCCTTATCCTTCCCCCAAAACGACCCCTTCAGCGACGCTGAAAGAGTAGAAGTGCAAATTGAACTAGAATGAACCAGGGCGGGTTTCGACTTAGGACATATCTGAGTTGCCTCTAATATTTGTCCCTAAACCCGCCCCTACAGATATTAGGGGTGTTTAACCAGACATCCTATAACTCCAGGCAATGAACGATGAAGCAGGAGAACAAAAAACCCAGATACTTTTACTTCAACCAAGTGAGAACCGCTACAAAACAATTGCTTCACCCGTTTCTGCTGACTGACGCGCTGCTTCTCCTACCTTAAGAGCATACAAACTCTCCTGGGGAGATACATAGAGGGGCTTTCCTGTAGCTAGGTAATCTAATACCATTTGCGTATCTTTCACAAACAAACCCCGCCGCCCCGGTACTTCAATGGGTATCCGTTCCTCGCCCCGAATCAGGGTGCCCTGTTCCCCCTCAAAAACTAGCGTTCCGCGATCGCCATGGACTTCAAAATTGCGCAATCCCTGCCAGAAGGTTTCCCCTTTACCGTAAGTAACTGCGGCGATCAGACCGCTGGTAAAACGCAGTTGGGCAGTACACAAACAGGCACTATAGTAGTCACCTACACCCCAAGAGCGATACTGACAGCTAACAGAATCAACAGTACCAAACAGGTTCGTAAATCGATGCATGTGGGGGAGGGCAGCTTTGAAGGGAAAGCCAAAAAGTTCTGGGTGATAAGTCCAGCGCTGGGGTGCAGGGCGTTTTGGCACGATGGTAGTGTAACGGGCATAAAACGGGTTGCCAATTTCGGGTAAAGATTGCCGCAGGACTTGATGCAAACCACCCAGTAGCTCAATATGTTCTACATGAAGGAGTTTGCCCTGAGAGTGGGCTAGCGCAATTAAGGATTCCGCTTCTTCGGCGTCGAGAGAGATAGGATATTCGATCGCGACATGCTTCCCTGCTGCTAAGGCAGCACGAGCGATCGCACCGTGATCTCGATTAATCGTACAAATAAATACCAAATCCACTTTCGGATGCTCTACCACCTGCTGCCAAGAATCAACGGCTGAGGTTTCGTAGTTGTGGGCAAACTCTTGGATTTTTTCTGAGGTATGACCGCTGAAAACGACTAAATGCGATCGCTCATCTGCCTGCAAAGCTTGGGCGCGTTGATTTGCCGCATATCCAGTACCAACAATACCAGCTCTGATTGGCATAGAGGTAGAACTCATCATATCATGTCCGGTTAAAAATAATTTTGATAAACTGCCAAAATGCCTGGATGTACTGGGTGTTCCATAGATGCGATAACCATTTTGCCAGCCTGTTTCTACTAATAAGAAGCGATCGCTTCCTAAACAGAAGCCCTTGTCCACAAGGCCAACCCACCACCCCTGCCCCTAGCCGCAATGTATTGGTCTTGCACTAGAAAGTAGGTGAAGAATGCCTGCTGTTTCACTTTTTGCTGGTAAAAGCTTCTTTCCCGCTCTTGCCCCCCTCTAATGTAACCAGAGTAAAGCTGCCGTCCAGACAATAATACTCTCATGCGAGTGAAATCGAACGTTAGGATATTCATCTTCGGCCAAAACTGTGTCGGACCAGTAAGAACAATCTGCAACAATCCAAGTGCAACGGAATTTTCCACAGTGCCGCGATCACTACCAGGTTCTGACTGCAAATAAGAAAGATGAATCTTGACCCACTTAGGCAGGAAACGTCCAGCTCCTAGAATCACCCCTGCCCTCTGGCGCGATTTCTTAGTTCCCGTAATAAATCCCAAGCGCCAGGTGCCATGCAACTGCTCCCAGGCATAGCACACTTTGGCCTGTTTAGCTGTCTTCTCTGCCATTAACAGTGCTTCAACCACTGCCGCAGGCGCAGGAGCAGTTGTGCCTAGAGTTGTCAAAAACTCAACAGCTTGGTTGAGTACCTCGTCTCGTAAGGGAGTGGTGTCAAGTCGGTCAGTGTTTGTCAGATAGCTATCCATAGAATAAGACTACCACAACCCATATCAAGGGGTAGTATGTCAACAATAGAAACCCCTCATCCCCTAATATCCAGACCAGTGCTACCCAACTTGTATAAACACCCTTCGTAGTAAACAATGAAAGTGGTTCAATAAAGCATTTGTACCCCATGAAAGCGCCTACTACAAACAATATCTATTAAGGTTGGTTTTCTCTTACTAAAAGAACCGATAAAACTTTCCGCTGGAGAGGATTTCCCTTTTCATCCACTTTGCCGTAAAAAGTCTTGCCCTTGTAATAAAGAGAAGAAGAGCTGCCCCCATCTAGATTCATCGCTTTTTCCACCCCCAAATTTCTCATAAAGGCAGCTAGCGCTTCTAGAGACATTCCAGAACTAGTAGGAGATTCGGGCTTTTGAGCCACCATAACCCAAAGAATGCTACCCTCACCAGTAATACCAACCGCACTCCTAGCATTGGGTTGATTGCTACCCAGGGGATCTCGTATAACTTGCCCATTGGCCTTATCCAAAAAACCCTCGGCAACCAAAGTCGGTGCTGGCAACAAACGCGGACCGCCTCCGATCGCATCTATTAATTGGCAATTTGGAGGAGTTGGTTCGCTGTGAAGGGTAAGATCGTAACGGACGGTTTGACCGCAACGATAGCGACGAAATTCTGTACGGTCAAGAATTTTTGCTAAGTAAGGTGCTAACCGAGGATTGTTGAAAAGCCGCTCGTTTAAGCGAGGGTCAGCTACGATAACTCCTTGCTGCACAACGTAGGACGTTGACTTCTGGTTTTGCGGATCAAAAAAGCCGCCGTTGATTACTGCTAGGGCTTGATGCTGGTGAGCAAAACTTACCAAGGTACTTACCTTTTGAGACACAGCAGGCATTACTGAGAAACGACTCCCAGCTGGAATCAACAGGGTGTGAACTACGCTATTGCCCAGGGAGTGGTACTGGTATTGAATATCTTGCTCGATTTGCGGCAGAACAGCTGAAGAGGGCACTGTCTGCGGCTGGTGGCGGGGGTTGGATAACAGCCCTACGCCTAAACTGATTAAAATAAAGCTCAGCAACAAGATTTTTCTGGTTTGGGAATTCATAGGAATTTCACGACTTACGCAACTACCCTTCGGCTATGCTCCCTTCGGCTATGCTC
>DNXU01000041.1:0-7509 GCA_003505715.1 Cyanobacteria bacterium UBA8803 | reverse complement strand
TTCGGCTATGCTCAGGGTAAACTCCATATATAGTGGTCATGGTGCGGAGAGCTACTGCATAACACACCCTACCTAATAGAGGCTGTGAATTGGGAATCCCTATCCTCATCATCAGCAGGATGGGGAGGATGTCAAATAAAATGAGATGATAGAAAACAAAAATTAAACTAACCGCAGAGAGGCCGTTCTCTAGTTAGAGTGTTTTGTCAGAGTAATGGAGGAGAGTTTATGAAACGATTGGTTCGTCTGCTAGTTGCTTTCGCGCTTTTAGTCGGCTGCTTGGGTTGGTTAGGACTGTCCCAGAGTGTAATGGCTGCACCGATTTCTCAGGTTGCAGTGGTATCATCCCCCGTCTTGATTGCTGATGCCAGCTATCGTAATGCGGCTGATGACAAGTTAGCCACGGAGTTTGGCAAAAAGATCGATTTGAACAATACCCACGTTCGAGCCTTTCGGCAGTATCCGGGAATGTACCCCACCCTAGCCAGCAAAATTATTCAGAATGCCCCCTATCAGAAGGTAGAGGATGTTCTGGATATTCCAGGACTCAGCGATCGCCAAAAGCAACTGCTGCAAGCCAACCTTGACAACTTCACCGTGACGGAAGCCGAGGACACTTTTGTAGAAGGCGGAGATCGCTACAATCCCGGCGTCTACTAAAAACGTCATCGATTAGTCAGTTCTTCGTCTAACCCACTCCCTTGGGGGTGGGTTAATTCATTAAACTTAATTAAGTTGTTACAAGTTATTAACTTTATTCAGGAACCGATCCACATTGAACCCACTCCCTTCCAATTCTCGCCTGCTATCGGAGATCCCTAGCTACTTTGATGTTCTGGTAGTAGGTGCTGGCGCTGCTGGACTTTATGCAGCTTTGTGTTTGCCAGAGACCTTACAGGTTGGCTTAATTACGAAAGATACCTTATCGACAGGTGCTAGTGATTGGGCGCAGGGTGGGATTGCCGCTGCCATCGATCCGGGAGACTCACCGCTACTGCATGTTGAGGATACCATGCAAGCGGGTGCAGGTCTGTGTAACTTGAATGCCGTGCAGTTTCTGGTAGAAAATGCTGCCGATTGCATTCAGTCTTTGGTAGACATGGGGGTTGCCTTTGACCGACGAGGCGATCGCTTAGCCTTAACATTAGAGGCAGCCCACTCGCGGCCCAGGGTTCTCCATGCTGCTGATACCACAGGTCGAGCCGTAGTCAGTACCCTCACGGCTCTAGTATTGCGTCGCTCGAATATTACAGTTCTCCAGCAGGCATTTGCTTTATCCTTATGGATGAATCCCCAAACTGGACATTGTCAGGGCATCAGCCTAATTTACAATTCCCAAGTTAGTTGGGTGCAGGCTGGCGCAGTTGTGCTGGCAACTGGTGGTGGCTGTCAGGTATTTGCTCAGACGACTAATCCAGCAGTAAGTACCGGAGATGGGGTAGCGATCGCTTGGCGGGCTGGAGGAATTCTCCGAGACCTGGAATTCGTACAATTTCACCCCACGGCTCTCACCAAACCCGATGCTCCTCACTTTCTGATCAGCGAAGCCGTTCGTGGAGAAGGCGCTCACTTAGTTGATAGTCAGGGACGGCGGTTTGCCTTTGATTATCACCCAGCTGGAGAACTTGCACCTAGAGATATTGTCAGCCGTGCCATTTTCAGCCACTTGCAATTTTCTTGGGGAAACCGGGAAACAGGAGGAGAAAGTACCCAATCCTCTACTTCCCAAACTGTATATTTAGACTTACGGCCAATTCCAGCCGATCGGATTCGCCTCCGATTTCCCAATATTATTCAGGTTTGCCAGCAGTGGGGAATTGATGTTTTTCACGACCTGATTCCCGTTGCCCCAGCAGCTCATTACTGGATGGGCGGAATTGCTACAGACTTAATGACCCGCACCTCGATACCCGGTTTATATGCTGTTGGTGAAACAGCTAGTACTGGAGTCCACGGTGCGAACCGTCTCGCTAGTAATTCTCTATTAGAATGTATTGTCTTTGGTGCCCAATTGCGTCAAATGACTCCCAAGGACTTACAAACCCATTCCCCCCTTCCCCATTCCCCTTCGGCTATGCTCAGGGCAAACCCATGCCCCATTCCCGCTTTAAGTACGTCCGACTGGATCGCTCAAAAAGAGCAAATCGCAACCATACATCTAGCCTTACAGCATTTGATGTGGCAGAGCGCTGGTATTTGTCGGGCTGCTCAGGGATTAGTGAATGCGATCGCTCAAATAGATCTCTGGCAAAAGGAATTTGCTGCTCTTCCCTTGAGCCAACAGTTAATTAATTTACCCCCTCTCAAGACGGTCAAAGTTAATTTACCAGATGCCGACCGCCAATTAAGGGCTTGGGGAGAAACTTACAATTTACTTGATGTAGCGCACTTAATTCTGAAAAGCGCCCTCTTTCGCACCGAAAGCCGAGGCGGACATTACCGACTAGACTATCCTCAACCCGATCCTAACTGGCAAGTTCATACGTTAGTACAAGGAAATCAATGGTCGAAATCGCCTCTAAAGGGATGAGGGATGAGGGATGAATAATACTACCTTCCTAGTTCATAGTTCATCGATTGTGGGCAATAACCAATGAACAATCAACAATTAACGTGTTCCAGAACTACGGGATCTCTTGGGACCGCCTTTATCGGGGGGATTAAAAATTGAGGTGGATAGTTCTGTTGGCGCTATATTAGCAGTCAAAAATACTTGTTCTAATGAAATATTATTAGGTAGATTGATTGTGACTTTGGCATCAACTATCTTGGGAATGAAAAGTTCCAAGCTGATTAACAAAGCGGCGATTCCGGTGGCGCGAATGCAAGGAGGCATGAGTTTCAATCAACCTTTTTGAGATTCACTATCCTCAGTATATGGATGGAAATTGCTATAGGAAAGGGACTTTATCAAAGGTTTAAACGTGATTTATTTTAGCTTTAAACTCTCAGTGAGGCTAATTAATTGGCGATTAAACTCTGATTGAGTGAATAAAGAATCAGTAAATTCAACTAAAAAATATAGTCAATTTACACAACTTTTATACAGCCTAAGTTATAACCCTGTCCGGCTTATAGCGAGCCAGCTAAATTTCTCTGCTAAAAAGCAATTACAATTCCTAGCCCGCCGTGCTGCAAATGGCTGAAGATGTTAGCGAATGCATTCCCTGAGGCACTCTACTCATGAGTACTCTGGCGCGATCGCTCTTAGATAAAAGTTGGCGATCTGCTGGTGTGCTTATTGGTTCATTTTCTAAATTAATCATTAAGATTGTGACAAGATATCCGCCAATTGGCTGATTTATCTAAGCCAAATTAATTAATTTATTTATGGTTTTCAGAGTAAAACTTTAGTTTTATTCACCCCCTCACTTCCTCATCCCCTCACTGAACAATCAACCAATAGTATGACAAAATTGATGTTGATTGCGGCCTAACTGTTTAGCACGATACATAGCCGTATCAGCATTTTTAATCAAGATTTCCTCGGCTTCACCATCTACAGGGTAGATGCTAATGCCAATACTGGCCGTCACGTATACATCGTGGCCATCTAGCACGAATACTTGAGATATAGACTCTGCAATCTTCTGAGCAACCTTGCCCACATACTGGGCTTCGGGGATGCCGGGGAGAATTACCGTGAACTCATCACCACCTAGCCGTGAGACAATATCGCTGGTGCGCAAATTGTTGGTGAGCCGCTGGGCAACAACTTTCAGTAGTTCGTCACCAATATCGTGTCCTAAGGTATCGTTGACCTGCTTAAAGCCATCTAAATCCAGAAACATCAATGCTAAGAGTTCGTTGGAACTCCGCGCCCAATCCAAAGACTGACTTAGGCGTTCGTGAAACTGTTTGCGATTGGCAAGACCAGTTAGGGGGTCGTGATATGCTAGGTAACGCAATCGATCTTCTGAGAGTTTGAGTTCGATGTTAGAACGCCTCAGCTCTTCTTCGGCTCGTTTGCGTTCTGTAATGTCTCGAATTACGCCCACTAAAAACAGATTACCTGCACCGTCTCTGTGGAGGGATTTTTTGGTGGCAATGAGGTGAGTGGTACCAAACGCATCCGTGAGTTCCGCTTCACTTTCTTGGGCTTCTCCAGTTTGCAGAATGAGTTCATCGTGAGTCCAGAAGTTGTCAGCTTGCTCTTGGGGAAAGATGTCATAGTCTGACTTTTCCATTAATGTTTCCAGCGGATAGCCGACGAATTGACAGTATGCCTCGTTTAAAATAATGCAGTGATGGTCTTTGTCTTTGACAAAAACAGGGTCGGGAATTGTGTTGATGACTGTCTGGAAAAATTCTTTGGAGCGTTTTAATTCTTCTTGGAGATGGGCAATATGGCTAATGCTGACTGTGGCAGCACCAACTAGCCCAAGGGCTGGCGGTACGAGAGGCAACCACCAACCTCCTAAAAATGCTAAGTAACAGATACCCCCTAAACCAATAGCAGCTCCGAGGATACCTACAAATGCTCGTAGCGGCGATCGCACTTGCCAGATGACCGCAGCACCGATAGCCGACCAAGCACCAATCCACAACCATTCTAAGGGTTGCCCCCAAACCTTGATTAAGGGACGTTCGTCAAGAACTGCACTAAGAATTTGGCTGATAAAACTAGCTTGCAACTCAACCCCAAAAATAGGTTTTGCTGTCCCAATTTGTCCGCTACTGTAAGGAGTATAGAAAACATCCTCTAGACTGGGTGCCCTTGAACCAATCAGGACGATGCGATCGCGCAGCCACTCAGCAGGCACTCGGTTTGCTAAAACGTCCGCAATGGAGACCGTGCGAAAACTACTGGGACGGGGAAAGTTTACTAAAATTTGATAACCGTTGGCATCTGCCTGCACGTAACCGCCGTCCCAAGGTTGGAACGAGCGAAAAACCGTCTGATCTAGTTGCAAATAATCTGAATTGACGGTTGAGGATTGGGCAGTAATTCCTTCTGCCTGAAGATAAATCAATGCCAGTTGTAGCCCTAAACTCGTATGGGCTTTACCATCAACGTGCCAGTAGAGCAAGCTACGGCGTATTTTGCCATCGGCATCTACAACAACGTTATTGAAACCTACTTGCTGCCGTTCGCTCAATACGGGTGGTGGCGCAACGCCCAAACTACTGCTATCCTGAATTCTCTCAATCCCAATTAAATTAGGAATCCTTTTCGCCGTGCTAACAAATTCCTCATGGCCGGGTTGAACGGGCAAGTCGCGATAGATATCTAAACCAATGGCGCGGGGGTGATAGGCATTTAATTTACGAAGCAGTTGAGCCATCACGCCATCCGGAATCGGCCATTGGCCGACCTGCTGGAGATTTGTCTCGTTAATCTCCACAATAACGATGCGATCGTCTAGGGGTTCTGGAGGGCGCAAGCGAAACAATTGGTCTAAAGCGGCAAACTCCGATAACTGTAGTACTCCCATCAGGCGAAGGATGATCACAGCGCCTGTCACCCCAGCAGTGGCGATCGATACGGGGCGCTCTTGTTTAACCCACTGCTTTATTCTGTGACCTAGGCTTCTTTTTAACATCTACCTGAATGTAATACCCTCCCAAAAAATAGCTAATCTTAGACACACTACGGTAGAGTTTATTGCATATTTTAATAATATTTACAAATTCTCCCCAAAAAACCGGATTGTTCCAACAGACGTAATTCTAGGGGCTAGTAGTTCCGTAAAAATTTCATAAAGTTTGATGAAAATTTTATGAAATCAGCTTGAAAATTTTTCTTCAAAAAAAGAAAATGAATCGGCTCTTTCTAGGAATTAATACTGTTTTGATGAAACTAATTTCCTCTCAATTTGCAGTCAAAAAGCTAATTTATCTTTGTGAGTTCTTGATCGCCTACCCTACCTCACGTCGGGTTTTCGAGGGGAGGCAGGGATGCGACTCCCTGCCCTTAGCCAGAGGCTTTCAGGTATGTATCTTGTAAATTAGAAGAAGAAATCCGGATATATCTCAATTGGGTTGGTAGTTACTGGTATAGGCCGACTGCCATTGCTCTGCAACTGCTGATTTTTTTAACCCTATGTCTAGGAAGTTCTGGCAAACCAGCTCTCAGCGTTTGTCATCAGCGGCCAAACCCATCTCCCTGCGCTATTCCTCAAAGCGGGGTACAAAGCAACGTTTCAGGCGGTGGTTACAATATCTTTACTGGCGCTTAGTCCGCCTAAAGGGACGGCCTGAATCACTCGCTAGGGGTTTAGCCTGCGGTGTCTTTGGGGGACTGCTACCTCTATTTGGTCTTCAGATCGTTATTAGCGTTTTACTCGCAGTTCTCCTGCGGGGTAACAAAATTATTGCTGCCGCTGGAACTTGGATTAGCAACCCATTGACTTCCGTACCTATTTATGCATTTAACTTTCGAGTAGGGCAATGGCTCCTCGACCAGGATACTTTGACCGACATGAATTTCCAATCCTGGGAGAACATCAAGGCGTTAGGAGGAGAAATTATCCTCGCATTGGTAGTCGGTTGTTTGGCGGTAGGCTTAGTAGGTGCTATTAGTAGTTATTTCCTAGGCTTGTGGCTGATTCGTCGGGCAAGGGCTTCCTATCGTTTACAGCGTCGTGGGAGCCATTAGCGTGGAGTGTGATGATAACATTGGCAAGATGATTGTGATTGATGTGGAAACGGGCGAATACGGAATTGATAAAACTTGTGTAAAAACAGCATTAAAGTTAAAGCAGTACAAACCAAATGCCAGATTATTTACGATGCGGATTGGTTATGATGTTGCTGTTTATTTTGGGGATGTGATTGAGCATACTGATACTCCTTTTATTTAAATTTTAGCTAAATTTAATTAATCTCTCAATATCTAAATCAGAAGCAACTCCAGCCAATTTGGAGAGGTCAGTGGGATCGGCTAAATAAGGTAGGACGCCCAGAATCGGGACATTAGTCAGAGATTGAATTAGGTCAATTGGCGTCCAATCAGCAATTTCTGAGTCTGAGCGAGGCTGGGTGCAATTGAGGACGATGCCTTGAAGTTGGACACCAGATTGACGCGCTAAGGCAACATTGGCAACAGCTTGGGCGATCGCTCCCAATTGCACGGGCACTACCAATACAGCAGGCAAGTGCCAATCCCTGGCTAGATCGGCTACCGTCAGTTCGCGAGTTACGGGGGAACCCAGCCCTCCCAAACCTTCTACCAAGACAAAATCTCGGCTATGGCACAGCTTCTCAAATGCCTGCCAGATGGGTGCGAGTTCCAACAACCTTCCCTCTCTTGCTGCTGCTACTGGCGGTGCTACAGGTGTCTCAAACTGTAAGGGCGTAATTTCTCCGGCGGTTTGAGGGAGGTTAAATAGCGTTTGGTACAATTCGCGATCGCCAATTCCCGTCTGGATTGGTTTGAAAATTGCCAAACTTTTCTGGTGACAGTATTTTTGCCAATAAGCAGCTAGGACACAGGTCAAAACTGTTTTGCCCGTATCGGTGTTGGTGCCAGTAATGAGGAGTATGTTCAAGGGATGAGGGATGAGGGAT
>DNXU01000310.1 GCA_003505715.1 Cyanobacteria bacterium UBA8803 | reverse complement strand
ACAACTAACAACCAACAACCAACAACTAACAACCAACAACCAACAACCAACAACTAACAACCAACAACTAACAACTAACAACCAACAACCAACAACCAACAACCAACAACTATTCTTCTTTTTCCTGATTCTCTAGTTGGCTTAACAAATCTGGGCCGCGAGATGTGCCTAGTCTTGTTGCACCTGCCGCTACTAAATCCAAGGCTTGCTCGATCGTGCGGATGCCTCCTGATGCTTTAATGCCAATCTGCCCCCGCGTAATTGTTTTTAAAAATCTCACATCCGCTACGGTAGCACCTCCCTGCCAACCAGTACTGGTTTTGATAAATTGCACTCCTGCATCCATACAGATTTCCACCGCTAGGCGTTTTTCGGCATCGGTTAACAGGCTAGTTTCCAATATAGCTTTGACGGTTTGACCCGTTTCCTCACAGATTTGGGCGATTTCCCGATAAACTTCGTCGGTTTTCCCGGCTTTTAACCCACCCAAGTGGATGACTACATCAAGCTCTGTGGCACCATTTTCTACAGCCTCTTGCGCTTCGTAGAGCTTGGTGGCTGGTGTGGTTGCTCCTGTCGGGAAACCGATGACAGTACAGATT
Source organism: Cyanobacteria bacterium UBA8803 (assembly GCA_003505715.1). Taxonomy (GTDB): domain Bacteria; phylum Cyanobacteriota; class Cyanobacteriia; order Cyanobacteriales; family Coleofasciculaceae; genus UBA8803. The sequence goes on along the minus strand of DNXU01000310.1, from coordinate 18,077 downwards.
TTGGGTGGCCTACCTTGCAGTAGAGCCACCGCTTGTTTCACGTAAATGGGATAGACACACACTGCGGCAAAGTGAAAGCGATCAGCCTCTTGGCACAATTTTTCTACCTGCTCTGGTGTGGCCGTGGGGTTTAGCAGCGCGTGGTCGATTAACGGCGCGATATCAATTTCTGGATAGTCTTTAGCCATCCCTATTGCATTATGTCCAACTCTTCCTTCCCTTCTACCAAATTCTGGACATTTTTATAAATATTCAATAGCCGTCATGAACTGCGTACACCAAGACGCATAAAAATTCTTTAGTATGGTGCGTTATGCGGTAGCTCACGCACCATAACCATTATATATGGCGTTTACCCTGAGCATAGCCGAAGGGAGCGCAGAGCCAATTAAGATGGTAAATTTCCATATAACCCTTTCTCAGCAAGCTTTTGATAGCATTTCAACGCCAAAAGTGCCAGCCTCCTGAGGTTATCATCAGACATATTTGTAAAAACGCTATACAGGTTTCTGCTTCCTTGGCAGTTTTTTGATATACACCCCATGCAATTTTCTACCAGAAACCTGGTGAAACTAACCCTCTACTCCATCACTAGCTTCACTATGGGTTGGCTGGTAACTGGTTTGCCTGTTTTTGCCCAAATTGTGGGCGACGAAACGCTGCCTACTAATTCCCAGGTAATACCCGCAGGTAATACTACCCTGATTGAAGGAGGAACAGCAGCGGGAAGCCTGCTGTTTCACAGTTTTCAAGTATTCTCTGTTCCTACAGGTACGACAGCCTTCTTTAATAACTCCCCAGATATTCAAAACATTATCAGCCGTGTTACGGGTAACTCAGCGTCTTGGATTGATGGGTTACTTAAAGCTAATGGCACGGCTAATCTATTCCTGCTCAATCCTAACGGGATTATATTTGGGCCTAATGCCACCCTTGATATCGGCGGTTCGTTGATTGCTAGTACGGCGAACAGCATCCAATTGGCGGACGGCACCCAATTTAGCGCGACTTCCCCTGCGTCCCCATCCTTGCTGACCATTAACGTACCGATTGGCTTACAATACGGCACTAATGCGGCTGCTGTAGAGGTGCAGCAATCTCGTCTTGCCGTCCCTGCTAATCAAACCCTCGCCCTTCTCGGTGGTAACGTCAGTATTGAGGGTGGCAGGTTACTGGCACCAGGGGGTCAATTGGTTTTAGGGGGGTTGGCAGGAGAAGGAACGATCGCCATCCAAGGTATTACACCCTCTTTTCCGGCAGCTATTAGCCGAGGGAATGTAGCGATCGCTAATGGTTCAATAGTGGACGCGACTGGTGTTACTGGTGGCAGCATTAGTCTTTATGTCGATCACCTTAACCTATCAGGCGGTTCTCAACTGTTGACTGGAATTGTGCCAAATAACGGGCTAGCAGGTACTACAGCGGGCGATATTTTGGTTAATGCTACGGGTAATATTACCCTGAGCGATCGGAGTTTAATCGCCAATACCTTATCATCGGGAGCTTTGGGCAATGGTGGCGATATTGATATTCAAGGTAATACTGTTGCGTTAACTTCAGGGTCGAGAATGGCAACGGTGACTCAAGCGCCGGGAGCTGCTGGCAATATTCAAATTGCCACCAACAGTCTCGATATCTCTGGTTTAACGGCGGATGGACTCTTTAGTGGGATTCTCTCTCACTCAACTACCCTAAATAGTGGTTTAACGGGCAAGATTAGTATTACTCCTTTAAATAACCAACCAGGAAGTGTGCGTGCCGCTAATCGGGGGTTTATTGCTACGGTCACCGATAGTAGCAGTAATGGGGGGGCGATCGCGATTGATACCCATAACCTGTTGTTGGAAAGTGGCGGGCAAATTCTCACCTTAGCCAGGAACGGTGGTAAGGCGGGTGATATTACTGTGAATGCCACTGGCAGCGTGACGATGATTGGGAGTAGTAAGGACTTTATCCGTTCTCCCTTTGAGGGAGTGACTGTTTATAATCTTGATGGCTTACCCTTCAGTATGGAACCTAACCCAGAGGTAGAAGCCTCCGGTGCGGGTGGCATTCCCTATATTTCCCTACAACGCACCCCAGAGCAAATTATTAGCGGTCAAACGGTATTTGGCACAGCTAGTGAAGGATTTGACTATTACGCTTTTACGATTAATGCACTCAATAGTCGGGTAATTTTCGATATTGATGGGGGCGATGGCTATAGCCAAAATCCGGGCAGTTTAGATACGGAACTTGTCCTCTTCAATGGCGGGACGGGAGAAGTGATTGCTAATAATGATGATGCCAATGAGAACTTAGGCGCAGACGGTAGTATCGTCAACCAAGATTCTTATATTTCTACCCTGCTATCACCCGGCAGTTATGTAATTGGAGTAGGTGAATTTGATACCGTGCCTTCCAGCTTAAATTTATTAGAAGGCGATCGCGTTGACCGGGGAGATACCTATAGGCTACAAGTTTCTCTGCAAAATCAAGGGACTCTTGGGGCATTCCCGCCGACACCCAATAATTTTAATCCCAACAACTTCAATCCCAATTATGGTAAAACCAGTGGTTTAGTGTCTCGCAGCGAAAGTTCCGGTAATACAGGTAGATTAACCATTAATACTCCTCAGTTTGTAATGGCATCTGGCGCGGAAATTGCGGCGACGGCATCAGGGACAGGGAAAGTCGAGGATATTACAGTTAATGCGACGACTGTAGATATTAATAACGCCACGATTTCTAACATCACCCGTGGCAGTGGGGATGCAGGGAGTATCGTGATTAATGCTGGGGAAGTGCAGTTGAGCGATCGCGGCCTTTTAAATATCAGTAATTTGGGACAGGGAAATACGGGGGATATCCAAATCAATGCCGATAACGTGACTTTAGTTCGGGGTGGCAGGCTCGATAATGGCACTTATATTCGGGGGAATACAGGCAAGATCGTCATTAACGCTCAGGACACTGTCTCCTTAGATGGAGAATTCAAGGGAGACACTTCTCATATCTTCAACATTGTGGCCGGCCCCTCAGCGGTAGGTAATGCTGGGGGTATTGAGATTAATACGGGATTTTTGTCCCTAACGAATGGCGGTTCTTTGAATTCTACGACTTATGGTGAGGGGAATGCCGGAGATATCATTATTAATGCCAGCGAGGGGGTTTTATTAGATGGCATAGCTAGCAATAGACGGGGTTCTAATTTACTGAACCGAGTCAGAGGTACGGGTCGGGGTAACGCTGGCGATATTAACATCACCACTCCTATTTTTTCCATGACCAATGGTGCTGAAGTGTTCAACCGGACAGAAGGGATAGGAGATGCAGGTAATTTTAATATTACCGCCGATGAAATCTTTTTAAGTAATAGTAGAATTGCCAGTAGTGTCGAACCCGGAGCGGTTGGTAATGGCGGAACGCTGAATTTTAGTGCGAGGACAATTTCCTTAACTAATGGAGCGAAAGTGAGTGCCAGCACATCGGGACAGGGAGATGCGGGTCAAATTTTTATGAAAGCAACCGACTCGATTTCCTTAGATAACAGCCAGATTTCTACTGCCGTCAGCAGTCAAGGAACGGGCAGTGGTGGCAATATTCAGATCGAAGCCGATGCTTTAATTCTGGACAATCAAGCTTCACTCACAGCTGCCACTGCTTCTGGTCGAGGTGGAGATATTAGCCTACGCCTGAATGACTTGTTACTGATGCGGCGTAATAGTCAAATTACGGCGACAGCGGGAACAGCAGGGGCAGGTGGAGATGGTGGAAATATTGATATTAATGCTCCATTTATTGTGGCCGTTCAGGAAGAAAATAGCGATATTACTGCGAATGCCTTTGAAGGAAATGGAGGCAAGGTACAAGTAACAGCAAGTGGAATTTTTGGGCTGAAATTTCGAGCGCAACAAACTCCCTTTAGTGACATTACTGCTAGTTCAGCCTTTGGGGTTGCCGGGGTCGTACAAATTACTACTCTCCAGCTTGACCCCAATTCGGGATTATTGCAACTGCCGGAAAATGTCACCGATCCGGCCAAGCAAGTAATTATTGGTTGTGCAGCAGCAAGAGGCAACTCCTTTACTGTTACCGGACGGGGAGGTTTACCGGAAGACCCTACTGCAACCATTAGAGGACAAACAGTTTGGCAAGATATGCAAGATTTTTCCGACCTAGGCGAACTGAGTCAAGATCTTGCATCCCCATCTTCCCAGTCCCAGTTCCCCAGTTCCAGTTCCCCTATTATTGAAGCGACAGGTTGGATAGTGAATGCTGAGGGAAATATGGAGTTGGTAGCGCACCAACCCACTGGCACTCTCATCCGTCCCTCCTCTAGAAATCCTGGATGTATTTAATTGTGAGGTATCTGTTCTTTTTATACATACCATATAAAGGGATGAAAATCCCTCTCCTTTTCCCCGATCCCTTTCCCTCTTTTTCAAATTTCCTATGACGCTAACACAGGTTTGGGGGTCTTTGCTCATCTTTACCCTCTGCCCCCTTTTAGGTAGACTGCCCTTAATTTCCTGGATTACCTACGCATTAAAAGGTCGCCATTTAGAACAACTAGGTACTGGCAATGTTTCTGTTTCCGCTGCCTTCTACCACGGGGGGCGCTTTGTGGGTATCCTGGCCGTGTTGTCGGAAGCTGGTAAGGGAATAGCTGCCGTCTTGCTAGGTCGCTATTTCTTTCCCACCGAACCGGCCTGGGAACTCATTGCTCTGATTATGCTAGTCATGGGTCGTTACTTGATGGGTAAAGGAGCGGGAACCACAAATGTAGTCTGGGGTTTCGTGGTTCATGATTGGCGGGTAGCCTTGTTAGTATTTTTAATTGGAGGAATCAGCTTTACGATTTTTCGCGATCGCCAAACCGGACGCATCGGTGTTTTAATCTTATTCCCCTTAATCCTAGCTCTGCTGCACCCGGACGACCCCGCCCGCATTACAATGGCGATCGCCCTAGGTCTAATCATGGGTTGGATTTATCAAAAAATTCCCGATGATTTAGAGCTTTCGGCCACCCAAGCAAGAATAGAATCCCAATCCGTGTTTCGTTTTTTTAGAGGCGATAAGGCCATAATTTCTCTAGAGAGTGAGTTAGACCCTAGCAAAGTCGGCCAAAAAGCTGCCACCCTATCCCAGCTCAAGCGTTGGGGTTACACTGTGCCGACCGGATGGGTCTTGCCACCAGGGGATAATTCAGAACCCCTGATTCAATACCTACCAGTTTCTGAATCCGAACCCTTGGTCGTGCGTTCTTCCGCAGTGGGGGAAGACTCAGAACTCTCCTCAGCCGCAGGACAATATCAAAGTATTTTAAATGTTACCACCAGACCAGCCTTACAAGACGCCATTACTCAAGTTTTAGCTTCCTACAATAACCCAACCGCGATGCAGTATCGACGGGAACGGGAACTGCCAGACACCTCCATGGCTGTACTGATTCAAAAACAAATTCCGGGCGTCTTTTCCGGCGTCGCCTTCAGCCGCGATCCGATCTCTCAACAAGGTGACGCAGTAATTATTGAAGGGTTACCAGGAGACGCTACCAGAGTTGTATCCGGTCGCGTCACACCAGACCAGTATCGAGTTTATCTGGCAGAGGGGGAAACAAACAAACTCCCAACTCCCAACTCCCAACTCCCAACTCCCCCCATAGAAGGTAGTGGTGATTTACCCCCTGCTCTTATTCAAAAAGTCGCCATGTTAGCGCGGGAGTTAGAAGATCGCTATCACGGCATTCCCCAAGATATTGAATGGAGTTATGACGGTCAAACACTCTGGTTGCTACAGGCGCGGCCCATTACTAACCTACAACCCATCTGGACTCGCAAGATTGCTGCGGAGGTAATTCCGGGACTCATTCGACCTCTGACTTGGTCGATCAATCGCCCCCTAACTTGTGGCGTCTGGGGAGAACTCTTTACTTTAGTTTTAGATAAACGGGCACAGGGATTAGATTTTAATGAAACAGCAACCCTGCACTACTCTCGTGCCTACTTTAATGCTACCCTGCTCGGTAATATTTTTCGGCGTATGGGTCTGCCGCCGGAAAGTCTAGAATTTCTCACTAGGGGAGCCAAGTTTTCCAAACCGCCCATGAGTTCTACCCTGCGGAACCTGCCAGGATTACTGCGCCTCCTAGGCCGGGAATGGAATTTAGATAAAGACTTTGAGAGAGATTACCAAAAGGAATTTGCCCCTACCCTAGAGCAACTGAAAGCTCAACCTGCTTCGGGATTGCCTCCTAGAGCAATCCTGGAACGGATAGACTTGATTTTAGCAGTCTTGAAAAGAGCAACCTACTACAGTATTCTTGCTCCCTTGAGTATGTCTTTACGGCAGGCACTGTTAAAGGTTCAAGATCCAGACCTAGATAACAGCCAGACACCGGAAGTTGCTAGCTTGCGATCGCTTGCTCAACTAGCGGCAGATGCTCAGCATTTATTGCGCCTCCCACACGATGCCTGTGAAAGTCGCGCCTCTGTGTTTGCCACCTTAGCAGAAATCCCTGATGGTGAAAGCATTTTGGCTCAGTTCGATCGCTTTATCGAGGACTATGGTTACCTAAGCGATGTTGCTACTGATATTGCCGTACCCACTTGGAAAGAAGACCCCCGCTTAGTGCGACAGCTATTCAGTCAGTTTCTATGCGATCCTCCTCCTGTACCACCACTTCCAAAAACCCAGAATTGGCAAGCGGAAGTAGTCCAAGCGCGTCTAAATCTTAAAGGTCAAGTCACCCAAGTCTATTCCCAGCTCTTAGCCGAATTGCGTTGGAGCTTTATCGCCTTAGAGGCAGTTTGGCAACAAGCAGGTTTGCTTACTCAACCAGGGGATATTTTTTTCTTAGAATTCTCAGAAATCCAGCATTTAGTTGCAGGTCATGACCGGATATTGAGAGAAGACCTGCCGCAACTCATCCAACAAAGGCAAGATCAACTGGAACGGGACACCCAATTAACTAGCGTACCCTCCCTCATCTATGGCAACCCTCCGTCTGTCTCGTTACTATTACAAATCTCATCACAGCCTGCTAGACAAAGACTCCAAGGCATCGGTGCCAGTGCCGGACAAGTAGAAGGGTGGGTGAGAGTCTTAAGCCACTTGCAAGCCGTACCGCAGATTGATCGACAAACCATTTTAGTTGTACCCTACACCGATTCTGGTTGGGCACCCCTACTGGCCCGTGCCGGAGGCTTAATTGCCGAAGTCGGCGGACGCCTCTCCCACGGCGCAATTGTAGCTCGCGAATACGGCATCCCAGCCGTGATGGATATCCACAACGCTACCCAATTATTAAGAAATGGTCAGCGAGTGCGTATTGATGGTCAGTTGGGTGTGGTGGAGATCTTGGATTAACAGTTTCATCCTGACGGGGTAACAAGCCGCCCAAAAGGGGAGCATCTCAATACTGTTAGAATATTGAAATGAAAAAAGAGTTTGACCAGAGAAAACCAAGCTGTAAAGCCTATTACGATTTTTTGAATAGTGCCTTGTCAAAAATCAGGCACATAACAGATACCAAACAACAGAAAAAAGCAGTGCATCGGCTATTGGAAGATAATTTAGATAAGCTGGATGATAATTTTCCTCAAATGTTGCGAAGTTGGGCAAGGGGTAAACTGTTAACCGTAGACCGAGAGGAAGCCCAAAGAATAGCAAGAAATCTTAATAATTTTTGCAATCATATAGCGCAGTTCCCAAAAATCAAACCAGAAAATAAGTGGGAGATTGTTATTACAGGATATGAAGAAGCTACCGAGGTGTTGACTTCCGAAAGCTCTCCACAGGAGTGGTTAACGCTCCAAAATGGTTTGGGAATTGCTTACCGTAATCAAGGATGGATCGATAAAGCGATCACCACATTGGAATCCGCTTTAGAACGCTATTCTCTAGATGTGTTTCGTAGTAAGTTTCCTTATGAGTGGGCGAATATCCAAGATAGTCTGGGCAATGCTTACCATAGGCGTAGCGAGATTCAAGAAGACAAACAACAAGAACTACACGATGTAGATTTAGCACTCACTTGCTATAAGGAGGCTTTGAGAAACACTTCTAAACACAAGTTTTATGAGTGGGCGCAGACTAAACAGAATCTATGTTGTGTTTATTGCAAACTAGGAAAGACGGCGGAGGCAATTACTTGCTATAAACAAGTTCTAGAAGTCTACACCGAGGAAACATTTCCCCATGAGTGGGCACAGATACAACACAATCTAGGTCTTGCCTATAGCTACCAAAACAATATTGATGAAGCAATTGATTGTTTTAGGTTAGCGCTAAAAATTCTCACACCCACCGTATATCCTGAGCATTGCTTCCAAACGGGACGAGATTTTGGGAATGTGGCTTTCAAAGCTAACCGTTGGCAGGAAGCTATTGAGGGGTATGGTATAGCTATTGAAGCAGTTGAGCAGCAGCGCTGCATTTGGGCTAAAACAGATTCCCAACGTCAAAAGATTCAGGAAGAAGCGATTCATGTTTACATCTGTATTGTCAAAGCCTGTATCAATAATGGTCAAATAACCAAAGCTATTGAATATGTTGAGCGCAGTAAAGCCCGTAACTTAGTAGAACACCTTACCTCCTTGAACCTTGACCCTAAAGGTGTTTCAAAAGATAAACAGGGAAAAGGTATCCTCTTCCAGGAGATTGAGGCATTACTACCCGATAAAAAAACCGCCCTGATCGAGTGGTACATCCTTGATGATATCTTCGTTGCATTCATCATTAATCATCAAAGCCCTGGTATTAGTATTTGGCAATCTTCTCCAAAAGATTTAGAAGACTTTACATCATGGTGGAATGAGTATTTGCAAGACTACGACTCTAGAAAAGCTTGGCGAGATTGTCTAGCATCTCGTCTCAATCGCCTTGCTGAGATTTTACACCTGGATGAGATCCTCACTCATGTACCAGACACCTGCGATAGGATAACTCTAATTCCCCATCAGCGGCTGCACGTACTTCCTCTTCACGCTTTGCCTTTACCCAACGAGAAAGGCAAGTGCCTTTTAGATAAATTCCCTAGAGGTGTTAATTATGCTCCCAGTTGTCAAGTGTTGCAACTAGCTCAAGGTCGAAAACGCCCTGATTTTACCCACCTATTTGCTATTCAAAACCCCACAGAAGACCTTAAATACAGCGATATAGAAGTTCAAGCCATTAAGGAGTATTTCCATAGCAAACACATCCTGGTTAAAGGCGATGCCACAAAATCAGCTATTATTGACAACCAGCAACTCCAAAGCGCCCACTTAGTCCACTTTTCGTGTCACGGGCGCTTCAAGTTTGACAAACCCCTAAAGTCTGCATTACATCTGGCTGATTGCAAGATTGTGCTAGCAGAGATATTTAATCTTGACCTCAGCCAATGTCGGCTTGTCACTCTCTCTGCTTGTGAAACAGGTTTTAGCGACATTCTATCCGTCACCGATGAGTACATCGGTTTCACCTATGCTTTCCTAGTGTCAGGTACTGCTAGCATTGTATGTTCTCTGTGGAGAGTAAATGATTTATCTACAGCACTTTTAATGATTCAGTTCTATCAGAATCTCAAATCAGGCTTAACTGTCCCTATTGCTCTCAACGCTGCTCAAGTTTGGCTCCGAGATGTTACAACAGAACAATTGCAGCAGTGGGCGAAGCAACTACCTAATGCCAATCATAGAAGGCAACTAAAGGTTTACCTCAGTAAACAATCGCCTAATACCAAACCCTTTGAATCCCCCTACCACTGGGCAGCATTCTGTGCCATCGGTCAATAACCCGTGAAAACTGACACCATCTTCTACAACCTATTTCTGGCATTTCCCAGCATTTTTTTTGAGCTTATTAACCGTCCTCCAGAAGAGGCTGATAGCTATGAATTTACCTCCCGCGAAGTCAAACAATTAGCCTTTCGCCTAGACGGTTTATTCTTACCCAAAACCAACGAACCTGACAAAGCTTTCTACCTAGTTGAAGTTCAATTCCAGCCAGATCCTGCTTTATACTACCGCATATTTGCCGAACTCTTCATCTTTTTAAGGCAATACCAGCCACCCCATCCTTGGCAAGTTGTGGTCATCTATCCCAATCGCAGCATCGAACGAGCATCAACTTCACAGTTTGGTGAACTCTTAGCCCTAAAGTGGGTGAGACGAATTTACCTGGATGAGTTAGAAAAAGCCACAGAGCGCTCATTAGGGGTAGGAGTTGTTAAGCTTGTGATTGAGCCGGAAGAGACAGCAGGACAACTTGCAAGACAGCTAATCGAACAAGCACAGCAGCAGCTAACCGATGAAACGATCCAACGTGAACTCATCAATCTGATTGAGACCATTATTGTATACAAACTACCGGAAAAAAGCCGCGAGGAGATTGCCGCTATGTTGGGATTAAGCGAAATTAAACAAACCCGATTTTATCAGGATACTCTCCTAGAAATGAAGTTAGAAACCATCCCGAGGCTGCTACCAATGGGGCTGAGTTTAGAGCAAATTGCTCAAGCTCTCGATTTAACCTTGGAAATCGTTCAAAAAACTGTAAAAAAAATCAAGAGAGAATCCCTACCATTTTTAGAGCAAAATGTTGATGCTTTTATCGAACTCTTAACCGAGCAACGTTCCCTCTTTAGCTCAGAAGATTTTGCAGAGTTGGAGGAGTTAGTTGCTCCTTTACCCGATGATATCGAAGAACTATCAAACGCCATCTCAGAATGGTGCGAACAACACCCGGAAATCGATGAAGCACAATTGAAACTTATCCCTGATAATTCAGAGACAAGAGTACCTGGGAGCAAAGAAAGTAAAGTCAAAACTCCCAATTACGAACTTAACAAACAAACTCTCCTCAATGCTATTCAGCAAAGTTCTGCCTCAAAGGATTCCAATTCAACAAACTCTGGCTCATGAAAGTTGCTAACCCAAAACTGACACTCTACGCCTTCCATCTGCGGAATAACTTAGCTCAAGGAGAAGATGAACTAGTTAATAATGCCAATCATTTATGGGAACAGTGCGAGCGGCTAGGGCAAAAACTTCACGTTCCTAGACTGGAATCATTAATGGAACGTCTCCAAGGGAGTAACGGCAAAATTGGAGTGAGCCTAAGCCAGGAAAACTCAAACTATCTGGAGTTACTTAAACCAGACGCTTTACTCGATTTTTCGGCTATCCCTGAAGGAAGTACGCTTCAACTTAGAGGCGAAGTCTATCCTCTACAAATTCACGATACCTATGTCGTTGATATTACTCTACGCTATCCCTATTCCCATGTAGACGTTGATCAATTGGAGGGCTTAAATCCTCAAGGTTGTCTTCTTTCCAGTCAAATTAAAGCCTCTCTGGGACAAACCCTAGTATTCTTTGCCCAGCCAGAAAGCCAAATTCAGGATATTCAAGGCTTTGCCAATGACTGTCTAGCTGCTATTTTACCCAAGTCAAATATTGAACAATTTTTACGTTCTCCACCCACTCAAAGCACATTTTTAGGTAGTCCCATTTTAGAGTATGAAAATAACCGAGATAATCCGGCTGAACATTGTCATATTCTCATCTGGCTTAATTGCCACCCTCAAACCGAAACGTTAGAAGCCGCCGGAGATTATTATCAATACCTAATTAATTTATTGTGCTGTCGGGCTAAAATTATCTATGCCTACTCAGAATCCCGCTGGTGTAATCAAAAAGCACGGCTTCTCTACAGAAAATTGGAAGCCAAAGCCCAAGTGTTCCGTCTGTTGCCATCCGAACCAACTTCTAGGCTAAAGCAACTCAAAGAATGGCTGACTGAAATTCCGATAATGGCTTTTGAATACGCCAACTATCTGCGAGAGCTAGAAATACATCGCACGACAATTGAAACCAATAGTAAAAATTATCATTTCTGGTTAAATAAGCTCCAGAGCATTATTATTAAAAATCGAGATGATTTATCTTTCTTAAATCAGTTTCTTAACTACACTCAAGACAAGCTTGTTCAACAAATCAACGTTGATTTATCTTACCTCCTGCCAAGCCAGCAAGTTTTTGGGCAAATGATTGAAGCGAGTCACGGTATCGTAGGAACAGAACAAGCAGAAAGCGATCGCGCTTTGCAAAAAACGGTAGCTATTGTGGGTTTTGGTTTAGCTGGAGCAGGAATTGGTGCTACCCTTGCTCCTTATGTAATTCCCACAGAACCACGACAGCCTATCTTACCGCCATTTTCGACTAACCATCTCCATCCCTTTACTCAATCATTACTTTTAAGCTTAGGTCTTGGTTTTACATTTGCAGTCATTACCCAAGTAGCCACGACTGTCATGCAAAATAGAGGTATAATTGCCAGATCCATTACGAAGCTCATTCGGGGTGGCAGTAATAAGGCACCAAGATTGCCTGGGAGTAATAAACACACTTGACCGCAATCTCAAATGTCAGAAATAAAAGTTATCTTGCATAGTATATAAATAAACTCCGCCAGCCGGAGGTGACACTATGGCCGATGGTGATATGGTTCACAACAGGCTCAGACGTATCAGCAAACATTAGATGATTGCCTAGTTGCTGTTCAGTAAGGTTGAAGGAGAAATGCTATGGCTACCAACATTCTGGACAATATCGATCTACGCAAGCTGGGAGAACTGCTACAACAGGCGCGTAAGAAGTGCAACATGACTCAGGCTGATGCGGCTAAAGTTATTGGTGCTGCACGTACTACTATTGTTGCCATTGAAAAAGGAGAACGTCGCCTCAAGCCAAACGAGCTGATTAAACTTGCTCGTGCTTATGGACGAGCAGTTAGCGACTTTGTTCGTCCTAGTCCTGTTGTTGAACCTTTCGCAGTTCAATTTCGAGCTGCTAGAGAGCATAGCGAACAAGAGGTTGACCAAATTAGCCCGGTTATTGAGCGCTTAGAGGAATTATGTCGAAATTATCTAGAGCTTGAAGAAATCATGGATGCTCCTCTTCCTCTGAACTATCCTCAAGAGTATGACGTAACTAATATGCCAATAGAGGCTGCGGCGGAAAGTATTGCGATCGCAGAACGGCAGCGGCTTGGACTTGGAGATGGTCCTATTCCTTTGCTGCGCGACATTCTAGAACAAAGTGTGGGTATCCGAATTTTCTACCTAAAAATGCCAGCAAAATACTCGGAAATTTATAGCTATGACGAGCAGATTGGTGGCTGTATGGCCATTAATTTAGATCACTATGAAGAACGGCGGCGCTGGTCTATGGCGCATGGATACCTCCACTTTCTTGCTCATCGACGAAAAGCTGTAGTTGATTTTGAGGGGCAATACCAAAGAATTCCGGAGAGTGAGCGACTAGCTGAGGCTTTTCCCAAATATTTTCTAATGCCCACAAGTGGTTTGCTCAGGCGATTCAATGATATGTATCGTACCCATAGCAAATTTACGCCAACTAACTTATTTACTCTTGCTCATTATTATGGCGTATCTATAGAAGCCCTTGTTTATCGGTTGGAGGAAATGGAACTTTTGCCATCTGGCACTTGGGATCGGTTACGCGATCGCGGGTTGAAAGTAAGGAAAGTACAGCAAGAGCTAGGCTTAGAAGAAATCCAACAGCGCACTGACATAGTACCCATTCATTATCAACACCTTGCAATTGAGGCTTTAGATCAGGGACTCATAACTGAAGGGCGATTTGCAGATTTCCTCAGCGTCGATCGCTTGGAAGCTCGGCGCATTGCAGAAGCCTTGCGCGAACATTCAAGCGGCATGATGGAGGAAACTGCTCATTTAGATTTGCGTCAGGCGTAGAAATTTGGGAGATTAGTTATGCAAATTAGGCACTCCCATGTGATTCTTGACGCTTGTTGCGTTCTCAACTTCTGTGCTTCAGGGCGTTTCATGACAATTTTGAAGTCTATTCCTGCTCAAGTTGTAGTTACTGAAGTTGTGAGAGAGAAAGAACTGTTAACTCTGCAACGCTTCAAAAACGAGAATGATCAAGGTGTAATTCAGTTTGAGGCAGCTATTACTCAAGGTTTACTTTTAGTAGTAGATTTCGACTCAGAAGCAGAGGAAGAAACGTTTGTAAACTATGCTTTTGAACTAGGTGATGATGGCGATTCTGCAACCTGTGCCATTGCGATTCACCGAGGCTGGGCAATTGGTACTGATGACAAAAAAGCAATTTCATTTTGTCAAAAAGAAGCACCAAATTTACAGATTTTATCAACTTTAGAAATGATTAAGAATTGGGCAGAAGAGGCAAATATTGCTGCGCCTGAATTACGCACTGCCCTGGGTGCTATACGAACCAAAGGACGATACATACCACATAGAAATCATCCTTTGCTCAGTTGGTGGGAAAATTTGATGGAGTGAGGTTAACAGGTGTCAGAAGAGCTAAACTAAATTAGGACTTACGCATTGTGCCCCCCCGACCCCCCAAGGAAAGGGGGAGAAATTTCTTGTTCCCTCCAGATTTGGGGGGCTAGGGGGGCGTTTGCGTAAGTCCTATAAATGTTGAAGTTTTTGCAAGTCCTGGCTTTATCCTTGCGCTGCTATGCTTTTTCCTCCCTGGTAATCTTCTAGAACCCGCTCCAACCTGCGATTCGCCTTACAACTAAGGCGAAGAGTCTGTTCGTGGATTCCCCCTCCGCTCGCCAACGCCGTGAAGATGTTGCGCTGGCGATCGAATTTTGAGGACGGGAGAATTTCACGATGTCATTGGATAGTAAACACAAAACGACCAGGACTATTATTTTATTAACGATTATCTTCCTGGTTATTGAGCTATTAGACGAGCTTGTGGGTGGAGTGGGGGGTGCAGCCTACCCGTTGATTCGGAATGATTTACATCTTTCCTATGTGCAAGTAGGACTGTTGCTGACTATACCCAATACAATCAGCAGCCTGATAGAGCCAATTCTAGGAATTTTAGGAGATCTCGGTCAGCGACGGCAATTGATTTTGGGGGGAGGGGTTGCTTTTGCGATCGCATTAATCTTCATTTCCCTCAGCGATCGCTTTTTCTGGTTATTAGCCGCGTTTGTCTTGTTTTATCCTGCTTCTGGCTCCTTTGTCAGTCTTTCCCAGGCGACGCTGATGGATATCGAACCAACCCGCCACGAGCAAAATATGGCACGTTGGACATTAGCGGGTTCAGTTGGCAATGTCCTTGGGCCTTTGGCTTTGGCGGGGGCGATCGCATTTAATCAAAGTTGGCGGAGTGTGTTTTTCATCTTGGCAGTACTAACGGTATTCCTGGTAGTAATCTTATGGAAGTATCCGATCGCCATCTCATCTCCAGTTGAGCAGCCAATACAGAGTTTCAACGATGGTATCTGTCATGTGATTAACGCTTTAAAACGACGCAACGTACTGCGTTGGTTAACTTTGTTGCAATTTTCAGATTTAATGTTGGACGTTCTGCATGGTTTTTTAGCACTGTATTTCGTTGATGTCGTGGGCGCAAGCAACACCCAGGCTAGTTTTGCGATCGCGGTATGGTTGGGGTTTGGCTTACTAGGAGATTTTCTGCTCATTCCCTTACTGGAAAAGGTACAAGGACTCATATATTTGAGGTTGAGTGCCATCATTGTTTTGTGTCTTTATCCAGCTTTTTTGGTGGTGTCCGATCTCAATATCAAGTTGATCGTTCTCGGCTTTCTGGGGTTCCTGAATGCAGGTTGGTACTCCATTCTTCAGGGGCGACTGTATACAGCCATGCTAGGACAGAGTGGCACAGTCATGACGCTCAACAACCTAGCGGGTTTCGTGGGTGGTTTAGCTCCGTTGGCACTAGGGTGGGTTGCTCAACAGTATGGTTTGCAACCTACAATGTGGATATTACTTGCAGCCCCCATCGCCTTACTTATCGGGCTTTTTAAGCTCTAATATCACCCTACTAATAGAGGCTGGGCGTAAGTCCTATATAAGTTGGACTTGCAAATTTGATCGAAGGCAGTCTTTACGCTACAATGATACTACAAAAAAGAGGATGCACAGAATGTATCACTGGGACCTGTAAGTCCGGATCGCATCGATCCGGCAACTCATCAACCGTATGAGATTTACGACCACTCCTCTGTTGAAGCCCGATGGCAAGCTGTTTGGCAGCAGACACAGATTTACGAGACCGATGTAGGCAGAGCGATTGACAAGGATTCTCCAAAACATCCCCCTTTTTACAATTTGATGATGTTTCCCTACCCATCGGCAGAAGGGTTGCACGTTGGCAATGTGTATGCCTTCGCCGGAGCAGACATCTACGGTCGCTTTATGGCGATGAACGGGAGGGATGTTTTTGAACCCATGGGATTTGATGCCTTTGGCATTCACAGCGAGAACTTTGCCATTAAGAAAGGGATTCATCCCAATCAATTAACCGCACGGAATGTTGAACGATTTCGAGAAACGCAATTGAAGCGCATTGGCAATCGTTTCTGCTGGCATCACGAAGTCCAAACCACCAGTCCGGCATACTATAAATGGACGCAGTGGATTTTCTTGCAGTTGTTCAAAGCCGGATTAGCCGAACGCAAGAAAGCATCGGTAAATTGGTGTCCGTCATGCAAAACCGTATTGGCCGATGAACAAGTGATTGCCGGGGAATGCGAACGCTGTAGTGCGATCGTTGTCCAACGGGAATTGGAGCAATGGTTTTTCAAGATTACCCGCTATGCCCAACGGTTGTTGGATAATTTGGAGCATTTGGACTGGTCAGAACGGGTGAAAACGGCACAGCGTAACTGGATCGGTCGTTCCGAACGTGACGGTACAGTGCAGTATCACTTGCGGGATTGGTTGATTTCCAGGCAACGCTATTGGGGGCCGCCAATTCCGATTATCTATTGCCAAACCTGCGGTACGGTTCCGGTGCCAGAAAACCAATTGCCTGTTGAGTTACCGCAAACAGAGGACTGGTTGCCGAAAGGGACAGGCAATTCCCCGTTGGCAGACATTCCTGAATTTGTGAATACAGCCTGTCCATACTGCGGTGGTGCGGCACGTCGAGAAACCGATGTATCGGATAACTTCTTAGATTCTGCCTGGTATTTCTTGCGCTATCCTGCCAGCAATTGTTCTGATGTTCCGTTTGACCCCCAAATTACTACCGCCTGGTTGCCAGTTGATATGTATATTGGTGGGGCAGAACATTCGGTATTGCATCTGTTGTACAGTCGCTTCATCACAATGGTGTTGCACGATTTGGGATACATTCTGTTTGAGGAACCCTTTCACTGCTTCCGCGCTCATGGTTTGCTCGCGAAAGATGGAGCCAAAATGAGCAAATCTAAGGGGAATGTAGTGAATCCTGACCAGTACATTAAAGAGTACGGTGCAGACACTTTGCGGACGTACTTGATGTTTTTAGGTCCCTATGACCAGGGCGGCGATTTCTCCGATCGCGGTATTGCAGGAATACGGCGTTTTTTGAATCGGGTCTGGCAATTGGTGATGAGACATCAAGACTCGATCCGAGCCAATGAATTGGATGGAGAATCCCAACGCGAGTTGCATCCAACCATTCACAAGGTCAGAGAAGATATTCAAGCGTTGAAGTACAATACTGCGATCGCCACATTGATGAGTTATCTCAACACCTTGGAAGCCAAAGAACATCTTGCTCAAGCAGAAATCAAGTCCTATGTGTTGATGTTGGCTCCCTTTGCACCCCATATCACCGAGGAACTTTGGCATCGCATGGGTGAATCCTATTCAATTCATCAGCAGTCATTCCCTCAAGCTAATCCAGAGTTTCTTACACAAGCACAAGTAACGATTGCCGTCCAAATCAACGGACGGACTCGAACCACACTCCAGTTGGCTCCGGATGCTACTCAGGAAGAGGCGATCGGGTTAGTCATGCAGTCAGAATCCCTACAACGTTACATCAACCAGCAGGAAGTTCGTCGTGTAGTTTATGTGCCAGGTCGGATTATTAATCTGGTGATTTGATTGTGGCATTTTAATGTAGGGGCGAGTCGCCTTTTCAGGATAAATAGGTCAACCCATTAAATCTGTTGGCTCGCCCTCCTCTTGGATAATTTATTTTTTGGAATTTTTCTATCTATTATATCATGTCCGGTTAAACACCCATAATATCTGTAGGGGCGGGTTTAGCGACAAATATTGTGGGCTC
>DNXU01000309.1:11386-23765 GCA_003505715.1 Cyanobacteria bacterium UBA8803 | reverse complement strand
TTTTTTTCGTAGCCTCTGTATTAAAAGTTACCAATTCCCCAAAAACCGATTGTGCCAGTTCAGGGTGCGCAAGGTGGGTACTAATAGAGGCTTTGCGTAAGTCCGATGAAACCTTCACCGCATTAGTTAGATGGCGAGGGGGAAGGAGTTGGGGATTCATTAGTAGTACGGTCAATTAGATTATGGGCTTTGTAAAATGTTTCTAGGCTGTGGCTATCCCCAACAAAGCGCCAATGCCAGGGTTCGTAATTGACACCTTGAGGATTCCCTGGAGGGAAGGATAACTCGAAGCTGTAGTGAGCGGCATTTTTTTCCAGCCACTTGAAGGCAGCAGTCTGCGCAAAGCTAGGACTCAGGTTCGTAGCTGGGGTGCGGCTATCGCCAATATCTACTGCGTAGCCCGTGTGATGTTCGCTGTAACCAGGGGGTGCACTGACTTCAGCCCGCTTGGTTGCTACTTGTCCCCGTTGAGCTTTGATATCAAAAAATAGATGCTGCTGATCTTGAACAGAACGAAATCCGGAAATGGGGATTAAGATCACACCATCGGCTCGGGCGGCAGCTAACATGGCTTTAAATTTTTCGGCAGCAGCAGTGCGCAGTTTCAGTTTACCGTCAGGGGTAATGGGTTTGAGTTCGGAGGGGGGGGCTTCTTCGTAGGGGAGATGTCCTAGAAGGTTATTGGTATCAGTAGTGTCTGAACTACTTGGGGTTGAACTAGCAGTAGTCGTGGGTTCTGGAGAAGATATAGGTTTCCTGGTTGAACCGGAGAGAATGAGGCTGATCGCGATCGCCCCACATCCCAATAAACTAACAACGAGCAAGACTGGCTTCCACTTAGAGGGACGCTTCGTATCGGGTGTATCTCGCACCGCTACGGGAATATCCTCTTCTATTTCCTCTTCTAGATTTGCTGGTTTTTTTGGGAAACCCCTATTATTCAACACATCCACTCCTGCACTAGCCAATCAATACTTTAACTTACCCTAATTTTAAACAGTTGCTATTTTAGGCTCTCCGGTCAATCTGGTGATAAGAAAATATTATCAATTCTAGGGTGGGTTAGGCATGGGGGATAAATTCAGTGTGAAAACCAATAATTAACTTCCTGTGCTGTAAGCTGCCAGTAAGCTTTCAGCTGTCAGCTATAGAGTAAGTATCCGGGCTATTGCAACTGGCCACCTTACAAATCACCATGATATTTGCGAAATATCTGTCAGTACTGTAGTGGACTAGCTCTAGTCCAGCTTGTTCTATTTCTTGCCTAAGTTCAGGTATTTCATACTTATGCTGTCTCCAAATAGTAATCTCTTCACCTGTATAAATTTCAATTTGCTGCTCTATTGCGCTAAGACTAAAATTTATAGCATAATCATGACATAATTTAATATTGGCCACTATACTATCTGTTAGGTTATCATACTTTCTCAACAACTGACAATCTTCAGAATCAATCCCTATATGCTTTTTCAGCCATGCATACACTTTATCCACATGATATTTGAAGCCACCTCTCGCTCTGCCATCCCATTGAGAGTTAGAACCAATTTCGTTAGTGAATACTAATAAATCATTTTTGCCCAGACTGTTTCTCAAGTTTTTTAGTACTCCAATTCTATTGTGATGATTGCCCATCGTCACGCCTAAATGGAAAATTATTTTGGCTGTATCATCAGCTTCAAGGTTATCCTGATTTTTCAATAATATTTTTGATAAAGAGCAGTTTTCTATATCAATGGTGCAACTTGAAAATCTGATATCTGGGAACCAGTTTATAAAATTACGTTGGGATAACTCAAGTAATTCTTTGCTAATATCTAAGGCGATATATCTCTTAACTTTCCCCATTTGATTAAGTCTATGGATAAATTCTTTGATGGAATAGGAGTTTCCTACACCTACATCTATAATAGTAAGTTGGCGACTTTTGGCTAGATGGCTATTAATAAGTGCAAAATTGTCTCTTAAAAGGAGAATTTCCGGATTTGAGTTACGATACCATCTAGGTCGAATATATTTTAGATAAAACTTATCCCAATTTTGGGCACCTGTACCTTTATAAGAATACTTTAAAGGTATTTCTCGCCTGAATTCTAAGGTATGAATTATATCCAAAAGCTCTTCTTGTGAAAAAATAGAGTAGAACTCAGCACTTGGCTGGGCTACGCGACGGGCAGGAGTTGCAATTGCAGAAGATTTTAAATTAATATTAAATATCTTGGCCATTCTTTTTAATTATTAAAATTCTTGTGTATGTGAATTGTGTTTCGCCAGAAAATCTAGCATGACCTTGGCCACACTATCCGCCGACTCAACTATAAAGGCATGACCACCCTGCTCTAGGATAGTTAGTTCAGCCTTGGGAATACCTTGAGCTAGTTGTTCGGAAAATCTGACGGGAGTAAGCAGGTCTTCCTTGCCAACTATAACGAGTGTAGGGCAATGAATGTTAGTAAGGCGATCGCTGGTATCACTGCCAAGGATAGCTTGGGTTTGGTAATATAGTCCATGAGGTGTTGGCGGAAATGGGTAATTTTCAATCAAGTAGATCAGTTGTACCATTGCCCTTGGAGTTGAGTAAAACGCATCGGTAAACAGCCAAGGCAATAGAACTCTCTGATACAGTTTTCCCTCTATTTTATCTGTCAAATCGCCAAACAGTTTGATGAGGGAATTAAACTTTTCATCTCCCTTTGCCCAAGATGAGAGAAGTATCAAACTTTGAATTTTTTCTGGATGTGCCAAAGCCAGTTCTTGAGCAATCTGTCCACCCATGGAATGGCCTGCTATATGAACTCGCTCAATACTCAAGTAATCCAATAGCGCAGCTGCATCAGTGGCCATTTGTTTGATACTGTAAGGAGTATTTGGTGCTTCACTTTGCCCCATTCCTCGATTATCAAAGCGCAGCACTCGATACTGCTGAACTAGCAATTGCATCATTGCTGCCCAAGTTGAACTGTCACTGTCAAACCCTGCTATTAGTAGTAATAGCTCTTTTTCCTTGGAACCTTGAATCTTATAGTACAAATTGATGCCGTTAGCCTGAATTACTGGCACAGCTAGATCTCCTCAAATCCTGAATTATGCCTAATCTTGATATTGATCGTTTGCAACCGTTACTGCAACTCTATATGCAGTTAGGGGGTGGTATGCTGCTGGGGTGGATTTTGGGACGCTCTCTGCCGCAGCAGGTGCCGATGTGGATTGGCCAGTTTCTCTTTTGGATTGGTGTTCCGGTCAGTATTATTACATTTTTGCGCGGGGCTGAATTATCGGGGACGATTTGGATTGCACCTGTGGTGGCATGGGTGGCGATTTTATTGGGAGCGGGATTGGCTTGGGCTTGGATTCGCAGTAGTCTGAGCCTATATAACTCTAAAACTTGGAGCAAACCGAGTCAAGGCAGTTTCTTACTGGCATCGATGGTAGGCAATACTGGTTATTTGGGTTTCCCAGTTAGTCTAACCTTGGTTGGGGAAAAATACTTTGGCTGGGCGCTTTTTTACGATCTACTAGGGAGTTTATTGGGAGCTTACGGCTTGGGAGTGCTATTGGCAGCTCGTTTTGGCAGGGGAACAGGGAGCCAATGGCAATTGGTTAAAGCGATCGCCCTCAACCCAGCGCTGTGGTGTTTAGGGGTGGGATTGGTGTTTCGCCAGACACCCCTACCGGAGTTAGCAGAACAAGGTTTGAAAGGATTTGCTTGGAGTACGATCGCTCTTTCGTTAATTCTGATCGGGATGCGGTTGAGTCAGCTAGCATCTTGGCGCAAACTGAGACAAGCAGCACTTAGTCTGGGGATTAAGATGCTGCTAGTGCCGTTGGTATTGGGGATCGGGTTGTTGCAGTTGGGGTTTAAGGGTTCGCCGCAGCTAGTGATGGTTCTACAAATGTCTATGCCTCCAGCATTTGCCACCTTGGTAATTGCGGAAGTTTACGATTTAGATCGGGAATTAGCAGTGACAGCACTAGCAGTTGGAGTAGGAGGACTGTTGCTGACACTGCCAATTTGGTTATTGTTATTTACGCGAAATTAACAGAGCCTCATATCTGCCCTTTGTTCTTTGTAGAGATGGTTTGTAGTAGGGACTTTAGTCCCTGACAATGCTGACTTGCCAACCACTTGTATTGGTTACTACAAACTCTTTTATACAATTCCTGCGAGCTAAATAACTACAAAATCCTCCTGCCCGATTAGGCTGGCTTGTACCCCTATTAACTGGGCTAACACTTCCTCAGTACTGGTTACAGTAATTAACGTATTGCTGCCACTTTGGGTAATTGTGAGTTGACCAAAGGTCAAATTACTTTCCAATTTCAAGAGATCTTGACCATCTTCAAAGTCTAGGATAGTGTCTGTGCCCTGGCCTGGTTTTAGCACGAAACAATCCCTGCCTTCACCGCCATTTAGCTTATCATTGCCAGCGCCGCCATTGAGGATGTCATCCCCACTGTAACCTGCTAAATAGTCACCGCTGCCGCCACCATTGAGGGTATCGTTACCGCTACTACCAGCAACATTGTCAGAGCCATTGCCGCCATAGAAGATATCATCCCCACCACCCAAGTCAACTACTGAATTGGCATAGACACCTTGTAATTTGATGATATCGTTGCCATCTTGGGGATTATTACTGATCGGGTTGACTGGTTCATCACCCTTCATATTAATGAAGAAACGGTTGTCATTCATTGTGACCGTGATGATGTCATTCCCATAACCGCCAGTAATTTTGCCGTCGGAACGAGGATTGTTATTGGGCTTGCTATCATTGTCCCATGTCGGTGCAAAGGTGACGTTGATAATGTCATTATCAGCACCGCCGTGGGCACCCAGAACGCCGTCGGGATCGATAATCAGATCCTCGCCAACACTGCCAAACATCCGATCGTTATAGCCTACACCGCCATCGATAAAGTCATTCCCCGCTAAAGCGCCAACGAAATCATTCCCTTCATTCCCAAAGATGATATCGTCACTAACACTGCCCATGAGAGTATCATCTCCGGAAGTACCCTCACTCAGGTTGAAGGAAGCCTCTAGGAAGAAGTTGAACAGTTCAAGTTCAGCATTGGTGGGGACTGCTTCACCTGGGAACCCTAACGGGGTGCTAAAATCTGCTTCTGTAATCAGGCTGGCTTGCACCCCAGGCAAAAAGGCTAACACTTCACCACTGCTAGCAATTTTGATTAAGGTATCCTGGTTGCTTTGGGTAATCTCCAGATCGGCAAAGGTTAGACCTCCTGCTAATAAGAAAGAATCCAGACCATCCTCAAAATCAGCGATCGCATCCGTTCCTTGACCTGGGGTTAATACTAAGCGATCGCTACCACTGCCACTGCTGAGGGTATCATTGCCCTCACCACCGTTGAGAGTATCGTCGCCACTCTCGCCCCACAGCATATCATTGTCTGCTTCGCCCAAGAGTACATCATTGCCCTCACCGCCGTTGATGATATCTGCACCACTATCCCCTGTCGCAATATCTTCACCACTGCCAGCCATGATAATATCCTGACCATCATTTCCAGATAGGGTATCGTTACCATCCCCACCGCTAAGGACATCATCACCGCTGCCGCCCGCTATGAGATCTTGACCGCTACCGCCGATGAGGATATCTTGACCCTCATCTCCAGATAGGGTATCATCACCGCCATCGCCGTAGAGTAGGTCATCGCCCTCAAGACCCGCAAGCAGGTCATTATTAGTGCTGCCAATCAGCGTATTGTTATCGGGAGTGCCTGTTAGGGTAAGGCCAGGGGGTGTATTAATAGTTACATTTACTGTCGCTGTGGCAGTCCCTCCTTGACCATCACTCAGGGTGTAACTGAAACTATCGCTGCCGATAAAGTCTGTGGCAGGGGTATACACCAACTGGTCGTCACTCAGATTATCAGGGGTGCCGTTGTCATTTATACTAATGCTACCGCCCTCAGTTGAGGTGGTGTTAAAACTAGCGATAGCCAGCGGATTGTTATCGGAGTCGCTATCATTGCCCAAGACATTAATCGTAACGGGCGTGTTTTGGATGGTAGTGGCGCTATCATCTAGAGCCGTGGGGGCATTGTTGATGGGGTCATCGTTTTCGATAGTGGCTACCCCCTGAGTATCTGCGATCGCACTATTGCTGCTATTGCTCAGATTGAGGAAAAATGTTTCATTTTCCTCTGCCACCATATCACCGAGTACCTGCACGCTAATAGTTTTGCTGGTTTCTCCTGGGTTGAAAGTCAGGGTGCCGCTGGTGGTTGTGTAGTCTTGGCCTGCGATCGCGGTATCATCGTTGGTGGTGTAGTCTACGGTTACCGTTTGACCGTTGGCTTCCGACAAACTAACTGTAAAGATTAACTCCGCCGTTCCTTCGTTCCCCTCCACCAGGGATACATCGTTAATAGAAATAGCTGACGTGCTGTGGTTGCCAAAATTAATATCAGTAACCGTCTCTCCTGCGGCCACATTAACCGTATGAGTGCCGTTACTAGCACCTGTAACGACTACATCATCGACATACCACCCTTCCAAAAATAATGGAGTGGTGCCATCTATGGAATCAAAGTCGAATTTAATCTGGATGGTATCGCCAACGTAGGGGGTCAGGTCAAGGGTAGCGTTGCTCCAAGTGGGGGTCGAACTTGTGACCCTAGTCAACCCATTCCCTTTCGAGGCGATGGCTTCAAACGCTCCCCCATTTCTCGAAATCAGTACTTGCGATCGGTCTGAGTCCTCACTGGGTAAGACGTTGAGGAAATAGTTAAAAGTTAGTTCAGCACTGGAGAGGTTGCTTAAGTCAATAGTTGGGGAAATAATCCGACCTGCGGTGTTATCGAAAAGGGTGGGAGTAGCCTTATAGTTGCCGCCACCATTAGGGCCTTCTCCCATACCAAAGTACATGCTGTCATCGGTAGAATGACCGGGTTGGCTACCGCGACCAACAGATAGATGCCAGAGTCCGGGTACTGTCCCGCCCGTGTTGTCGATAGTAAAGCCGTCTAGGCTGGGGTCGCCGTTGGCATCGCTGAAGTCTGCTTGGAAGAGTGCGATCGAGCCGAAGGTGGGGAAGGTTTGCTGCCATCCGGGTTGCAGAACCTGGGCTACGGTATAGGTGCCCGGTGTTAGGTTGCTGAAGGTATAGTTACCGTTAGCGTCAGTAACAGTATTCGGTTCGTCGGTATCGAGGATACTGTTTTGGTTCAAGTCGAGGTAAACCGTCGAACCTGCCAGACCCGATTCTCCTTCATTACGCACCCCATCACTGTTGAAGTCGTACCACTGGCTGCCCTGAATCGTACCAAAGTTGTTTGTGGGTGTTGAAACAATACTGTCAATCCAAGCCAACTTTTCAGGATCGGAGACTACCACACCCCCGGCTCCTGTACCAAAGGTGCCTTGTTCTTGTCCGGGGAGCGCGTAAATAAAAGTGTTGACACCAGCGAGGAACAGGGAATCTCCAACCGTGATAAAACTAGGGCCGCCAGAATCCCCAGGTCCGGTGATAGATTCGATATCGTTGCCTAGGGTTAATCCCGATCCTAAGAAAGCAAAGCTGTTGGTCGAGTCATCTGGGCCGTCAAAATCGTACAAGAAAACATCATCGAATTCCTCGCCAAATTCGAATTCCTCGCCAGTAGCTGATGCTGATAACGTAGCTGATGCTGATAACAATGATGAAAAACCCTCCGCTTGGTTCTTTCCGTCC
Source organism: Cyanobacteria bacterium UBA8803 (assembly GCA_003505715.1). Lineage (GTDB taxonomy): Bacteria > Cyanobacteriota > Cyanobacteriia > Cyanobacteriales > Coleofasciculaceae > UBA8803. Next base: position 16,062 of record DNXU01000309.1, on the reverse strand, counting down.
CGCTTCTTACTGGAGCTGGCGGTTCCCTCTTGCAACCCATCGGTGCCATTGCCACTAGTGCCGTACCCAACCATCGTCAGGATGCTGCCGGGGAGTAAGGGATTGCGCAACAGGTTGTAAATAGGGACTTCTTCCGGCAAATCCTGACTCAGTTCGATCAGAGCTAGGTCATTACCGGGAGTATTTTCAAACCCTTCAAAGCCTGGAAAAACGTACAGGTTCTGGGCAGTAATGCTGTGGGACAGATCGCTGCCGAAGTTGAGGTTGAACGTGACATTTTCTGGAGTCACGTCGATGATGCCATCCTTATTAAGGATATCCAGGAGGTGAGCTGCTGTGAGAATGAATCGTCGGCTGATAGCTGTTCCGCTACCTAAGAAATTCCCTTCCCCAGGTAACGACACCTCAATGCTGCCAACTCCACCAAACAGCGAGGTCGTGGTATTAGGATCGATGCGATTGTCTGGGGAATCCGGCGGGTTACCGTTGGGGTCGCCAGCTAGAATTATCGGCTGGAGATCTTCGACCTTTAATGCCTGTGCGATCGCTTGCTCGCTTAGCTCCTGTGGAGCAGACGCTACAGTTTGTTGCTCTTGACTTATCAATGTGGTTTCTGGTCCAGCCATAAGTCATCACCTGAATGATACCTGGATTATGCCTTTAGGATAGTTTATGATTCAGCTAAACTTCATTAAAAGAAAAAAATCTCTACTTGGGTAATGATAAGCCCGCTCTATTCTATTTCTTTTTTCAGAGAATATTCGCTATCAGTTAAAGACAAGCTAAAACTGACGCATTGCGCCCCCCAACATCAAGGCATTGGTCTTAAATAATTTGTTAAAGCCCCGATCTCCGACTTCTTTAAGAAGTCGGGGAGCTTAAGTACTAAATTGGCCAACCGATAATACCCAATCGGCGATGTGACTCCGTTTTTTTATCATTAGCCAAACCTAGTAGAGACGTTCCGGCGNNCCGGCGGAACGTCTCTACTAAAATGTGAAGTAATTTTACAAAAACCATAAATCCTGCATAAAATGGAAAGCTTAAACCTGAGTAATATATAGCGACTCTAAATTAAAGAAGTTAGCAGCTTTCTGACATCACCGATTTCCNNTACAAAAGGATAAATTTAAGATGACTAAATTCTTGAACAAATTTACCCTGGTTACGGCTGGAGCTACCCTGAGCTTAGGCTTGATGAGCGTTAATTCAGCCCAGGCTGGCACCTTTAACTTAACGGTACAAGGCACTGATGCAATCTATTTGGCGGGTCGCGCTGATGTGACCATTCCGCCGCTAGGTAGTACAGATCCCTCTTTCCCCTTGGGAAGACACTCCTTTGTTGCAGCTGACTTTTTAAAGGACACCTTTCCCCAGTTCATAACCGCTAGCGGAGGGCAATTATTTTCTTTTAGTGCCAGCGGTTGCGTTCACTATTTTAATGGCGTAGGTTGTCCTGGTAACGGTTTTGCTCCTGATGGTAATAGCGCTGGAGTCAGCGATCTCTCCAACTTATCAGGTATTAGTGGTTATAAAGGCTCTCAAGGCCCCCTAGTTGGTCTATTTTTAAATGATAATAACCCTGTCAGCAGCTCAGCCCCAACTGCTTTAGATTTTACTGCCAGTGGTCTGGGCACAGATTTCTCAAACTTAGCTCCAGAATTAGGACAAGTCTTCTTCATCGGGGATGGACTTGGCAGTAGCGGTACTCAAATTTTTAAAGCGCCAGAAGGATCTACTCGCTTATTCCTGGGAATTCCTGATGGTTTTGGTTTCGTCAATTCGCCTGGTGCTTATGAGGATAATGACGGTTCCTTCAACGTGACAGTCAATGTAGAAGATCCCACACCTGTCCCCGAACCTAGTGCTGCTCTGGGACTAGGTATCGTCGGTTTAGGTATCTTTCTGAAAAAGAAATTACAATCCTCTCGAAAAGCTTAGAATCTAGTCATAGAGACGTTCTGCCAGAACGTCTCTACAGGACGCAAACGCCCCCCTAACCCCCCAACCTTGGGGGGAACAAGAAATTTCTCCCCCAGCTTCCCAAATTTCTCTATCGACAATAAATCTGCCCTACCAACCTTGGGGGGAACAAGAAATTTCTCCTCCAGCTTCCCAAATTTCTCTATCGACAATAAATCTGCCCTGCTAAGGTTGGGGGCCGGGGGGGGCACAATGCGTAAGTCCTGAGATTCTAACCAGCCTGTTGACAGCTTTGTAGTATTAATGTAGTATAAAGGTAATCAAGCGGCGGTAACGTTCAAACTCTTTACCCCCCGCGCCTTCAAATATTTATAAAGGAGGGGACTCATGGATGTTAGCCAACCAACCCTCGCAAATTTCCTTCAGCATTTGCGTACTACAAACGAGCCGTTTATCCTGCGGCGAGATGCTGCACCACCTCAATGGAGCGATGAAGTCCTGCATCGGTCTAACTATGACCAAAATCCGCAGCTTTATGCCCTCTTGGCTGTAATGGAAACCGTTCAACCTGGGCAGTTAGTGCGAATTTTGTTCCAACTGCTGCAACGCTCTCGCCAAGGGATGTCTAACGAGGTTCGTGGCACCTTAGAGCGCGTCACTAACTTGCTACTGGCAGTTTTGCACCCTGATCAAGTTTTAACGGTGTTTCTGGCACTGCGACGGGTACGGGCAAATCATAAACACACCGTCAGAGCCATCCTCAATTACATTTTGAGTCATCCCCACTTTGAGGATATGGCAAGTTGCCGCCGTCCCACTTTGGTAGATTGCCTGGAACATGCTCTAGGGAAGAATGTGGCGCGTGCCTGTGCCAAGATGGTGAGGGAGGAAGCAATAGCTGACGAAGCCTATATCCGCCGCAACTTGCTGCGGTTTGTGCGCGGTACTGAGCAGGTTAAATCCCATCTGTCATTGCTTTACCAGCCAGGAACCCGCCCGACGGGCAACGGTCAGTATCAACTGGCTCATCGGCAGTATACCGAGAAGTTTGAGCAGCGCCAAGAGCGGCCCAAGACGATTACGGCAACGAATCGCGGTGATATCTCGGCTACGCTGGTACACCTCTACCGGGGTGGTAATTCACCGGACTTAGAGCGAGCGTTAGAAGGTTACGTTGAAGCAGCTGCTAGCAAACTCCCTCGATTTGAGGGTAAGCTAGCACTGGTTCTTGATGCTTCTGCTTCGACTCGCAGTTATGGAGAAAGAGAATACTGCGCTCTTACTCAAGCAGTGGCCTTGCAACGAGTACTTGAAAAACGCTGTGCTAACTTGCAAGTGCATACCGTGGGTGGTTCTGGAAATCCGCCAGTACCGGAAGGCAACACGGATTTAGCAACTGTCCTCCTTGATGCGCTGGCAGGCGAACCGGATGTCGTAGCGATCGCTACCGACGGGTACGAAAATGTCTATCCCGGAGATTTAGCACGAGTAGTCGCGTCTTTACCTAGTGCTGGCATCCAGACACCTGTTGTCTTTTGCCATAGCAAGTTTACCAGCTCCGACGACTTGACCTTACGGCGTCCAGCCCAGAATCTGCCACAATTGGAATTCTGGCATCAAGACGACTTTGAAGAAGTGCTGCTGTCTTTATTCTTGATGGCTAATGGGAAAGGTGCGTCTGACTGCTTGCAGGAGTTCCTGCTCGAAAAACTCTACAAGGTCGAAAAGGAGGTAGCACCGTGGACTACCATAAATTGATTCCCCTGAAATTTGACTTATCGACCCACCGCTTCGGCATCCCGCAGCAGTCGGGGACGCTGATAGTATTGCCAGTATTCGGTGCCGATAACGATGGTCGATTTGTCCCGCCACAGTCTGGTTTAAAGCTGTCTCAGGTGCGGGGATATGGGAATATGGAACTTTCCAACCCTGCGGAAACTGGGATTGCGATCGTACCCCTGCACATGGGTTATATCCAAGATAGAGCGCAAAACCATGCCCTCTGCCGTTCTGCCTTTATCGCCGCTGGTCAAAAACTGATGTTTGAGGATGCCTGTTGCGTGCAGGCAGCTCAAGGCGGCTATCTGGAAGGGCGGGATCAATGGTTCTTCATCCTGCCATTACCACTGCGGGAAAAGGCGCTCCAACTGCGGGGCCAGGAAGACTATAGCAAACTTTGGGATGCGATTAGTGGTCTTAATGAGCAGTTTGGCTTACCTAACCGAGGTCATTTAGAGCAGATTCTCAGCCGGAAACGGGCATATCTAACCCAATATCAGAGCCGCTTGGAACTGCTACCCCACCAAACGGGTGCTGTATTCTTCGTCGGGGGTAAATTAGCTGGGGTAGAGATTGCCCCTAGTGCGGCTTACTTCCAGGAGTTGTGGATGCCTCTGGTGTGCTTCTGCTACGGGGTGGCGGCAATGTATCAAGAGCAAGATGTGGAGGTAAACCAGCCTTTAGTTCCTTTCTCTGCCAGCAATCTCCAAGAATTGAGGGCGCAGCTGAACCAAAGCCGTCTCGAACGCCAGGAGCAAATACGCCACTGGTTAGCGCAGACACCTGCGGAACAGTTTGAGATTGAGGAAGAAGAACGGTTCCTCAGCCTCCGCCTACAAACGGTGACTGGCAATAATTTTGCAGGTCAGTTTGTGGAAGAGGAAGGGCATTTATTGTATGCCTCGCTCTTTGCCAAGCCGGGATATCTTAACTAAGGCTTACTGAATAAGCAGTCGCAGGGCGGGTTTCGACTG
>DNXU01000309.1:0-11186 GCA_003505715.1 Cyanobacteria bacterium UBA8803 | reverse complement strand
ATATCTGCGGAGCCTACAATATTTGTCGCTAAACCCGCCCCTACAGATATTGGGGGTGTTTAACCGGACATCAGATAAGTCATGAGGCAGTCAAATCAAAAATTTTGGCATCCAAAATCGAAAATCTATTGACACCTCTAGAAACTTTGTAGTATGATGTATTATATAGGGAACTGAGTCAGGTACAGACGTAAATAGTTGATTCCAAATCTCAATTACTAAAAACGTCCTCGCGCTGACCGCCTGTCCCACCTCTTCATACTCCAAGTCTAATTTTAAGGGTGGTTGCTTGCTCTAAAACCTAAAGCCAAGCTTGCAACCAAAACCAACTTTTCTTGCCGAGGATAACGAGAAACTTGAAGTGCTTGCCACCTGTCCTCATCAATATATTAGGAACTGTGCAAGGCTCATTTTTTACCAAGGTGGTATCTGTGCCTCGTAAGTACAGACGGGGGGTTCGATTCCCCCACTCGGCTTTTTATATATATTTCGATATCCTGTGCCGATGGCGCGATCGCACCCCCTTTCACCATATCCACTGTAGGGGCGACCCGCTGTTTAGAATTTGGTGTGGAAACGATTAGAATTTATTGGGTCGCCCTGACTGGTGCAAGGGTCAAAGGTCAACCAAATTCCTGGATTGGGCGAGTCAATTGAGGCGATCGCTAAACCTTGGATATCCTCACAGCGAGAAGCCCCTACAGGTAATATATTTCGTTGTTTAGGGTTTGGTGTGGAAACCTATAGAATTTATTGGGTCGCCCTGGCTGGTGCAAGGGTCAAAGGTCAACCAAATCCCTGGATTGGGCGAGTCAATTGAGGTTATCGCTAAACCTTGGATATCCTCACAGCGAGAAGCCCCTACAGGTAATATATTTACATATATATGTTTAATAGAATTTATCGGGTCACCCGGAAGGAAGCCCTAATGGCGATGCCAGATAGTTACACCACCAGGCTTATCAATCAGGGTAATCCCTTGGGCTTGAAGTTCGTTGCGGATGCGATCGCCTTCAGCAAAATTCTTAGCCTGTCGCGCCTCGGTACGCTGCTGAATAAGTGACTCAATTGCGCGATCGCTTAACCCATCGGCAGGTTGTGCCATTACTGCTTCCGGTTGCGCTTCTAAACCAAACACCTCTGCTAGGGTGACCAAGGTATGCCATTGTTGCTTTAACTCCTCTGGCGGTATTTCGGTTTTCCCTTCATGCACCAAAATATTCCCCTCACGCCCCAAGGTTTTAGCTACTTCAAACAATACTGCCAAACCGCCAGCAAAGTTGAGGTCATCATCAACTGCCTCGTCAAAGCGTTGGGTGATGGCGCTAGGAGAATTAGGCGTAGGGGAAGATGGCTGCCAACCCAGCCTCTCACCATACTTATAGCCGAATCGCAATCCTTCTTTGAGAGTTTGCCAACCGTTACTGGCAGCTGCTAGGGCGTCTTCGGTAAAATCTAAGGGCTTGCGGTATTGGGCTTGCAATACAAATAGCCGCACTGCCATCGGGTCGGTAGGGCGATCGAGTAAATCTCGGATGGTGATAAAGTTACCTAAAGACTTCGCCATCTTCTCACCGCCAACTTGCACCATCCCCGTATGCAGCCAGTAACGAGCTAAGGATTGCCCTGTTGCAGCTTCGGATTGAGCAATTTCATTCTCGTGGTGGGGAAACTTCAGGTCTTCGCCGCCTGTGTGAATGTCAATGGTTTCGCCTAGATTATCTCTAATCATCGCCGAGCATTCAATATGCCAACCCGGACGACCCGCACCCCAGGGAGATTCCCAGGCCGGTTCCTCTGGTTTGGCGGCCTTCCAGAGGGCAAAATCAAACGGATCTTTCTTCTTAGATGCCTCCGAATCGTCCACCTCCACCCGTCCGCTAGCACCCGCTTGCAAGTCATCTAACTTACGCCCTGATAGTTTGCCGTACTCTGAAAACTGGCGCACTGCATAGTAAACATCCCCAGCGGCAGGGTAAGCATAGCCCTTTTGTTCCAACTCGTAAATCAGTCGCTTAATGCCGTCCAGGGTGTGAGTGGCGCGGGGATAGGTGTCTGCTTCTTTAACATTCAGCCGCACCATATCCTCAAAATAAGCATTGATGAAGCGATCGGCAACATCCTGCATTGATGTCCCTTCTCGCCGCGCCCGGTTAAGAATCTTATCGTCAATATCGGTAAAATTCTGGACGTAGCGAACGTCATAACCGCGCCATTGCAGGTAACGGCGGGCAGTATCCCAAATGATGCAAGTTCTAGCATGACCCAAATGGCAATAGTCATACGCCGTAATGCCGCAGCAATACATCCGTATCTTGCCAGTTTCCAGTGGCTCAAACGGTTCTTTGCGACGGGTCAGGCTATTGTATAGGGTTAGGGACATGACACAGTAAGAGATACGCAATAATGGGAAAAGTGGCGGATGTCAAGCAGACATCCAAAATCTAATGCCAGCTTTAACTAGCACCTGTACGCTATCTTCCTATATTCTGACGTTTTCGACAGCTATCTTATGCAATCAGTAACGACTCAGTCTACACCCGACCAGGTAATGAATGCTCCGAAACACGGCTTACCGGTCACGATTATTACGGGTTTTTTGGGCAGCGGTAAAACTACTCTCCTCAACCATATCTTGAGCAATCAGCAAGGTCTCAAAACCGCCGTCCTCGTCAATGAGTTTGGTGAAATAGGCATCGATAACGAACTGATCGTGACCACCGGAGATGACATGGTGGAATTGAGTAACGGTTGTGTCTGCTGCACTATTAACGAAGATTTGGTGAATGCCGTTTACAAGGTTTTGGAACGGGAAGACAAGGTTGATTATATGGTGGTCGAGACCACCGGATTAGCCGATCCTCTACCAGTAGCCCTAACTTTCCTAGGTACAGAACTGCGAGACCTGACTCGTCTAGATTCAATTGTGACAGTAGTAGACTGCGCCAATTTCAGTCTAGATCTGTTTAATAGCGAAGCTGCCTACAGTCAGATTGCCTACGGTGACATCATTCTGCTCAATAAAGTAGACCTCGTCGATGAAGCCGATGTCGATGCCTTAGAAATCAGAATTCGAGAAATGAAGCAGGGATCGCGAATTCTGCGCACCAAAAACTCTCAAGTACCACTGCCGTTGATTCTGAGTGTGGGTCTGTTTGCATCTGACAAATATTTTGAAGCGGAGTTAGCTGAACACCACCACGACCATCATCACCACGACCACGACCACGACCATCACGATTGTGGCGATGACCACGATCATCACGATTGCGGTCATGATCACGACCACCATCATCACGACCATAACCATGCCTATCACTCCAATCACTTAGAAAATGATGGGTTTACATCACTTTCCTTCCAGAGTGACAAACCCCTAGCAATTCGGAAGTTTCAGTATTTCCTAGACAATCAACTACCAAGCAATGTTTTCCGCGCTAAGGGCATTCTCTGGTTTGATGAAAGTCCGAATCGTCACATTTTCCACCTCAGCGGTAAGCGGTTCACTATTGAGGATGATGAATGGAAAGGGGAGAAGAAAAATCAGTTAGTCCTAATCGGCCAGGATTTGGATCGCGATACCCTATACGAGCAACTTCAGAATTGTGTCTGTTTGCCATCTACCAATCGTGGTAAGGGATTCGGGAAATAAAAGATGAGGGATAATATTAAATCCGGTTGAGCGGTAGCACAATAGGTAACGCATAATCTTGTAAAGACGTTCCACCGGAACGTCTCTACAATAGTCTGTATCAGAGGCCAGAGGTAGAAGGCATTCATAAAAGTCTCCTGCCTTCTGCCCTGGAGCCGTTCGTGGTCAATTCATTTCAAATTCTAAAAGACCCACCGTGACCGCAGCAAAGGCAAACGCCAATCCCATTGGCATAGGCGATTTAAGGAAATAGCTCAAAATAGCAGCAATAACTGTGACGATAACTGCCCCAATAGACCACAGTTTTTCTTGGCCGCTCAAGCCTTTTTCCGCTTTAATCAATTGCAAAGCTTCAGGCGGAATCGGCTCTGGTATCACGGCTCCTGGTGGGAACGCCCAATACTGATAACCCTCGATATATAAATCAGTCCAGCCGTTTTCATAACACCATTGCTGTAGCCAATCTTCACAGAAATGTTTCATTTGGAATCTGTTAAAATCTCTTAAAATAGGGGATGCTTTGTCGCGCTGGCCCGACACAGCTCAGCCTATTTCAAAAAGATAACAGAACTGAGTCCTGGGTAAAAGAAAAAGATAATAAATTTTTTGATCCAAGGAACTTTTGGCAGGATGAGGTCGGCAATAGATGGTGAGAGCGATCGCAATAATAAAATAAAGTCTGTCTGCCTTACCTTGTTCTTATAGTCAAGATACAAAAGGTAGATTAGGTCTACCTGCGAGCGGTAAATTATAGTTAATGGTTTCTTGCCCCTAGGAGCAAGGAACCATTAAGGATAAACCATGACCACGAGCCGCGATCGTGCCTTAAGAAAAAATAATAAAGGATGAAAGCTTAATGTTGAATTGGGAATATCAATCACGATAATAGAGCTTCCCTATAGTTGGTCTCATCTTAGACACCATGAGCGATCGCGCCCAAACAAAAAATGAAAATAGCTCCCCCATTCCCAATTCCCCTGTTCAGGAGTTCCCTATTTTCCAGCTAGACCGCCAAATCCACCAAGCAGCAGCACAGAGGGTAAAGTTGCCCAATACAGTCATGGATGCCTGAACGGTAACCAGCCAGTCTAACGAGTCTAGGTTGTCAAAAAAGTGCCAAGTGCAGGCGCACATGGCGCTGACCAAGGCTGGTAACATACCCCAGGACAAGGCCCACCAGTAGCGATTACCAGTGACTTCACCATAAGTCCAGATTAACCAAATAGCGGCAATCCACTCAACAACGCTAGAGATATGAATAATCCAGGTGGGAATTGAAAGGGCGTGCATGGATAAGGATGAGGGATGAGGGATGAAGGGTAAAGTGGCCGCAAAGTCTTCTAGGGAAGTATTTAGGAGTTTAACCTTCAAGATAATTATCCTATCCTTCTCGGAAAACTGATAGAGTTTTGGGATGGGTCAAATACGGGCAGTTCTATGTGGATATTACGGGAAGGGCAATGGCGGCGATGAGGCATTGCTAGCTTCGCTGTTGCAAATGCTCCCAGATTCAGTCACTCCTGTAGTGCTTTCTGGTAATCCGAGCCAAACTCACCAGCGCTACGGGGTGGAGAGTTGCGATCGCACTTCAGCCTTACAAGTACTCAAGGCCATGCGCCAGTCGGATGTATTTATTTGGGGTGGCGGGAGTTTAATCCAAGATATCACCAGTGCGGCTAGCCCCCTCTACTATGGTGGCTTGATGGGATTGGCAAAGCAGATGGGCTTGCAAACAATTGCCTGGGCGCAGGGAATTGGTCCTCTAAAACGTCCGCTCACCCGTTGGATAGCCCAAAACTCCTTTGCCAGTTGTACAGCTGTGAGCGTGCGTGATGGCGGTTCGGCTGCGATCTTGAAGGATTGGCATATTCCCTTTATTGAGGCTCCCGATCCAGTTTGGGCCTTAGACAGCCTACCTGTAAAAGGATTGTGGGACTTACCAGCGCCCAGAGTAGCGGTTAACTTGCGATCGCACCCCACCCTCACCCCACAAAGGCTCGCCAACCTCACCCAAGCTCTGATAGACTTTCAAAAAGCTACCCACACATGCATCTTACTGGTGCCCTTCCAGGCATCTCAAGACCTCAGCATTGCCCAATCCATTGCATCCCAACTCTCTGGCTCTTATCAGATTGTCTGTCTTGAAGACCCCAGAGAATTAAAAGGATTGTTTCGAGGGGTGGAAATGGTAATTGGGATGCGTTACCACAGTCTGATTATGGCAGGAGCAGAAGCTTGTCGATGTTTTGCCCTCAGTTATGACCCCAAAGTCAGCCACTTGATGGCTCAACTCAATTTACCCGGATGGGATTTAAGGGAACTACCTGATGAGGCAAGTGCGATCGCTCGAAGTTGGCTGGAATATTACGCGAATGGCAACTCGCTAACAAGCGAACAAATTCAGTCATTAGTAGACCGGGCATTGATGCATCGAGAGTTATTAGCAGAAGCCTTATCAAAGAGAAGGGCGATCGAGGAACCAGGGAGTGGGGATAAGATACCATAAGCTTTTGCTTACAACGAAAGGATGCTCCCCTACTCTCCTCCTCTCCCTGTTCCTTCTCCTTCTCCCTTATTGTGGATTTGTGAGCCTCTGGATGAAAAGCCATGAGTGAAGCTGAAACCCCGAATAACGAGCCCGTTCCCGAACCCACTTCGTCAACAGATGACAGTGAGGCTCAGCTGTCCAACAAAACCGAGACCCCAGGATTCCTGAAGATCGTCAACCTTTTCCAACTTCCTGAAGGGAAGGATGTCGAGCAACCGCCAATACTAGAGCCAACGCTCTCCTCAGACAGCGATCCAAGTTTAGAGGAGGAGTATCCTAATGCTGAGGCCGCAGAGGCTCTTGAGCAAGAGCGCAGTAAGGATGCTGACTGGTTGGCCCTGGCTCAAAAAATGCGCCAGCGAAATCGTCGCCTGCTCGACCAAGTGAATGAACTCAAGCAGGCGTTACGGGAAAAACAGGAGGCATTAAATACAGAGTTGATGCGATCGCAAGACCGGGATCTCCTACTGACTCGACAAGGGGAGGAACTGCATACTCTTCAAGGGCAATTAACCCGTCTGTTCCATACCCTAGAATCCTCTCATCAAGCCGCCCAGCGTCAGCAAATTTTGATTGAGACCTTATCAGAGCAATTGCAAAGCTCTCAAGAACGAGTGGCACAACTAGAAAGAGAATGCGCTCTCACCCAGCAGCGCTACAACGAGCAATCTCACCAATTGTTGCAAGCGGCAAGTACCTGTCAAGAACTGAGAACCCGTCTGCACAGGCAGCAACAACAAACCCTGCAATTCAAGAGCGCTCTGGAAAAATGCCTGGAAATGCCGCCCAGCAATTCTACAGAGCAATCACAGCCTCGTCAACACGGTGGCATGGCTAATGCCCCGGTTCTCCCCAAAACCCAACCCATCCAACCCTGGTCAGCCGAACCAGAATTTCTCGAAGAGCAATCGGATTTTAATACTTTTTGGCATCACCCGATCCAGCTTGAATCTTTAACCACCGTTTCGCCTCTAGAACTAGAATCATGGGATGTGAGACCGAGTGAACCAACTGATGGGGGATCGACGGTAGATATTCCTGCTCCTATGGAAACAACCATGATTGTTTCCCCAGAGACTACAGCCGCTGAATTGGAAGCAGAGGAACAACTACTGGCTGAGATGAATGCCCTAGCTCAAGCTGCTGGTTTGTCAGAGTCGGCATCCCCTATAGTTGAAGAGGAAGGGGATACCATACCAGAGTCAGTGCCGCACTCAGACGCCTCGGACGAGCCAGCACCCTTTTCTAGGAATGATGAGGAAATCTTGTTGGCCGAGAATAATCAATTCCAAACATTTGATGAAGACCTGTGGCACGATGCTGCTCAAGAGGAACCAGAGGAATCTGATGACGTGATTCTACCCCAACCCAACTGGCCATCACCAACCCTTTATCCTTTACGCCGTCCGAAAAAGATCAAGTCCTTGGCCGCCATTGATTTACCCACATTTCCCCGTTATCGACCTTGACGTGGGGGGTCATTAGAAGTTGAATTAACCCTCTTGTGTCACTTTGGGAAAATTTGACCAATTTACGTCAATCCGGCCAACGAAAAATCAAGGTTTCACCCCAGTTTGACAGAAGAGAGTTAGTATTCCCCATTCCCCATTCCCCATTCCCCATTACCAATCACCAATCACCAATCACCAATCACCAATCACCAATCACCCATTACCACTTTCAAGTCAGAAGCAATAATAGTTTTCATGCGTTATTTGGGAATCACCGATCTCATTCCACCTTTTCCAGCAACAGTATCACTTTGGTAACGAGGGATAATATGGATACTAACGTGCCTCATCGTTTGACCAGCTGCTCTATTAATATTCAGGCCAATATTAAATCCGTCAGGACTAAATTCTTTGTTTAATATTTCTTGCACTTTATTCGCCATGAACCAGCAAGCAGATTGTTCTTTAAACGGCAGTTCAAAATAATTAGCTACATGACGTTTAGGAATAATCAAAACATGGCCTTTACTCAGGGGATAACCATCAAGCATGGCATAAGCTGTTGCTGATTCGGTGAGTAACTTCAGACTTTTGTAGGGATTGCAGAATATACAGCTATTAGATGAGTTTCTTTGATAATTGTAATGAACGTATTCGTAGATCTCGCAGTATTCATCTAGATATATTGACTTAAAGGGAAGCTTGACAAGGCATTGATAAGTAGGTTTTTTGTGGATATAATGCTCGCGAAACCCTTCTTTTTTGAGGTCTCGCCTAACGGCATAGTAGACCTTACCTCCCGGTTGTAGCAGATGGGATACTTCCATCAGCACATTAGCCTGTTCTTCAGGAAACACCACGTTCAACACATAAAAGCAAATTATAGTATCGAATTTTCCCGAAGGGTATTGTGGGAAATAATAAGGATCGTAGCCCGTAATATCAAATCCTTTTTCCTGCAATAATTTTACATCGTTACCCAGGCCACAGCCAAAGTCTAGAATTTTGCCGCGTAGCAGGTTTTTATCTAATAAAACTCGTGCCGGGAAGGACAGAGAGACTCTTTCCTTGGCTGTGAGGTGGCTGAAGTGATTTTTTTGCTTTTTCAAGATCGGCTCTTCTCCACTATCAGATCGATTCATTTCTTCAGGATTCCCAGATAGTGGTCAATTATCACCAAGCGAAGGGAATAGGGAACGGGAAATGGAAAGCAGCTGTTTGTAAGGAGAAGCATAACTTGTGCCAAAATGGGATGCACCTCGGCAGAAGGGGAACTAAAATAGGCTTCTCCCCCATCCATTGCTGTGAATAAAACTGAACTTATGGCTCATCCGCTCGACATTGCAGACCAATTTAAGCCCCAGGGTAACGTCATCGACCTCCAAGAATTTGGAAATGGCAATATTAATAGTACGTTTCTGGTCACCCTAGATGCCCCTGCACAGAAGCACTTTATCCTGCAACGCATCAATACCCAGGTGTTTCGTCAACCAGAACTAGTGATGGGCAACATATGTACTTTTACCCAGCACGTTCGCGATCGCCTGCAACGTAGACCCCTGATCTCAGCACGTCGTTGGGAAGTACCCCAGGTTTTGTTAACAGGAGATGGTCAAAACCACTATGTTGACTCCGATGGGTCGTTTTGGCGAGCAATTAGTTTTATTGAAGGAGCCCAAACGTTCGATACGATCGAAGATAGCGATCGCGCCCGCGAAGTTGGGTATGTCCTGGGTATGTTCCACAATCTCATCAGCGATTTACCTCCGGAACAACTCGCCGATACGCTGCCAGGATTTCACATTACCCCACACTACCTTCAGCATTATGATGAAGTCCTATCTAAAACTAGCCCCAACCCATCCTCTGAAGTCCAATATGGTTTGCGCTTTGTCAGCGATCGCCAAACTTGGGCGCAGGTGCTGGAAAATGCTAAAGCACGAGGGCATCTGCGTTTGCGTCCCATTCATGGCGATCCGAAGGTCAATAATGTGATGATAGATACCGCAACAGGCCAGGGTATTAGCATGGTTGACCTAGACACCGTGAAACCCGGATTGATTCATTATGATATCGGTGACTGCCTGCGTTCTAGTTGCAACCCTTTAGGAGAAGAAACCGATCGGTGGGAGAGAGTCAGTTTTGATACCGATATTTGCCAGTCTGTTCTCCAAGGCTACCTCTCGGTGGCGCGAGATTTCCTGACCGAGAGCGACTATGACTATATATACGATGCTATTCGCCTGATTACCTTTGAACTAGGATTGCGATTTTTTACAGATTATTTAGAAGGGAATGTCTATTTTAAAACCAAATATCCAGAACACAACTTGGCCAGGGCGATCGTGCAATTTAAACTGACTGAGAGTATTGAATCTCAGGAAACCGCTATCCGTGCCATTATTCAGGAAATGCGATGAAAGAACTATATTTTGCTTTGCAACCCTTTGACGCCGCCCCCCTACCAGATTTAAAGATTAACGGCACTATTGCTCGGAACGTTAATACAGTAACCCTTTCCTATGAACTGCTGGGGGATTTAACCAAAATTATGATTCCGGCGATCGCCAACCTACCCACTCGCAAGCACGGACTTTGGGCAGAAACTTGTTTTGAGTTCTTCCTCGGTATTAAAGATTCTCCCCGTTATTGGGAGTTCAACCTATCACCTGCTGGACACTGGAACGTCTATCGCTTTGATGATTATCGGCAAGGGATGCAAGAAGAAATAGCGCTGACCTCACTTCCGTTCAGGGTTCAGGAATTATCGAAGGCTTTGCGGCTAAACCTAGAATTGGATTTGGGGAATCTCATCCCAGAAAATCGGGCTATAGTAGTTGCCATTACTACTGTAATTAAACTAAAAAATGGGGATATTTCCTACTGGGCACTGACCCATTGCGGTGCCCAGGCCGATTTTCACCGACGAGACAGTTTCATTTATAACCTTTAGGAGGCCAAAGCTGCTGGCTTTACCGTTACTTCAATTAGGTCTTCAATTGTCTTAATATTGGGATCGCCTGCTAAATAACCAATACCGCGATGCAGGTGCAGCCGAAATTGAGTAGCCAGGGTTTCGCGATCGCATCCCAAGCCATCGTTATAACAGCGTTGTTTGAGGGCGATAATCAGGATATCGGCCATCTCTCCCCCAAAAACCTGCCAGCTTAATTCCACAGTTGAGTCAGCAGGGATAGGTACGGGTGAAGGGATGGTTGGTTCGGCCAGGGAGCGACAGAAGGCCCAGCGGCATAAGATATTCCACTGGTCGATTTTACTGTAGCGCTTCAGCTTGGTTAGTTGCTCTTTGGCGGATTGGGAGAGTTTAAAACGCTCGACGGGAGGTTCCATAGTGAAAAAACAAGTTAAAGTTAAACCTAACTCAAAAAATCAAAGTATAGAAGAATCTACTGATGGTACTCTTACGGTTCATCTGAAGTCACCACCAGTAGATGGTAAAGCAAATAAGGAGTTAATTGAGCTACTGGCAAATAAATTTAATGTGCCGAAGTCTCACCTATTTCGGCAGGAGGCT
>DNXU01000401.1 GCA_003505715.1 Cyanobacteria bacterium UBA8803 | reverse complement strand
TCCCCCCATCTCCCCATCTCCCCATCGGCTAGGTCTACTATCTTTGAGAAGCAACTCGGTCTAAAGTCATCAATCTTTGGCTAAATTTTTCCAGGACGGTGCGAGATATGGATGGATTGACCGAAAGCCAGAAAAACTCTCCTGCTTTAGATGTGTTTGCAGGCGGTGGCGAGATGGGAACATTGATGCGATCGCATGATTGGTCGCAAAGCACCCTTGGTCCTGTCGAAACCTGGTCACAGAGTTTAAAAACGGGGATTCGGATTATCTTAGGCTCCCGCTACCCGATGTTCATCTGGTGGGGGCAAGACCTAATCAACTTCTACAATGATGCTTATATTCCCGTTTTGGGCAAGCGACACCCTGCGGCTTTGGGTCAACCCGCTCGTGATATCTGGGGGGGGGATATTTGGCATTTGGTTGGACCGCTCGCTGATGACGTGTTGAATCACGGCAAGTCGTCATGGAATGAAGAACTCCTGGAGATCATGGAGCGCAACGGCTATCCAGAGGAGACTTACTTCACCTTTTCTTACAGCCCAATTGGGACGGACGATGGTAGCGTGGGGGGAATCTTTTGTGCCTGCACCGAAGATACCCGCCGAGTCTTGGACGAGCGTCGCCTACGGACGTTGCGTGAATTAGGCGCACAGACAGCCCATGCCAAGACTGTAGACGAAGCCTGCCAGATTTCCGCCACTGTGTTAGCCAATAACCCCTGTGACATTCCCTTTGCCCTGATTTACCTGCTCGACACAGACCGCCAACAGGCTCAACTCGTCAGTACAACCAGTTTAGCGAAAGGAACGCCTGTCAGTCCCAGTGTGATTGAGCTTTCACCGAACGATGAAACATTGGATTGCTGGTCGCTCAACTCGGTTTTAGCCAGTGGAGAAAGCCGCGTTATCGAGCAGTTAATCGATCGCTTTGGGCGGCTTCCGGGTGGAGCGTGGGATGAATCCCCCAATAGTGCGATCGTCCTGCCATTAACTCGACCCGGACAAGAAACGCTAGGGGTTCTGATTGCTGGCATTAGCCCGTATCGACCGCTCGATAATGATTACCAAGGCTTTTTCGGCCTGGTTGCAGGACAGGTGACGAGTGCGATCACCAATACCCTTGCTTACGAAGAAGAATGCAAACGCGCCAAAGCTCTGGCAGAACTCGATCGCGCTAAAATCATCTTCTTCAGCAATATCTCCCACGAATTTCGCACCCCCCTGGCGCTGATGCTCGGTCCCTTAGAGGACACCCTTGCCCTTCCCGATGATGAACCTATTGCCAATCATCGCCAGTCGTTAGAACGGGTTCACCGCAACGGGTTGCGACTCTTGAAATTAGTCAACACGTTGTTAGACTTCTCACGCATTGAAGCAGGGCGCGTCCAAGCCGTATACAAACCGACGGACTTAGCCAAATTCACAGCAGAACTCGCCAGTGTATTTCGGTCTGCCATTGAACGGGCTGGATTAACTCTAATCGTCGATTGCCCCCCCCTGTCAGAACCCGTTTATGTGGATCGGGATATGTGGGAGAAAATCGTACTGAACTTGCTCTCTAATGCCTTCAAGTTCACGTTTGCAGGAGAGATCGCCGTCAGACTCCGCCAGGTTAACAATCAAGCTGAATTAACAGTGCAGGATATCGGGGTTGGCATTCCAGAGGCAGAATTACCCCGCCTATTTGAACGATTTCATCAAGTGAGCGGAACCCGTTCTCGCAGCTACGAAGGGTCTGGTATTGGGTTATCGCTGGTGCAAGAACTGGTGAAACTGCATAGCGGCACGATTGAGGTATCGAGTCAGGTGGATGTGGGGACTACCTTTACCGTCGCGATTCCTCTAGGTAAAACGCATCTACCGAGCCTTAGCGTAGTGGGGCGCGATAGCGAACCTCGCGTTTGGCGCAAAGCCGCCCCCCCAACATTACAATCAACGGCAACGTCTGCCAATATCTTTGTAGAAGAAGCGTTGCACTGGCTACCGGAAGAAGGGGGGGACAAGGGAGAGCAGGGAGACAGGGGAGACAAGGGAGAAAATCCTTCCTTGTCCCCCTTGTCTCTTCCGTCCTCTGCCCGTATCTTGCTCGTTGATGACAACACCGATATGCGTGACTACTTGCAGCGTCTGCTATTGAAGCGATGGCAAGTCAAAGCGGTAGAGAATGGAGCTGTGGCGCTGGCACTGATGCAGGACTGGATGCCCGATCTAATCCTGAGTGATGTCATGATGCCTGAACTAGATGGCTTTGGGTTGCTGCAAGCTCTTCGTGCCAACCCCCACACACAAGGAGTCCCTTTTATCTTACTTTCTGCTCGTGCAGGCGAAGAGGCGGCGATCGAAGGACTGGAAGCGAGGGCGGACGATTACCTGATCAAGCCGTTCTCTGCCCGCGAACTGATGACACGGGTAAATACAAATTTGCAAATGGCTCGCCTGCGCCAGGAGCGATCGGTCAACCGTTTAAAGGATGAGTTTCTAGCCACACTTACTCATGAACTGAACGCCCCCTTAGCTGCAATTCTCACCTGGGCTCGCTTGTTGCAGACGAAGCCGTTCGAGCGCCCTACGACATTACGGGCTTTGGAGGCGATCGAGCGCAATGCCAGCAATCAGGCAAAGCTGATTGAAGATTTATTGGATGTCTCCAGCATTTTGGCAGGCAAACGCGGCTTGAATTCTCAGCCTGTCGATCTCGTTTCCATCATTGACAATGTGGTGAATACCCTGTATCTAACGGCTGAAGCCAAAACAATCGCGCTTACCTATGGGATTGAAGATTATAGATCTCAAAACTCAAAATTTACTATCTGCGGAGAACCCAAGCGCCTCCAACAAATCTTTGCCAATCTGCTCTCTAATGCCATCAAATTTACACCCCTAGGCGGACAAGTTAAGGTTCAACTAAACACTGACGCAGAGGCTACACACTTGCCCCCTCAATCCCAAAATTCTGGGGAACTTCAATCCTCTAGTTCCCCCGATGGCTGGAGGGCTAGGGAGGCGAAATTTGCTCAAATTACTATCAGCGATACCGGAATCGGCATCAGTGCGGATTTTCTCCCCTATGTGTTCGATCACTTCAGTCAGGCTGAAGTGCCTAGCCGTCATTCACCCGGAGGAGTGGGCATTGGGCTGGTGATCGCCCGCCTCTTAGTCGAATTGCACGGAGGTACGATCGAGGTAGCCAGTGCTGGAGAAGGACGAGGAGCCACCTTTACCGTTCGATTGCCGACGAGACTGATCGGTGAGGAAGATATACAAGCACTTTATCAAGAGATAGTTAAAACCGCGATCGCACTTACACAAGCGGATGCTGGCTCATTTCAGTTTCTTGATGAAACAACCCAAGAGCTAGTGCTAATTGCGACTCAGGGTATTAATCGAACGCTAACGGAGCATTTCTACCGTCTTAACGCGAGTTCAAATACCTCCTGTGGTATCGCGTTAGCAACAGGCGAGCGTACCTTCATCAATTTTGACGTGCCTGAGAGCGAAGACCCGGATGGTTCTCTCCGAATGCACAAAGACGCTGGATTGTGCTGCGTCCAGTCAACCCCATTACGTTCTCGTTCAGGCAAACCCATCGGCATGGTTTCAACTCATTGGCGCGAAGATCACCGACTGAGCGATCGCGAGTTGCGGTTTCTTGATTTACTTGCCCGTCAAGCTGCCGACATCATTGAACAACGGCAAGCTGAAGAAAATCGGATTCAGTTGATTCAAGAACAATCTGCCCGTGAACAAGAACGTCAACGCGCCGAAACTCTGGCAGAACTTGATCGCGCCAAAACCATTTTCTTTACTCACGTTAGCCACGAATTCCGTACACCGCTAACCCTATCCCTGGCTCCTCTGCAAGATGCCTTGAGCGATCGCACTAATCCCCTGGCTCCCCCTCACCGGGAACGAGTGGAACTGGCGCATCGAAACGCGATTCGGCTGCTGAAACTGGTTAATACCCTACTCGACTTCTCCCGCATCGAAGCCGGACGAATGGAAGCCGTTTATGAACCAACCGATTTGGCACTATTCACGACGGAACTAGCCAGTGTGTTTATCCACGTACAAGAGAGATTCCCATTATCCTACTGTCTGCCCGTGCCGGAGAAGAATCGGTGGTCGAAGGGTTGGAAGCTGGGGCGGACGACTACCTAATCAAGCCCTTCTCTGTTCAGGAACTGGTGTCCCGTGTCAAGGGTCATCTCCAGATGGCACAACTGCGCCTGGAAACACTCCATCAGGCAAGAACGCTTAATCACAGGAAGGACGAGTTGCTGTCAACCGTGTCTCATGAATTGAATACTCCCCTAGTCGCTATTCTCGGTTGGACGCGCCTGCTGCGTGCCAATCTGCCGAATCAATCTATGTTGATGAAATCGTTAGAGACGATCGAGCGCAATGCCACGCTGCAAGCCAAACTGGTACAAGACTTACTGGATATCTCTCGCATTACCGCAGGCAAACTGCGCTTGAGTCTTGAGCCTGTCGAACTCGAATCGGTAATTGAAAATGCGATCACGTCGATTAGCCACCTAGCCCAAGCGAAACAAATTGACTTGGTATGGTGGGGAGTCACAGGTCAACAATCGGAGACATTAGCCCCTGGCAATGTTGATCGCGTTATGGTGCAGGGCGATCACGATCGACTGCAACAAATCATAACCAACCTATTGACAAATGCAATTAAATTTACTCCAGATCAAGGCAGCATCAACGTTGAACTTTCAGTAATTGAACGTCACAATGGCTCTGATGCCTCAATCGCTGAAATCTCGATTACAGACACGGGCATCGGCATCTCGGCTGGATTTCTCCCCCACGTCTTTGATCGCTTCCGCCAAGCCGAAGGTTCACATTCAGCTAAAGGATTGGGGTTAGGACTTGCGATCGCACGTCACTTGGTAGAACTCCACAACGGTACTATTTGTGCCAAAAGTACTGGAGTTGGGCAGGGCGCAACCTTTGTTGTCAGGCTACCACTTTTTAAATAACTCCCAACTCAACACTCAAAACTTGTATGAATGTGCCCGAAGCGGATCGAGAGTTTGAAGCATTATTGGATTATCTTAAGCACAGCCGTGGCTGCGACTTGACAGGGTATAAGCGTTCCACCTTAATGCGCCGATTTGTTCGCCGGATGCAGGAGATAAAGATTGACAGCTATGGGAACTACTTCCACTATCTCCAGAGCCATCCAGAGGAGTGTAGTGCCCTTATCGAGTCCTGTTTGCAGCGAGTTAAATTTTACGCCACCGATGTGGATGAGGCTGCCCTATTGCAAGCGCGACAAGGCATTTATCAATTAAGAGAAGTTACAGAAATTCCTCTCCATCTGCTGGAGAAATACTTTGAGCAAACTGAGCAAGGCTATGTCTTTTTAACCTGAAGCATCGAATTTTTGCCAAAGGGCTGAAACTGGGGGTGGACGAACATTTGTTACTAGAAATTATTCAACTCCAAGGCTTGGATAATTGAAAGGAGTAAAAAGATGCCTGGATTCTACCTCATCTAGACTCTTACTCAGAGTTGGTTCAGGCTCTATTTTAACAAATCTTTGTCAGTGTAAATCTTTACGTAAAAGATTAACTTTATATGAACTACACTGTCGAATTATAACAGACCATGTTTATCCTTTGTTAGTTGAATTTAGCATTAGGTTGGATACTGTACCCCGTGCGTGCCTTGTAGAAACTCTGTTGTATATCTAACGGAGAAAGTTGTATATGCGAAGAATTTTATACAGCCTGACGGGTATATTGCTAGGCAGTGGATTACTTGCCAACTTAAGTACCCAAGCTGCAACACTCCAATTTAATCCAGTTCTGCCAAATTTCAATACTGCTAATTTTGATTCAGATGCCTCAATTAGCGATAACTCCTTTTTTTCCCTGATACCAGGTACGCGCTTCGTCTACGAGGGTGAAAAAGTTGATGCAGAGACTGGGGAAAGCATACTCGAAAGAGATACTATCTTTGTTACATTCAACACCAAGAACATCCTCGGTGTCACTACTCGGGTTGTGAAACATGCCGCCTATGTTAACAATGTTCTGGTTGAGGACACCATCGATTGGTACGCTCAAGACACTGATGGCAACGTTTGGTATATGGGTGAGTTTGCCACTAATTTTGAGTATGACGACGAGGGCAACCTAATTGGTACTAATAATGATGGTTCCTGGTCTGCTGGCGTCAATGGCGCATTACCGGGTTACATTATGGAAGCCAATCCTCAAGTGGGAGACAACTACTATCAAGAGTTTGCACCCAACGATGGAGCGTTGGATCAAGCAAAAGTATTTAGTATTGGCGAATCCGTCTCGATTGGTTTGGGTGACTTTAATGTCCTAAAAACCTTGGAAACCACGGAACTCGATCCCGATGTTCTGGAGTTTAAAAACTATGCTCCAGGGATTGGCTTAATTTTGGTTGAGGAAAATCTTGACGAAGATTTGGAGCCTGAATTCACAAGTGAACTTGTCAGCATAGAAACGGTTAGTGCAGAGTCTATTCCTGAACCAACAGGCGTGTTAGGGTTGCTGGGAGTTGGCTTGTTCTGCTGGAGGAGGCAGCGATCTAAAGCTATCTCTGCGTGACAGTAGACTTATTGCAGAAGTCGGATACAGGGATATAGCAATTCTATTTGAGTTAAAAACTTTGGCTGTTCAGATCCCTGACTTATTAAAAAAGTCGGGGATCTTCCTATTTACGAATCATTTGGAATTGCTATATCAGCAAGCACTGGCAATTAAGGAAAAGAACTTAGGATCTTGCACAACAGCCACCAATTTGTCTTGAGGCAGTTGCCCGATCAGCGCGATCGCTTTTTGGCGAATATCAGGAGCAGGAGGCATTGCCTATGCCTAAGTAATGGTTAATTCATAGTTTAGCAGTGTGGTTTCAGTCAACGGAAGTTACATTAGAGCAAGCTGTAAGCGTGCGATCTGTGCTTTGCTGCTGCACTTCGTGCCGCGAGAGCTAACGCACCATGCTTAGGCAAAAAATTTAACCTTGATTAAGAATCACGACTTCAGAACCCATGTTTGAAAAACGTTCAATCGTCATCACTAAAACCAGCTTAAAATCTTCAACGTCAGATGTGGCGTATTGGCGGAGTCAGCCCTATGCTGTGCGGCTTGCTGCTTTAGAAACCATTCGTCGAGAATTCCATCAATGGAAATACCATGCTGAACCAGGATTTCAAAGAGTTTATACAATTGTTAAACGAGCATGAGGTTCACCAGGATAAACGCAGCGTTCCTCCCCCTGCTTTA
>DNXU01000338.1:9704-13989 GCA_003505715.1 Cyanobacteria bacterium UBA8803 | reverse complement strand
GGCAAGCCTGAGTAGTTTATAAATTTACAGTTCCTCTGGAAAATGTGGTAATTAATCCTAATTTTCACTCAAAAATAAGATTTCTCGATAGCCTAAATATACTTATGACTCGTCGGCAGCACCTGCGTATTCCAGTAGTTTTGTTTAGTTTAATTCTCTTATTGGTTACTGTCCTGGGGATTTTTGGGGCAATCGCTACACCTGCCTGGGGTAACAATTACAACAAGGAATTTCTGCTTAATGCTGACCTTTCCGGTCGCGTGCTGACCGATTCTAGCTTTACCAAAGCCAATCTCCGCAACAGTAACCTCAGCTATAGCGATTTACAGGGAGTCAGCTTCTTTGGTGCCAATCTAGAATCCGCCAACTTGGAGGGAGCTAACCTGAGTTACGCGACCTTAGATACGGCTCGTTTAACCCGCGCTAACTTAAAGAATGCCGTACTTGAAGGAGCATTTGCCTTTAACACTAAGTTTGAGGGGGCAATTATTGAGGGAGCTGATTTTACCGACGTTCTCCTGCGGGAAGATGCCCAAAACATGCTCTGTGAAGTTGCTAGCGGTACTAACCCCACTACTGGACGCGATACTCGCGATACACTGTTCTGTCCTTAGTCATTAAGAGGAAGAATTTGAATTTGAGGGATTTGGGGTGATAAAGCTAGCGGAACTCAAACAACAAGTTTACAATGCCTGGGAAAGCCTCAGCATTTACAATGTGGCTCTGGTTCAACCGGAAAACTTTAAGCCAGACGTTCGGGCTTATGGCGACTTGCGCTATAAGGTTACCTGGCAGAAAGCCTATGCCGCCTTCGTTGCCCGCAACATCTTCGATGCCAACACTGATAATCGCTCCCTTATTACTGAGCAGTTCAACTACACCCCAGAACGTTGGGACTGGGAGCTGAGGTATCAAATCTTAGACCAGTTCCTCGCTATTTCTGGAGGACTTGACTGTATTATTAACGGGTTGAAGCAAATCTTTGACTATCCAATCGACAAGGAAGAGCAAGAGATCGCCTATGGGGTTTTTGCGCTGGTTCAACACCACTCAAGAAGAACCGGAAGCATCGCAGCTGGAGCTGTTCGGCGAATCAAGGCCACTAGTAAGGCGCGAGCGAGTTGATGGCGCTACGGTTCGCCGGGATTTTACCAAAGCCATTAAGGATAAAGGGGGTGACCATAAAGCGCAACGGGATTCCACAATTGCAATGACGGAGGAGTTATTCGGCTGCCAACCTGAGGAACTTTACGATGGGACTGGCGGCAAGCGAGGCGATCGCTCCACTCTACCAAAAGAGGTGCAAAAAGCCTACATCGTTGGGGAAACCGTTGCAACCCATGACCTGCATTCCACCACGATTAAGGGTTCAACCCAGGACGAAAAGAATGCTGAGATTGCTGATACCGTGCGGCAGTCATCTAAGAAGACGAGGAGATTGTTTCCATGGTAATTTAGGGAACAGGGAATAGAGAACAGGAAGAGTGATTTATATCATGTCCGGTTCATCTCAGCGCATTCTCTAGCAGGTCTGAAAGATGGAGCTGGCGCAGCTGGTCTAATTCTTTTATGCGTCGGTCAGCTTCGCAGATCTGCTGCGAATAATATTGTTTGCGTTGCGCGTCAGCTATGAGATCCAGCTTCTGCCACTCTTCCCAACAGTAACGGCGATGTTTTTCACAGCTTACCCTTTCCAGACAGGCTATGGCAGAACGAATCAACAGGGGAGCCCGGACGATCTCTTCTTGGAGCTTGTCATCCCCATGAAATAGATGTACCACCTGAGCCATCTCGTTGGGAAATATGATAGTGCAGTCTTGTAGAAGCGAGATGAGGGGGTCAGGGGTTCCAGAAGATTCTTGCAGAACGGGTTGCAGTTCTAAAATTTTCTGCCATAAAAATCGGTGATGGGAGAGGCTAAATAGCAAATCTTGCTCTTCTAGGGCATCGATAATGGTTTGCCGATATTCTGGATAGTGGAGGTAGATGCACAGGAGCAACTTTTCTGCTTTTTCTAAAAGGCTGCGTTCAGAACTAGCCAGAAAGGGGAGTTGGGATGGGTTTTGAGATGTATGCTGGGATGGCTGTGCTTTGGGTTTTTCCTCCTTTTTTTGCAGACGCAGCCTTAATTTCTTAAGTTGAGCCAGCAAATTACTGGCGTGCATTGATACTAATCGAGAGTCTCCTTGGCTGAGGATTTGGGCGCAGTAGGTGATGTAATGGGAGCGTTGCGGAGAGTCTTCTAGCTGGATGAGTAACTTCAGCATTTGGTCGGCGACTTGCTGAAATTGGAAGGCGTCTTTCAGTTTGCGATCGCTCGCGAGTTGGTCGATCTGCCAATTCAGCCACAGGGGCGCAGTTTCTAGCAGCTGTCGATAGTTCTGAGTACCATCAGAGTGCCCTTTGAGAAATTCATCGGCATCTTTACCCTCTGGCAGATTGAGCACCCGCAACTGAACTTGTCCTTTATAAGCTAGGTCAGCAATTTCGCCAATAGCTCGCTCTGTCGCCGTCGTGCCAGCTTTATCGGCATCAAAGTTGAGGATAATCTGCTTAGATTCGGTGTAGCGCAAAAGTTGTCGTACTTGATCTAAACTAAGCGCTGTACCCAGCGAAGCGACAACATTCCCAATCCCAGCGGCATGGAGGGCGATCGCATCAAAATATCCCTCTACAACTACGGCTTGGTCTTGCTTGCTAATGGCATCGCGAGCTTTATCTAAGGCGAAAAGAGTTTTACCTTTATTGAATAGGGGAGTTTCTGGAGAGTTGAGATATTTAGGCTGTTCGTCACCTAGCGCCCTGCCGCCAAAGCCGATCGTTCGTCCTTGGGTGTCGTGAATGGGAATCATTAAGCGATCGCGGAAGCGATCGTAATAGCCATCCCCATTTCGACGAGGCAGAATTAAGCCAGCTTGCTCTACTAACTGTACTGGTTTATTTTTCTGTTCCACTAGGTAGCGATAGATGATTTCCCACCCTAGTGGTGCATACCCCAGCTGAAACTGCTGAATCGTTTCCTGAGAAAGACGCCGTTCGGATTGCAGATACAATAGTGCCTGCTGTCCTTGCGGTGCAAAAAGAGCATGTTGGTAAAAGGCTGCTGCCAGTGCCAGAATTTCATAGAGTTGATCTAACAGCGATAACTGGCGCTGCAATTGCTGGCGCTGTTCTGGTTCTAGGGTTTGCACTGGCACCTGATAGCGGCGTGCCAAGTCAAGTACCACTTCACTAAAGGACTGCTTCCCCACTTCCATAAGGAAGTTAATCGCAGTTCCACCAGCACCGCAACCGAAGCAGTAGTACATCTGCTTGCTGGGACTAACGCTAAAACTAGGGGTCTTTTCCTCATGAAAAGGACACAAGCCTAGATAGTCCTTGCCTCGCTTCCGCAGCACTACCCGCTCGGAGATGACATCCACAATGTCAGCTCTTTGTTTAACTTGGTCAATAGTATCTGGATGAAGGCGGGGAATTGACACGGCCAGAGGTCTTAGTTTACCAACCAATAATTCTATCTTAGCGGATTGGGAGATTTTTCTTACCGATTCATCTATCTAAAGCAGTAATTTTCACTTTCTTAAAATTATTATTTATCGCAATAAATATCAAGTTGATCCAATTACCTTAGGATATAATTTTTATATCACAATTGTATACTCTCTGACATATTGAAAGCTGATTTTAATACCGCTCAGGTTGATTAATACTCCTCAAATCAACCCAGATTAGGTATAGGAATATTATCTCCTTTGATAGAGGTTAGCTTCTTGGCTGAATTGATAATCTTGAATTACAAAGCAAGGGAAATAGCAAAACACATCAAGGAGACACTTCAATGAATATTATTGCATGGCTAGTTTTAGGTTTGATTGCAGGTGCCCTAGCTAAATTGATTTACCCAGGACATCAAGGCGGCGGTATTTTTGCCACCATTGGTTTAGGAATTCTAGGCGCTTTAGTAGGAGGATATCTCGGTGAAATCTTGTTAGGGAGTTCAGGAGCAGCAGCAGCAGCTTCAGGGGTAATCAGCATTCCGAGTATTATCTTTGCCGTTCTCGGCGCAATGTTGCTGATTTTTCTGTGGGGTTTGTTCACTCGCCAAACTGCTTAATCACCACACTTTGAACCCGGGTTTTTCACAGTGGTACGGTAAAAATACTGAAGCAAGGCGGAATCTAGCTCTAGAGTTTCTGTGGCCAATTAATCACCGCCCTGCTTCAGCCAAATATTTGAGATCAGCGATTGTAGATTTTAGATTGGAGGAAATCAACTAAAATCTACA
>DNXU01000338.1:0-9633 GCA_003505715.1 Cyanobacteria bacterium UBA8803 | reverse complement strand
GGAGTTCGGCGAGGCTCACTCGATCCGCGTTCGGACTTCGGCGTGAGATCAGTCGAACGCTCAACTGCCGCGCTCATGCCGGAGTCTGCCTCCTGCTAACCTTGGGATAATCGCTTCAACGGTGTAACAATTGATGCGTACCCATAACTATGTCTGAGCGTGTTTTCCTGGAACCTAGGCGGCTTCTCGTTAATTGTGCTTTGGTTGATATCCGGTGCGATCTTCTTTACGCTCCGGATGAAATTTATCAATATTCGAGGATTTGGCCACGCTATTGATATTCTGCGG
The DNA here is from genome assembly GCA_003505715.1 of Cyanobacteria bacterium UBA8803. Taxonomy (GTDB): domain Bacteria; phylum Cyanobacteriota; class Cyanobacteriia; order Cyanobacteriales; family Coleofasciculaceae; genus UBA8803. Next base: position 9,345 of record DNXU01000338.1, on the reverse strand, counting down.
GGAAAATACGACGATCCAACTCAAGAGGGGGAAGTTTCTCATTTTCAAGCACTGGCAACGGCTCTCTCAGCAACTGTGGGATTGGGTAACATTGCAGGCGTAGCTATTGGCATCAGTTTAGGCGGTCCCGGCGCAGCGTTCTGGATGACCTTAGGGGGTATGTTCGGCATGACTAGCAAATTTGTCGAATGCACCCTCGGTCAAAAATATCGAGTGGTAAAGTCAGACGGTACGATCGCTGGCGGGCCGATGTATTATTTATCCGCTGGCTTGGCGGAAATGGGATACAAGCAGCTGGGCAAAATTTTAGCCGTAATGTTCTCGGTTTTTTGCGTTTGTGGCGCATTTGGTGGCGCGAGTATGTTCCAAGCCAACCAGTCCTACGCTGCGGTGGCGACTGTGGTGCCTTTTTTGGTGGGTCGCAGCTGGCTTTATGGTGTGATTCTGGCGCTTTTGGTGGGACTGGTAATTGTGGGAGGTATTAAACGGATTGGGAGCGTGGCGGGTACGCTGGTGCCTGCAATGTGTATTATTTACTTTTTGGCCGCTTTTTGGATTCTAGTCACTCATATTACAGATATTCCTATCGCCATTAGGACAATTGTGAAAGAAGCCTTCTCCCCAGAATCGGTAGAGGGTGGGTTTATTGGTGTCGCGGTGCAGGGATTGAGGCGTTCTGCTTTCTCAAATGAGGCTGGAGTTGGTTCGGCAGCGATCGCTCACTCAGCAGCGAGAACCAAAGAATCTGTGCGAGAAGGAATTGTGGCGCTACTGGAACCGTTTATCGATACGGTGATTATTTGTAATATGACGGCGTTGGTCGTGGTGATTGCCGGAGTATACAACAATCCAGAATTATCCCACCTCANNCTCAATGGATCGCAATTAACCTCAGCCGCCTTTGCGACAGCAATTCCCTGGTTTCCCGTGCTGTTGGCGATCGCAGTTTTCTTATTTGCTTTCTCGACGATGATTTCTTGGAGTTACTACGGCGAACGCTGTTGGGATTATTTGTTCGGTGAGAGTACTTTGATTGTTTACAAGGTCTTGTTTTTGACCGCCATTTTTACAGGGTCAGTTGTGAACCCAGCCTTAGTTATTAACTTTAGTGATAGTATGCTCATCGGCATGTCCTTTCCCAATTTATTGGGTGCCTATTTTCTATCGGGTAAAGTTGCAGCCGACTTAGACGATTACATGCAGCGTCTCAATAATGATTTACGGGCTTGCCCCCCGAGCCAACCAATCCTGGGGGGAACCAGAACTAATCCTAAGTAAACTTTGTTGGGTGCGTTATGCGGTAGCTAACGCACTATCCTCTTGATTTCCGCTACAAATATTAGCGCTCACAGCGGGATCGTGACTGTCCCATCTGGGAAATCTATCTCGCTAGTGCCAACGTGAACTAACTCTTCTGCTGCCTCAGTACCCCAGTCAAGGTAGCTGGCATCTACTTTATAAAGTGCTGATCTAGCACCTGGTTCTGAAGAGTGAATCTCAACTAAAGCATAGTAAAACTGAGCATTAGCATCGTAGCGTAACTCCGTTAGCTCCCACTCTTGGGGAAGGGAAGAGTACTCATCTGCCCGATCTGCTAGAAGTTTTTGCTCGATCGCCTTTTTGATAGAGTTTATAGTTTCACTGGTCTCGGTCATCAATCTCTGCTTAATTCCTTGATCATCATAGCGCTAGATGGATCTGCTGACTTGTATCCCAAGACTTGTTATGGTGTCAATGTAACTGATTATCATTATCGAGATCTGAGAGAAGCTGATCTCATTTTCAATAAACCTGTCAATAAGCTAATATTTTTTGAGTGATAGAGCGCCTGAAACGTAATCTCTACGAATCTTTTGAGCCGATTGTCACCCCAACAAGTTTTTTCTACTGGCAAGCGTAATACACGTAATATAAAGAAATGTAAAGTTTAGAAGATTTATCTATGGTTTAGCCGTTATAGTATTCGTATGACCCAACTGTATTACAGCGGACTCAAAGGGTTTTAAAGATTCGCCGTTGTTGCAGCTTCCTCTGTTAGCTACAGGTTTCGCCCTGGTTGAGAGATGGTTAACGGAGGGTGGGTGAGATAAGGGTGCATCTACTAAAACAGGCACTTAATGTTGCCTTAACAATTACAATTCAAGGTGTAATACGTTGCTGACAGGGGAATTAACCTTCTAGGCCAGCAAGGGGATAGGTTATTTCCTGTTTAGGAAAGGCCAAACCAATAAAGTAACACATAAACTTATAAACAAGGGGGTAAAACTGCCAGACCTTATCTAAACTAAATATTTTGGCATAACTAGAGCTTTTCTAAAGATCGGTTTGGCAGGGGTCTATCTAGGGAGCTAAGGCTTTCCTATCCCGCTCGCAAGCCGTGTGCTTCTTCATTTTGGCCATTGGCCTTTTCTCTCGATCATCAGGTGAGCATCGTACAAGTAGCTCCAACAGTCTTTTGACCCAGGATCACAGAATTAACCACCTGAAGGGGTGACGAGTAAGCTGNNAAAGCTTGATTAATCAAGCTTTCAGCTTACTCGTCACCCCTTGAGAGCAATTCCACTTCAACACGCAAAGTCAGCCAGAGCCATGTGACCAACCCTCCAAATTTGGGGGGAGCCAGATTAATCCATAGGATCGCAACGAATCTCAATCATCAAGCCATCCGGATCGTAAAAATAAATTCCTCGCCCCGTAGGGCGGCTCACTGGGTCACCATCAAGGGGAACTTGATGGTGTTTGAGTACCTCGACAGCGCGATCGAACAACTCTGGAGCGATATCGAAGGCTAGGTGATTGGTACGAGTAAAGGCTCGATGCGGATCGGGATCGGGTGGAGTTAGTTCTGGTTCCCAAAACAGATCGAGGACAGTACCATCTGGTGTAATAAAATTGGTAACCTTGCCACTGGCTACCAGGTCGCGGAGAGTGGTGGGAACTTCTTCTCCTTTCAATTCGTGGAGACCCAGGATATCCCCGTAAAAGTGACGAGATGCTTGCATGTCGCGGACATTCAAGGCAATGTGATGTACCCGACGCAAATTTCCTGGGGCAAGCTTTGCTGTAAGGGAATCTTGGCTAGATAGCATGATTCAGTTCTAGATGTTAATTGCTAATTGTTAATCGTCCTTACCCAGGGATCGTGAACATCCCTGACTTTTAATTCGCCTGATAAGCTGGGATTGGGGTCATCTTTTGATGGCTGTTGTACGGTTGGCGATCGCCAAAGCTCTAACAACCGTAACTCTCAGCACTCTCCTAATTGGTTTAAGCAAACACAACTATGAAACTCTATTCGTCGAGGCACCTCCTAACGGTCTTAATTGCGATCGCCGGAGTCACCTTACCGATCTCCACCTCCCATTCCCAGACAGATTTCCCCTGTTTCATGCAAGATGCCAATGGTAATGTCATTGACCTCGGTCAGCTTTGCGGTGTCGGGACTCCCTCGGTTTTTCAAGTTCGCATCAAACGTCGAGATGCCCAAGTACCTGTCATTGATGTTACATTTAACGGCACCCAAACCTTTGAAATGTTGTTCGATACAGGTGCCTCCGGCATAGTTATCACCCCACAGATGGCTCGAACTCTTAGAGTAGTACCAGAGGGGACAGCCACCGCATCTACCGCAGGGGGAATGATTGAAGTTCCGATTGGACGTGTTAGTTCTGTAGAAGTTGGAGGAGTTAAAGTGAACAATCCTGAAGTCAGTATTAACGAATACCTTGATATCGGACTCCTCGGACATGGCTTTTTTGGTAATTACGACGTGAGTATTAAACAGAATGCGATCGAATTTAGCCGCCGCTAACTAGGGTAAGGATGAGGGATGAGGTATGAGGGATGAAGGGAGGTAACAAATAACAAGCTAGACACCCATGAGAGATCGCTCGCCATTTGTTGGAATCATTATGACCTGACGATAGGCGAGCGGATCGAGCAATGCGATCGCGAGGGGTAGGGTGAAGCATTCGGATATCAAGTATTTGGGATTTTATTGGCAATCTTATCGCCAGAATTTATGTTCCTATTGCGTTCACGAGTCAAATTCATCCTCTATACATTCTATTCATTGAAAAAAGCTATGCCACAATCGATCAGATTAGGTGCCGTTGGTTCTGCACTCTTAGTACTATTAACAATGGCATGTTCCTCGTCTAAAGAGTCTCAAAACATATCGAGCGTACCAAGCCCTTCCCCAGCAACCTCTCCCACTATCTCAGCTGTTGCTACAGTTTCTCAACCCGATCGCGTCCAAGAAGCAGCAAGTACCCCTACCACGACTACGTCTCAGAGCGATCGCTTTTCAGAGGCACTTGATAGCGCCATTAGTGCTGCCACGATTGCCCAATCCGCTCAGTCTCCAGATGATTGGAATTTAGTTAGCAGTCGTTGGCAAACGGCGATTGAATTACTCAAAACTGTATCGAAGTCAAGCCCGAATTACACCACTGCTCAGAAAAAAATTACCGAGTATCAGCGCAACATGGCTTATGCCCAACAGCAGAAAAAGATTGCCTCACAGCCAACTGCTCAGAAAAAAGTTACCGAGTATCAGCGCAACATAGCTTATGCCCAAGAGCAGAAGCAGAATGCCTCACAACCACCAGGAGTAGCGACCGTTCCTCCAACCACCGCCCCCGAATCAGCTAAACCTCAAGCAACCCAATCCCCAATGGTCACACCAGAATTGGCTTTAGCAATCCATTTAAAACAGATTGGAGCCATCTTTTACGGCGTTTATTGGTGCCCCTACTGTAAAAAGCAAAAAGAAATCTTTGGCCAAGAAGCGTTTAGCCAAATCAAATCTGTTGAGTGTGACCCCCAAGGGCAAAATCCCCAACCAGAACTTTGTCAAAACGCCAGTATTAGTAGCTATCCGACTTGGCAAATTAAAGGCCAGTTGTATCCGGGGATGAGATCGCTAGAAGAGCTAGCCGAGCTATCCAGCTATCAAGGCGATGCCAAGTTTAATAACTAAATTAAGGTAAAATCTTATATTCCCTATTCCCTACTCCCTACTCCCTACTCCCTACTCCCTATTCCCTATTCCCTATTCCCTCATTATGGCATCAACCAAGCGATTGGCATCATTTTTATCAAAACACAAGCTCTTCAAATTCCTGGTGCCGGGACTGCTCTTTATCGGAACGATTCTACTTATTCTAGCGGTTAGTTCTATTAATTGGATTGCTCTGTTCCAGCCATTCCAAGATTTGGTATTTTGGTTGGAAGACCACTACCAGCAATGGTTAGATAAACAGGATATCGATCGACCCCTTGTCCGGCTACTATTGGCCTTTGCAGGTGGTTTAATTGTTAGCATCTCGCCCTGCAAACTCGCCTTACTGACGGTAAATCTCACCTACATTGGCACCCGCGAGTTTACTTCTCGCTGGGATGCCTTTGTCAAGGCAGGATCGTTTGTCTTGGGCGTGATTACCACTCTTAGTCTGTTGGGGCTTTTTTCTGCTTTTGCTGGGGCAATAATGGTTGGCTACCGTGGTTATGTAAATATCGGGGTTGGCCTGTTGATGCTTTTGATGGGGTTGACCCTCTTAGAGCTTTTACACATCCCTTTACCCCAAATCGGATCAAGATGGCCTGTCGCTGGGCCTTATAGTGCTGGGTTAACCTTTGCGCTGGTAGGTTCTCCTTGTAGCAGTCCCGTCCTATTTGCCGTACTAGGTGCTGCTGCTGCCACTGGTTCCAAGATAGCCAGCACTCTGACGATGGTTAGTTATGCCCTGGGTACGAGTGCCCTGATTTTTCTCGCTAGTCTGTTTGCGGGTTTAGCCAAACAAACCCGCCTTTTACTGAACTATGCTCCAGGCATCATGCGGTTGGGTGGTGGAGTGATGATTTTGATTGGAGGATATTATCTGGTTAATGGAATTCGCTGGGCATTAGCTATTGGTTATTAGCAACTAATCTGGTATTATATTAGGTTTATAGATTTAAGATTTCCGCTGCTTGGCTCAGGGGTTATGAACAACTGATTTCTAAGGAAGGCTAGGAGGCGATCGCACGTTTATTAACCAGGATTAAGCGATCGCGTAAAAACTCAAGCAAACGCATTTAGCTGCTGATAGCCGCTCTGAGAGTTATCCAATTTTGAACTATCTCCTTAAGATTCATTATGTGGCAACCTTTGTTAAATCGCAGCGCTTTAATAGCTTTATTCAGTACCTTGGCACTCATCAATGGCGCTTGTGGAAACGAGAATAGTACTAAGGTTTCCCAGCCAACACCAAGTCCAGCTGCAACGGCCACACCTTCCCCTACCCCAGCCGCAAAGGCTCAAGCCCCAAAAGCTCAACCTGCTAAGACCACCAATACTCCAACGGCAAAGGCTCAAGCCCCAAAAGCTCAACCTGCTAAGACCACCAATACTCCAACTGCAAAGGCTCAAGCCCCAAAAGCCCAACCTGCTAAGACCACCAATACTCCAACTGCAAAGACTAAAGCTGCAAAAGCCCAACCTGCTAAGACCACAAACCCCCCTAACACTCCAGACACCTACCAACAAGCGCTCGACGTTGCTACTAGTGCCGTGACCATCAGTCAATCTGCCGTAAGTAGAGGAGACTGGAGTTTAGTGGTTAGCCGTTGGCAAGAGTCTATTAAGTTGTTACAAGCGGTGCCAGCTTCGAGTAAGAATTACGGAGCTGCTCGACAAAAGCTATCTCAATACCAGAACCTGCTAGCGGATGCCAAGCAAAGAGCAACACCGCCACCGCCCAAACCTAAGCAGGGCGATAGCAATCCCCAGTTTTTCTCCATCCCCATCAAAGGACGACCGGGTGGCATCCCCATGATTGAGGTCACGTTCAATGGCACCCAGAAATTTGACATGTTGTTTGATACGGGTGCTAGTAGCACTCTAATCACCTTAGGGATGGCAAAGGTCTTAAAATTGCAAGCGATCGGGCTGACCAAAGCCACAGTGGCCGATGGCGCACAGGTGATATTACCCGTTGCTGAAGTCGCATCAATAGAAATCGACGGTCGCCTCAAGAGAAAAGTTAAAGTGGCAGTTGCCCCCCCAGAGATGCCTATTGGATTACTTGGGCAAGATTTTTTTGAGGGCTATGATGTCACGATTAAACAAGATGCGATCGAGTTTCGGCGCAACATGTAGATGAAGGAAATATCGCATCCCGATCGTGTACTCATATTTGAGTGTTTAACGCAGAAGCCGCAAAGGAGAGTGCAGAGGTGCGCACAGACAGAGCGTACCAAGGTTTTGGGGTAAGCGACCTATTTCTAATTAGCCTAATACATCCGTTACATCTGTTACCAAATCCCTTGCGACCAGGTTGTAAAATTTCTAGTTCACATGTTGACCATGGTGGCTAATGGCTAATTAAGTTATAAGTTATGCAAAAATTGCATTAAGTTCATGCAACTGGCACTTAAATAAGAGCTTTTTGTATTTAAATATACCGTTTCCCTTAAGGAAGGTAAATAAATTTAAAGAGCAAGTAATGGTGCAACTGATCTAAAACTCAAATGTGCCGCTAGTATTAAAAGGTCAATGCAGGCAAAGTTTTTTAAATCAATGAGTTTAGTTAATTTTATGTGTCCGCATTGAGATTGCTGAAAGTAGGTATCTTATCGAGGAAAAGGAAAGACTTGATCCGAAGATAGCTTACAGAAAAAAAGCGCTAAATAATTTTCACCAACCGCAAATAATATTGTCTTCGACTCCACCAAAATCGATCGCTCCGAACGCCGTCAAGCTCAGGGGAAAACGTTATGAACAGCACGATTGAGCCAGCAACAAGCTTAAACAAGTTTGAAAAATTCAAAGCCGAAAAAGATGGATTGGCAGTAAAGGATGAACTCGATAAATTTGCCCAGTTGGGTTGGGAAGCTATTGATAAAACTGACCTCGAACATCGCCTCAAGTGGTTGGGTATCTTTTATCGCCCTGTCACCCCCGGCAAGTTCATGCTGCGGATGCGCATTCCTAATGGAATTCTGAGCAGCAATCAGATGCGGGTGCTTGCAGAAGTGGTGCAACGCTATGGCGAGGATGGTAACGCGGATATTACTACCCGACAAAACCTACAGTTGCGGGGAATTCGACTAGAGGACGTGCCAGATATTTTTCGGCGGTTTGAGCAAGTGGGTTTAACCAGCGTTCAGTCCGGCATGGACAATGTTCGCAACATCACTGGCTCACCGATGGCAGGACTGGATGGTAACGAGTTAATTGATACCAGGGATCTGGTTCGGAAAGTACAGGACGCAATTACCAACAGCGGTAAAGGCAACCTTCACTTTACCAACTTGCCGCGCAAATTCAATATTGCGATCGAGGGTGGTCGGGATAACTCCGTTCATGCTGAAATTAATGACATTGCCTTCGTCCCTGCTTATAAAGATGGACAGTTAGGCTTTAATGTTCTAGTCGGTGGCTTCTTCTCGGCCAAGCGATGCGAAGCTGCTGTTTCCCTCAATGTTTGGGTGCCCCCCAACGATGACGTAGTTGACCTCTGCCTAGCGATTTTAATCGTCTATCGCGATAACGGGCTGCGGGCGAATCGTCAAAAAGCTCGCCTGATGTGGTTAATTGATGAGTGGGGTATAGATAAATTCCGGGCTGCTATCGAAGAGGAGTTCGGACGTGCCCTGACAACTGCTGCTGAGGACGATGAAATTGACTGGGACAAGCGAGACCATATCGGTGTTTATCCCCAAAAGCAACCAGGATTGAATTATGTTGGTCTGCATATCCCCATGGGACGCCTCTATGCTCAGGATATGTTTGAACTGGCACGGATGGCTGAAGTTTACGGCAGTGGTGAAATTCGCCTCACAGTCGAGCAGAATCTCATCATTCCCAACACTCCCGACTCTCGCTTGGATTCCTTCTTAGCAGAACCCCTGCTACAACGCTTCAGCATCAACCCCGCACCCTTAACACGAGCCTTAGTGTCTTGCACTGGTGCTCAGTTTTGTAACTTTGCCCTGATTGAAACCAAAAACCGAGCCTTGGCGATGATTAAAGCCATTGAAGCAGAGTTAGAGTTTCCCCGTCCCGTGCGAATTCACTGGACAGGTTGCCCCAACTCCTGCGGTCAGCCGCAAGTCGCTGAGATCGGTTTAATGGGCACAAAAGCCCGTAAAGATGGCAAAGCTGTAGAAGGTGTGGACATCTACCTAGGTGGCAAAGTCGGTAAGGATGCCCAACTCGGCACCTGCGTGCAGAAAGGCATTCCCTGTGACGACCTGCTACCAGTATTGCGAAATCTACTTATCGAACAGTTTGGAGCCAAACCTCGCAGTGAAGTAGTAATTCCATCAGTCATTAGTCATTAGTTATTAGTTATTAGTTAT
>DNXU01000399.1 GCA_003505715.1 Cyanobacteria bacterium UBA8803 | reverse complement strand
TTTCCAGGGTGCGGTTATACTCGTCCAGGATACGGTTAGATTCGGCTAAATTGGCATAAAGCCGTGCATTTTCAATGGAGATGGCGGCAGAGGAGGATAGGATTTTTATGACTTCCAATCGGTCAGGGGTAAAGGCACCTGTGGTGAGATTATTTTCTAAGTAAACTATACTGATGAGTTTGCCTTGATTAATCAGAGGAACGCACAAGATAGATTTGGGTTGATGCTGTTTGATATAAGGAGCGTTCGTAAAGTTACCCTCATTTGTAGCATCGTGTAAAACGACACTTTCTGAAGTGCGGGCGACATAATTGATGATAGTTGGTGAAACTTCTTGACTGCTTTCAATGGGGATTGATTGCAATACGGCGATGCGAGCGCCATCCACTGCACCAGCAGCTTCAATCAGCAATTTTCCCTCAGTTTCCAAAATTAGGTAGCAAACTTGTGCCCCGGCATTCTCGATGAGAATCTTCATCAAATTTTCTAGTAACTTATCTAGGACAATTTCTCCCGAAATTGCTTGCGCTGCTTTCATTACTGTGGCTAAATCTAAAGCTACACTTGTCCCAGCTCTAGTTATTCTGGTTGTTGCTCCCGATGTTTCTGTAATGCTTGTCGCGGTAGATAATTTAGTTACTAACTGTGGATATTTTTCCTCCAAATCCTCCACTTTACGGAAAGCACCCCATAGCTGGTAGCCATAGTGAGCCTTTTTCATGTAGAGTTGGGCAATTTCCTCTTTGCCTTTCCCTATCCAGAACTTGGCTGCCAGTTCATTGCCCAAGGCTTCATTCTGGATGTAGCCATTTTCATGGGCTGAAGCGATGGCCTTGTCGTACAAATCCATTGCTTCTATTTCTTTACCAGAGATACGAGCAATTTCTGCTTCCACCAACAAGTATTTATGGAGGAAGTTCTCCGGACAGTTATGTGCCCAGAGTTTCAGCTTTTGTTTATTGATTTCTACAGTTTTCCAATACTCCTGCTGTTCTGGAGAGGTGGCAGTTGGATAAAGGGCGGTTAAACTTAGAGAATAGTAGAGGTAATGTTCAGCTTGAATGGGTACACCGGAAACGAAAATCACAGTTTCTTGGCTTTCTTTTGACCTATTAAATGCATTTTTATAATCTTCATAGAGAAATAAGATTTGGGTTTTAAAGATGTTATACGTAGCTATTCCAGGCAGGCAAAGATTTTCCTGCCACATCTGGATGCACTGGATTTCATCAAATTTATCATCACTTAAGGAAAATTTATCTCTAGTTAATCCCTGTAAATTGAATATAAAATACTGATACATTTGCTGGACTCCGGCAAATACATAATTCTTGATTTGCTTAAGGAAATCAAGATGATTGTTAGATTCTTGAAGAATGCTACTCAAATTATCGGCAACAATAAGTCTTTGCAAAATTAAATTGTAAGAACTATAGCTGCCGTAAACATCTCCCGTTTCCACTCCAGCTAGGTAGCCTTTTCTAAGAATTGGAATACTTCCCTTAATATGGCTTCGCCAGGGACTAATTAGGCCACCGAAGGCAGTAAAAACTCTGCAAGCTAAATTAATATTATTAAACTGCTCGGTAAGCCTTACAGCTAATTGGCCAAACTCATAACCCGCCTCATAATCAATTAATCTTGGGCCAACTATGAGCCCCCAGAAACTATATCCATGTGCTGATACCTCTGAGTTGCCGTGTTCAATAGAAAGGTTGACCATTTTTAGGGAGATCAGAGCTGCCAAATCTTGATCAGTAAAATAAGCAGGCCCAGTCATATCCCTTAAGAGCCTCATACAAACTCTCAGCTCTGGATTGGTCATTTCTCGTGCATTAATTAGATTGGTTATCTTAATTTTATCTAGATTGAATCGGTACACCTGCAACTCGAACTCTAGTGATGACAAAATTTCTGATTTGTTGGTTGTTGGCAAACTTATTCCGAAATTTTTTAAGGCTTCTGAAGTTATATGAAGGGCTTCTATGTATTGACCTCTGTTATCATATAAAGCAAAACGAATGTTATGGATTTCAGCTCGATCTAAATTAGATTTAGCTTGATTTAATATCAGATTAAATAACTCCTCTGCTTTATCAAAGTTACCACATAGATATTCACATTCAGACCTTTCTCGATATAAATTAAAAGTCAGGTCATAATGAGTTTTCCAAGTATCTTCAGGCAAAACCTCTATTCCTGGAGTGAAATATTGAGTTAAAGCTGCCGCGTAAGCCGTTGAAGCTTTGGCTTTTTTCCCCGCCTCAAGATTCAATCGCGCTAAGTCAACAAGTTCTGATTCATCTATTATTAATTCCTGACCTACATTCAGATGATCTACTATCTCAAAGATTTTTTCTGGTAGCTCCTGGGCGGATACATTCGCCTTCAACAGTCGTCCAATCTGGAGATGCACCGCTTTCTTGCGGTCATCGTCAATGAGAGCATAAGCCGCCTGTTGTACGCGATCGTGCAAGAATTTATAATCTTGAATTAACAGATCTGTATCTAACTCAGATGCCGGCAAGATTAACCCTGACTGAATTGCCGTCACTAAGTCTGGAAAAATTACTTCTTTCGGTTTTTCATAGATAATAGAGAGGGTGTTTAAGTCAAAATCAGCGCCTACACAAGATGCTAAACGTAAAACCTGCTGAGTAGATTCTGGCAGTTTTTTCAACTTACCAATCATCAACTCCACCACATTATCGGTGAT
>DNXU01000138.1:12559-12765 GCA_003505715.1 Cyanobacteria bacterium UBA8803 | reverse complement strand
GATGAGGGATGAGGGGTGAGGGGATGAGGGATGAGGGTAGGTGAGGCAGGATAGAAAATTACTAAAGAATTTAGTTACCCATCTTCTCCTCCCTCATCCCTTCACCCCCTCATCCCCTCATCCCTTCACCCCCTCATCCCTTCATCCCTTCACCCCTTCACCCCTTCATCCCTTCACCCCTTCATTCCTCATCCCTCATCCCTCAT
>DNXU01000138.1:12133-12491 GCA_003505715.1 Cyanobacteria bacterium UBA8803 | reverse complement strand
CTCATCCCTCATCCTTCCTCAAGGCGATCGCGAAAATACTGCCGATACAACTCACAGCTTGGCATGACGTGATCGCCTTGGCGCTGAATTAGTCCCATACTATGTAACTGATATGCCTGGATCGTATCTAGGCGCACGGGTTTAGTTGCCGTTACCACCTGTTTGAGCGCGGCGGCTAGTTCTGGATGTTGTTTGAGGGTAACTAGATGTCGGCGCAAATAGTCGCTGTAAATTCCGGCATCGGTGGGAGCATCTTGCAGCAATACTGATAGCGTTACGTCTTGGCGAGCAAGGTGATAAAGTGCTAGCCGAACTAAATAGGGGTGTCCTCCCACCATAACCATTAACTGCTGCACTT
>DNXU01000138.1:6955-12065 GCA_003505715.1 Cyanobacteria bacterium UBA8803 | reverse complement strand
CCGACATTAAAGGGCGATTGATTGATATTGAGGGGAATATAAACTTCTGTGGAATGTACCACCACTAAGCGCAATCTTTGCCAAATCTCTCGATTATTCGCTTCCTCATGCCAGCTGCGAAGCATGGGAAAAAAGTATTTGGCGATGTCGGGATACTCAAAAACTTGATCCACTTCGTCCAGTGCCAGGACTAAGGGACTTTCTATTTTATGTAACAGATAAGCCTGAAAGTAGGTTTTACAGCTCACCATACTGCCGATCACTGCCTCATTCCAATAATGATCCAGTTGATTTGGCAGATCGAGCTGAAGGCTGACGTTAGCGCATAACCAGCGCAAAAATTTATCTAGGTGGCTAAAGACTGTCCCCTCGGCTTCCCGCAAGTTCAAACGGACTGTACGATACCCCTGTTGGGCGGCGAGAGCGAGAATTCTATACAGCAGGGAGGTTTTACCCATCTGCTGAGGCGCTTTAATCCGGATGAGGGCACCGGGCTGCAAAATCACTTCATAACAGTCTGATTCAATGGGGGGACGCTCGACATAAAAAGGAGAATCCAGCGCGACTGGCTTGTTAGGAAATTCGATAGTGAGTGCTGATGGGGTTGGCGTGGCAGTACGCGACAAGGGCGGCAATTTCCGCTTGAACGCTTCTCGGAAGTTCGTTTTACTAACGGGTTCGCCCAAGGCATCTGAAAGTTGCTTCCAAAGCTTCGGGCCAACTGTTCGTTGTAAGTAATTTGCGGTATACTCAGTGTTTTCTGACATCTCGTGATAAGTGTGATTTTGCCAAGCTCCCCGAAGGAGCGTTACCTCAACGTCACTCAGATATCGTTTGGTATGGGCAAAAAATGCCTCATTGGCCGCTTGGAGTGCTTCTTCAAAATTCATGGTCATTCATCGTTCATGCCTGCATTCCCCGATCGCCCCACTAACCAACCTGGTTTTCCGATTAATGGACGCGCTCTAAGCCGACTCGATCTGTATAGCCTTAGTATTCCATGCTGCCCTAGTATTTGGTGTTGATGGGGATACACCCCACAGCTTAAACTACTTTTTCATACCCAGGTAGAGCCAGCAGGTCACAGAGCTGCCATGCTGCTGCACGGATGCCTTCATCTGTCAATTGGTGCGTTGCTAAGGTTCTTGCCGTACTGATGCTGATGGGGTATGGCGAACGGTGAAAGATGAAAGTGTGGATTAACTTGTTTTCCTTCCCCTAGACCCCCATGCACTCGACTCAAAAAAAATATGTCAAAAAAGTATTTTTTTTTCCGGACAGGAATATTGGGCATCAGAAGTAAGTAGCAGAAAGTATGGTTGGCCTCGGTGGGAGTGCCTGCTGCCTTTGCACCAAAACACGCCCACGCCAGCAAGCCTCAAAATTCAGGAGACTTCTTTATGATGCAGCTACCCAATTCCATTGCCACTGAGCCTGTCGCACCTTCCTTGATTACACCCCTTGACCAGACTCCACTATTATTACTTGAACTTTTAAAGGCAACCCACTCCAGCCAAGGCGATGCGCAAGGGGTATACCCACTCCTGGTAGAAAATCTAGATCTCCTAGAGGCTCACTTCATCTACGTTTTACGGAATTGGGCAACGCTTACCCTATCAATGGTCTCCCTAGATGAAGCAACCTTAATTGCTAGCGTACTGGTGGATCTGGCTGGAATTATCTGGGCATTACCCGAAGGAGACCCAGACGTTAACCTAGAGATAGCGATCGCTTGCTGTGAAATTGCCTTACAGGTCTACACTCGTGAGGAGTTACCCTGGCGGTGGGCCACAGTACACAATAACTTAGCTCTCTGTTACAGTACTCGTTCTCACGGCAATCCTGTAGAAAATACCCGCCGTGCTTATGCCCACTATTACCAAGCCAAGGAAGTGTTCGCGCACCGAGTCTTCCCCGAAGAATGGCAACGGGTTCCCCATATTAAGTTTGTTTGAACAGAAGAATACAGGAGTTCGGACACCCACCAATTCTGTAGGGGTGATATTAAGTTCAATTGTCTCTGTTTGCAGGCTTGAAATTTCTAGTTTTAGGTTGAGCATATCCTCTTTTTACATTGCTATGCTTTCAACACTTGCTCAGCCGTTAGCCTTAGTTCTGGAAAAGTGGGAGACACAATCCTTTCATCACCTCTAAACTTAGTACACTTGTACTTCCCATCGGGATCTAACAGGAAAACAAATACAGTAGGAATTTTGGGATTACCCAGATATTCTCTGGAAGCAATGGCTAAATAATCCACAATCCAGTATTCAATAATTCCCAATCTTTGATATTCACCCAGCTTATCTATGTAGTCATCATCCCAATTGGTTGACGTTACCTCTACGGCTAACTCAATTGATTCCTCTAGAGCATTGTAATCAGAGCGGTTTGAACGCCATACATCTCGATCTATTACACTGACATCAGGTTTCCGTCCTTGCTCTGTTCCGTCTTGGGTCACAGTTCTGATAACTGCTGTGTTGTTGACTACATAATTTAAGTTCAGTCGCCTGATTTCATCATTTAGGCTAAATAAGAGGAAATTTGCTACATCATCATGGTTTCTTGTTGAACGCACCTCTACAATTTTTCCATCTACAAGTTCATAAAATCCTTCCTCCGGACACTGCTCTAGGAATTGATCGAAGGTTAATTTTTGTTTAGTAGTCGGGGTCATGGTATTCTCCTATCAATCATTGCTGCCAGAAGCTGCGATCGCTTGTTCTAGAAGCCGCAAACGCTCCTCGGTAGCGATACATGAAGTGAAAACCTCCCGGAGACAATCGCTGATATCAATTGCGACGCCATCTACCATTACATCACCATTATCCATTAAGGAATATCGAGCGCTATTTCGTACCCACTTCACCTCACCGTCAGGGGCAGCGATAGGATATTCCCGCGTGATAGGCTGGTTTAGCTCGGCTACAGCTCTCAGGGTTTCATAGAAGTCCGCTTGGTTATCAGCAGGAATGCTTTCCAGCAAACGATTTGGCTCTCGCATTGCCTCTTTAGGGTTGAGACCGCTGAGATCCTGCTCTCCCTCGCTAGTATAGATTAGCTTCATGCTGCCATCAGGATGAACCACACCCCGATACACGCATCCGGGAATATTCGCTGCCATTGCCGCTAACTGTTGCTGACTTTCACGTAATGCCGACTCAGAACGCTTGCGCTCAATAAAGGAACTTAACTGAGATGCTAGAAAATTGACTAGCTTCATGAGCAGCTTCTCCGGTGGACTGGCTTCTTGTTTCAAGAACACCAAAATCGCTAAAACTTCATCGTTGAAAAGAATGGGAACACCAAAACAGGCTTTTAATCCCACCTTACGAGCTAACTGGTTCCTTTGAAAAATATCACAGGATTCAACAGATACATCAGCTATCCAACTAGGTTGTTGGCTGGTGCAAATTTGTTTAAGAAATTCTCTTTGGGTGGCAAAGGTCAACTTTTTACTCTCGCCTCTGAATTCAAAAAAGCGTTGGTCGCTGGCATACCACCCTTCACCCAATTCAAAAACCGTAGCTTGGGAGTTAGGTAGCCAAACTTCTCCAAAATCCCAGCCAATTTTCTCACATACTTGTTCGAGGGTTACTTCTAGTGCCTCTTGAAAATTATCTGCTTCATTAATCGCTTTGGTTGTTGTCAATAAAAGTTGTAACTGTTTATTTTGCTTAGCTAATTGCTGACGCTGTAATAAAAGTTGTTTTTGCTGTTGGGAAATCATTAGGTGGTTCTTAACCCGTACCAATACCTCTTGCATTTCAAAGGGCTTGGTAATATAGTCTACTCCTCCCACATCAAAGGCTTTAACTTTGTCCAATACTTCATCTGAAGCGCTAATAAAAATTATTGGTATATGGGCTGTTTGCGGTTCATCTTTCAATTTACTACAGACTTCGTAGCCATTAAAATCTGGCATTCTAATATCGAGGAGAATCAAATCTGGCTTGGCTATCTGTATCGCTCTCAAAGCCAGTGCCCCGTTAATAGCCTTTCTGACTTTATACCCAGCATCACTTAACATCGTAGATAAAAGACGCAGGTTTTCTCGAGTATCGTCAACCACTAAAATGTCCGGTCTAGACTTGAAGGGTAAATGGTTAAGCATTAGTCGAGGCTTGAGTTAAATTAAAAATTATATCCAGTCTAAAATTATCAACTAAATCGGCCAGCGCTAACTTTAAAGCTACCTGCGACTCTGGAATTTGCTCAATGAGGGCGAGAATTTCCTCATCATTGCAAGCTTGTGCTGCCCAGCAAAGCTGTGCAAGCCATTCTTTGGGCATCATAGCTAGAGCCTCAGGGGTCAACTCCTCAACCGTTTCTCGCAGCTGGGGCGAACCGAGGTGAGGTGAGTCTTCACAAAGATAACGCACCCCCAGATGAGTGGCAATCTTTTCCAAAAGGATTTTCTCTTGGAATGGTTTGCGAATAAAGTCGTCACAACCGGCTGCTAAAATAGCAGCTCGCTGTTCTTCAAACGCACTAGCTGTTAGGGCAACGATCGCACAAGCAGGACGAAGGGAGTTCTGTTTATGAGAATTCTGGAATCGAGACTCTAACCCAAAGCTTTTTTGAGCCTGCTTAATTTTCTTAGTAGCTTCATACCCATCCATCACGGGCATTCGCATATCCATTAAAATCAGATGCGGTTGCCAAGTTGACCAGGCTTCAACGGCTTGTTGACCATTTTCAGCTTCGTATACCTGAAAGCCTATGGAATTTAGCAACTTAACCAACAGCTCGCGAGAAGCCCAATTATCCTCGACAACTAGAATACGATACTCTCCTTGGCCAGATGCTAAGCCAATCACCCGATCTGTTGGCTGGCGGATCTGAATGTCACTGGCACGGGCAAGCTTAACTGGGATATGAAATTTAAATGTCGATCCCTGACCTAAAATACTCTTGACGATAATTTCTCCCCCCAACAGTTGCACGAAGGAACGGCTGATCGGTAATCCTAAACCTGTCCCTTGCTGAGATTTCCGACCTGTAGCGGTTTGAGTAAAGGCTTCAAATAAGCTATCTATCTCTTGTGCAGCAATACCAGGACCGGTATCAGAAACTTCAAAGAAGATGGTTGTTGGTTGTTGGTTGT
>DNXU01000138.1:5001-6910 GCA_003505715.1 Cyanobacteria bacterium UBA8803 | reverse complement strand
TGGGTGTTGGGTGTTGGGTGTTGCTGACTGTTCATTTTCTACTCCTACGCGCAACGTTATGCGACCAGATTCGGTAAATTTGATGGCATTGCCTAGCAGGTTAATGAGAACTTGGCGTAATTTACCCTCATCAGAAAGCAAATATTGGGGGACTTCAGGCGTTCGCTCGACAATAAGTTGTAAGCTTTTGGATGCGGCTTTGAGGTGAAACATCTCTTGCAGACTTTCTAGCAACCGATACAGATCAAAGCTAGTTTCATTGAACGTAATGCGGCCTGCCTCGATTTTGGACATTTCCAGAATGTCGTCGATTAACTCTAGCAAATGCTGGCCAGAACTTTTTATGATATCTAAATATTCGCGACGGTTTTTAGGTAAGGAGGTATCGCGACGCATCAGTTGGGTAAAGCCGAGGATGGCGTTGAGAGGAGTGCGCAGTTCGTGACTCATATTGGCTAGAAATTCACTTTTAGCACGGTTGGCAACTTCTGCTGCTTCTTTAGCTTCCTGAAGTTGAGTCGCCTGCCTTTGAGTCTCTGCAAGCAATTCTGCTTGCTGCAAGGCAACTCCTAGCTGAGCGCTAATTTGAACTACAATATTGATTTCGGCAGCGTCCCATTGGCGGGGGCCAGAATTCTGATAAGAAACCAGCAATCCCCACAGTTTATTGCCCCAAAAAATCGGAACGGTGATGTAGGCTTTGACTTGCAATCGTTCTAAAAGGTTGATGTAACAAGAGTTAAATCTAGCTTGGTAAATATCTGGAACGCAGAGATAATTGACACCTTTGCTATAGGCACCGCCTTGGGTTTGTTGCAGATAAGTATCCTGCACCAGCTCCTTGGAAATATTCCCGGTTTCCAGAGCGCAATTTGGATCGCTCAGAGAACCTACTGTGATATGGGGATCGCTTTTTTGGGCAGTGATTAAAGAAATCCAGCCATTCGCTACCGACTCCGACACAAATACCCCACTCCAGTCAGGATTAAAACGATATATAGCAACGCGATCGCACTGGAGAAATTGCCGCAATTCTTCGGTCGTAGCGTGGAATATCGTATCAATATCCAGGGTCTGGCGCATCCTTTGAATCACTTTGGTAAGGGCGCGTTCCCGCTTGGCACTCTCTTTTAACGCCTCCTCTGCCTGTTTGCGATCGCTAATCTCCTGTTGAAGTCGGGTATTTTCTTGGATGAGTTGCTTAGAGAGGCGGCCAATATGGAGTTGATTTTCAACACGAGCTAAAACTTCTTGCACCTGAAATGGTTTGGTAATGTAGTCCACGCCACCAACTGCAAAGGCTTTCACCTTATCGAAGGCTTCATGTAAACCACTAATAAAAATAACTGGAATGTCTTTGGTTTGGGCAGAGGCTTTCAATTTTTGGCATACTTCATAGCCGTCCATTTCCGGCATCATGATATCCAGCAAAATTAGATCGGGAAGTTTAGATTCAATATAGTGGAGAGCTAGTTGGCCGTTGGTTGCTACTTGCACGTTATACCCTTGCTTAGATAACATCCAAGTTAAAAGTTTTAAGTTGGTAGGGCTATCATCAACGGCTAAGATAATTTCTTTAGATGAACTAGTAGACTCCTGACTCATATTTAGCTAGCCTAAAAATAGGGAGAGGGATGAGGGATGAGGGATGAGCTGGGCGGGTTTAGCCATTAAACTCGGCATCTTACCCCTAAATTGTGTCCAAAACCAGCACTGAGTAGGATCGAGTTACTAGCTTTCATGAACTGCGTACACCAGTACGTGTAAAAATCCCTTCCCCTCTCCCTCCGCTCTTTCCAGGTTAACAACTAAGCTAATGGGCATTCAAGTTGCATAATCTAGATGGCATATTGCATTTTGCCAAAGCTTTTTTCCTCTAAGAAACATTTGGGGAATGGGTTTACCCTGA
>DNXU01000138.1:4740-4860 GCA_003505715.1 Cyanobacteria bacterium UBA8803 | reverse complement strand
TACAGGGTGCGGAAGGTGGGTACGAATACAGGACTTACGCATTGTGCCCCTCCTAGCCCCCAAGGAAAGTGGGGAGAAACTTCTTGTTCCCCCCTTGCCTTGGGTAGGGCTAATTCATGA
>DNXU01000138.1:0-4634 GCA_003505715.1 Cyanobacteria bacterium UBA8803 | reverse complement strand
CGACAATAAATCCGCCCTACCTTGCCTTGGGGGCTAGGAGGGCGTCGCGTAAGTTCTGTAATAGAGAGTGGGGCTTTGGTTAATTTTCCCTAGACCCCACACCGCACACCCCCAGCCTAAATATCCAACTCGGCCAAATTCAAGCGAGAACCATAAGTTTCGATGAATTCACGACGTGGCGCTACCCGATCGCCCATCAGTACTGTGAAGATTCGATCCGCTTCGGCTGCGTCTTCTATCTCCACTCGCTTGAGGGTGCGGGTGGCTGGGTTCATCGTCGTTTCCCACAACTGGACTGGCATCATTTCACCCAAGCCTTTAAAGCGCTGGATGGTGTAGCTAGCGTTAGAGGGAAACTCGTGTTGGATAAGGTTGTTGAGTTCGCGATCGCTATAGCAATAGTAATGATTGCGTCCCCGTTCTACTTTATAAAGTGGCGGACAAGCAATATAGATGTAGCCTTGATCCACTAGCGCCCGTTGGTAACGGTAGAAGAACGTTAACAATAGGGTGCGGATGTGGGCACCATCCACATCAGCATCTGTATTGTGACAGCACAATCCCCCAGTGCCACAGACAAAATTTTCATCATCTTGGACGGAGAAATCATAGACATACTCACCCACTGGCTCAATTTCTAATGCCTCAATTACCTCCAGTCCCATCAAATCTTCACTAATTGGTACATAGTCTTGTACCTGGCGATGCGGACTAGCTAGCCATGCCTGAAGCTGATGGGCATTTTCATGCCCTTGCCAAATTTGACGCAAATTCTCAATCTGCTCTTGCCCAGTAATGGTGATGGTGTAAGACGACTGCCCATCGCTAGTAGCAGCCAGAATGCCCAGTTGTCCTAATAAATAAAGCAGTCCCTCTTTAAAATCAACCGAGTTCGTCGTCAACGAGATATTGTTACCGCCTATCGTACCCTCAGCCAGGAAATAGCCTGCTAAGAAAGCCAGTTGCAATTCTTCACTTACCCCAAACGCAATATCTGGTAGCTGCTTTTGATGAGCTGGCTTACCCAACCCCCAAGCTTGTAGTAAGCGTGCGGCAGCGATGCTATGGCAATCAAGTTTAATTCCCTCCCTTTCTAGATCTTGGTACTGGTAAGGTGTCTCGCCAAATACAGAATGAATAGCATTCTTGAGTTCTGGCATAAACTGCTCATCCTGCTTGCCGAGATTAAGGCTCACTTGATTAGCACTCAAAGTGCCTCGTGCCACATACCAACCCAGAAACCACATTAACTCTTGACTGATAGACAGGTAGCGACCAAATGCCTGCTCGCTGTGAGTTTGGGGGATAATTTGCACATCATCACCCAGTTGCGAGAGTTCAACTGCCGTAAAGCTATCTAAAGGTAGATCGCAGCTGACTTCGGGTTCGATCGCATTCTGGCTGGTGTCATCCTGAGTCAGCCGTCCTCCAATTTGGGCGGGTAGTGTCTTATATATAATGTGTTCGTTCCCGCCAATCGCCTCCACATAATCTAAGAAATGAGATAGATTAGGTCGGTTGATCCCGCGTTCCCAGTGAGCGATTGTCGCAGGCTGCTTAACACCTACTGCCGCTGCCACTTGTTGGTGAGATAGTCCTGCGGCTTGACGTAACTGCATGAGGCGCTGCCATCCTTCGAGATCCAGCTCAACTCTTGGTGCACTCCCTGACTTGGCTGGCGTTACCTTTGCCAATAAACGCTGGCGGGCAATGCGTCCCACCTCCTCACCTTTGACATTAAGAGCCTTGGTTAACTCAGCCCGGTAGAACGTCTCTAGTAAATCAATTCGGGTGAGGCTAGCCTGCGGACGAGGCAGACGGCGGCTAGCTACTAATAAATCGCCCGGTTGCACTTCGTTCCCTTTTTTGAGAATTACTTGACCCTTTTCATAGACAAAAACACTATGAGAGGATGTCACCTTGACCGAGCGATTGTAGCGCGTTGTCAGCTGGTACATTGGTTCCTGATGACCGTGACGGATGACGGCTTTCAGGGGACGGAAGCGCGTAGCATGGGTAACGGGGTCAAAGGTAATTACTTGGTACTCATCAGCCGCCCGACGCCCTGCCACGCAATCATCAATAAATTTACCGATGGAGACAAACTCCGTGTGTCCTGAGTTGTGCATTACCAGGGTAGGTTCATCCCCAGCGACGCTCATAATGACAATGCGGTGGTAGCGCAGTTGGGTGGAGTCGAAATCCTCGCCTTTAATGCCTAAGCCGAGGGCGGTAATGAGGGACTGAATTTCCGTGTTCTTGTAGATTTTGGCGTCGTCGGTTTTCTCGATATTGAGGATTTTACCGCGCAGGGGCAGAATGGCTTGGAATTGGCGATCGCGTCCTTGTTTCGCCGATCCGCCTGCACTATCCCCTTCCACAATAAAAATCTCTGATTCTGAGGGATCTCTAGAACTGCAATCTGCTAACTTACCCGGTAACGGCGAAGACTCCAACACCGACTTACGCCGCACCAACTCCCGCGCCCGACGTGCTGCTTCTGCTGCTTTAAATGCTTGAATGGCTTTATCCAAAATCGCATCGGCGACTTGGGGACGAAACTCTAAATACTCTGTCAAAACCTCTCCCACTAAGGAATCTACGATGCCTCTTACTTCCGTATTTCCCAGTTTCGTCTTCGTTTGTCCTTCAAATTCCGGGTCGGGCACTTTCACCGAAATCACCCCAGTCAAACCTTCCCGGACGTTCTCACCACCTAGATTCGCGTCATTCTCTTTCAGTTTATTGCGCTTGCGGGCGATCGCATTCATCGTCCGCGTCAAAACCGTCTTCAACCCCTCTAAATGAGTACCCCCATCAATAGTGCGGATGTTGTTGGCAAAACCCAGCAGGTTATCGCTGTAAGTATCAACGCACCATTGCAGCGCCACTTCAATTTGAATGCTGTTGCGTTCCCCTTGAATATAGATGATTTCCTGATGCAGGGGTTCCTTCTCCCGATTCATGTAAGCGACGTATTCCTGGATGCCGCCCTCGTAGTGGTAAGTTTCTACCCGTGTTTGTTCTGGTCGGTTGTCGGTAAAGGTAATGCGAACGCCAGCATTCAGGTATGCTAATTCCCGCAAACGTCCTGATAGAGTGGTGTAGTCAAAGTCAATGCCAGTAGTAAAGATTTGCGTATCTGGCATGAATGACACTGACGTACCAGTCCGAGCTTCTTTGTAAGGCTTAGGAATCAGTTCAGTAACTGGAATACCTCGCTCATAGCGCTGGGTATGTACCCGATTCTCCCGCCAAACCTTTACCTCGACCCACTCCGAAAGGGCATTAACCACTGAAATACCAACACCGTGCAGTCCTCCAGATACCTTATAGCCGCCCCCACCAAACTTACCTCCCGCGTGCAGCACTGTCATTACCGTCTCCAAAGCTGATTTCCCTGTAGTGGGATGGGTATCGGTGGGAATACCGCGTCCGTCGTCTGTAACGCTAACGGAACCGTCGGCATTAATGTCAACTTCAATATGGGTGCAGTAGCCTGCTAGCGCTTCATCAATGGAGTTGTCTACGACCTCGTAAACTAGATGATGGAGTCCCCGCGAACCGGTAGAACCGATGTACATCCCCGGACGCTTGCGCACCGGTTCGAGACCTTCCAGAACTTGAATCTGATCGGCACTGTAGCTACTCGTCATGTAAGGGATTCTCCGTTAAAAGCTTTTAGCCGTTTCAATGGCTCAAAATGATAAAACACTCAAAAATTTTAACACAAAAGCCTTCTAGACGACCACAGGGCAATTTCAAGAGGTATTTATAGAGGGGATAGACCCATCCAATGGTAAGAGAAGAAAGGGGTAAAGAGACAATAGAACAAGTGTACCAGAATAGAATTCCCAACTCCCAACTGATTGTAATTTGTGGTGCCACAGCTACAGGTAAATCAGGACTGGCTTTAGCATTAGCTCAAAGGTTGAGTTCGGTAATTCTTAGTGCTGATTCTCGTCAGGTTTATCAGGACTTTGATATTGGCACAGCCAAACCCTCAGCTGCCGAACAGCAGCAGGTGCCCCATTATTTAATAGATATCTGCGACCCTAGGGAAACCTTAACAGTAGCTACCTACCAAGAACAAACCCAAGCCTTAATTGCTTCTCCCCCTCTCCCAAGTCCCCCCTATCCCCCTCTGTTACTAGTGGGCGGTACGGGTTTATATATTAAATCAATAGTCAGGGGGTTAAAAATTCCAAGAGTTGCCCCTCAAAGTGAATTGCGATCGCAACTTTCTTCTCTCGGTCAAACTCAGCTATACGGGTTCCTCCAACAAGTTGACCCCATTGCGGCTCAAAAGATTCACTCTCATGATGAAGTGAGAACCTTACGAGCATTAGAAGTTTATTATGTCACCGGACGCCCGATTTCAGAACAGCAAGGGGAAAATCCGCCCAACTATCCAATTCTTCAGATTGGATTAGATTGCGATCCCGCTCATCTCACCCGCCGGATTTGCCAGCGGACTGAGCAAATGATCGCAGCCGGATTAGTAGCTGAAGTTGAAAATTTATGTCACCAATACGGTTGGGATTTGCCCCTGTTAGATACGTTAGGATATCGAGAAATCAAACAACATTTAACGGGCGAAATCTCTTTGTTGCAAGCAAATGAGTTAATAGTTG
>DNXU01000421.1 GCA_003505715.1 Cyanobacteria bacterium UBA8803 | reverse complement strand
ATTCAGTGAGACTACTGAGTACTGTAATACACAGCTTACGACTGTCTTACAGATAGTGTCAGCTCTCTCAAAAACATCCCACGCACTTTTAGGCGTGGGATGCTTTCAACCAGGCTAATATTCCTATAGAACAATTGAGGCGACTTCCCATAGAAGCGCCATGACTATCTAGGAAATAGATTTATCCGCAAGGTAGTCCCAAATGCTGTTGGCGATGGGATAGAGGGTGTAGTAGTTCTCCTAGTTAAGATTACTCTTACCAACTAATTTCCGTATTTTTCCGTGAAATTAGGAACTATTACAAGTAGGTACAACTTTCGCTAAAAAATGGTTTGTACGTCCTCAACCATTTCTAGAGTGTCACCGATCTGTTCGCCTGTATGATAGGCGGCGAGTAGGGTTTTGCTGGTTTTTCCATAAGCGATCGCACCAGTGTAGTCAAGAGCGATCGCGGCAAAGTCGCGGTCGTTCTCCCGTGCTTCGGTAAAGGAGCGTGCCATCGCTTCGCGCAGCGATAGACCATCCGTGACCCGCACGACAATTTTGGCAGCCAGACATTCATCAATAATGTGTTCGCCAATTCCTGTACAGCTGACTCCGGCTTTGCGGTTAGCATAGTTTCCCGCCGGCATAGCGGAGTCGCTGACGCGGCCAATGCGTTCAAACCCTTTGCCACCAGTAGAGGTTCCTGCTGCCAGATGTCCCTGACTGTCTAAGGCGACGACACCAATCGTACCCCGTCCGGATTCAGAGGGTTTAACAAATTCTTGTTCGGCAACCACGTCAGCCATCGTTCTGTCAAAGTTTTCCTGCCTCTCTTGCAGCCATTCCTTCAACCTCACCTCGGTTAAGGGATTGTAGGTAGGGGTATGGAGTTCTCGTGCCAGTTCGGCAGCACCATAGTCGGAGAGTACGCGATCGGCAGAGTCTTGCAGAGTTTTGGCTAAATAGATGGGATTTTTGACTCGCGAGATATTAATCACGCCGCTAAAGCGCTGCTGCGTCCCATCCATCAACGCTGCACTCATACGGATTTGACCATCGGATTGCAGCACTGAACCAGTTCCGGCGTTAAAGCGGGGGTCATCTTCGAGTAGCTGGCAGCCGCGCACCACAGCCTCACCAGCACTAGCACCATTTAACAACAGGCTATAAATATCCTCTATGACTTTATAAAGGGAATAGCGCACCGCTTGGCTAGCTTCTTTAGTTTTGAGCGAACTTCCTGCACCGCCGTGGATAATAAGTTTGGGTTGCATGTAATTAACTAACCTCCTTGATGTGAGCGTTGTAACTTACTGGTACGAGTTCTTGTATTCAATTGGCATTCGATTTACGTCTGCGGCAGCGTTCTGAGCAGAATTTCACCTCATCCCAGCATTTCGCCCATTTTTTGCGCCAGGTGAAAGGAAGTTTGCAGACTGGGCAGATTTTTGTGGGCAGGTCATACTTGGATCGCCCTCGTGCCATGCTAAGTTATGACTAGATTTATTCTTCAATCGTAAAGAACTGTTAATTGAATTGTCAAAATCTACCTCTTATAAGGACTGGAAGAGACTTCAGCCCCAAGTCAACGAATTCCGTAGGGTGCGTTACCCTCAAGCTAACGCACCGTAACTTTTTTAGAGGATTTGGTGGGTTAAGGCTTACCCACCCTAAAGTTGTGCAACATGAGCTTAGGGAACGTCAGAATTATTTTGGTAGAACCTGCTGGCCCTTTAAACGTGGGGTCAGTTGCCCGTGTCATGAAGAATATGGGATTGCGCCAGCTATGGTTGGTAAATCCCCACTGCGATCCTTTAGGGGAACAAGCGCGGCAAATGGCTGTTCATGGTGCGGACATCCTGGAAACCGCCCAGCAGGTAGCTACCTTTCCAGATGCTTTAACCGGATGTCAGCGAGCGATCGCAACAACTGCCCGAGTCCGGAACCTACCCATTCAATTGGAATCCCCCCGAGTGGCTTTGCCCTGGTTAGTCGAAACCGGAGTTACTTCTGCCTTAATTTTTGGCCCTGAAGACCGAGGATTGAACAATCGCGAACTGAACTACGCCCAGCGATTTATCTGTATTCCCTCTAACCCAGAGTATCCTTCCTTAAACCTAGCTCAGTCCGTTACTATTTGCTGTTACGAGCTTTATCAAATTGCCCAATTGCACCTTCAAACTCCACTCCCGGTTCCCCACTCGATCGATACTGCGTCCCTAGATGACTTAGAAGCCTACTACCAACATCTAGAAACACTGTTGTTAAAAATCGGTTATCTTTATCCCCATACAGCTGGTGCCAGGATGGAAAAATTGCGGCGGTTGTTGCACCGAGCAGCACCGAGTACAGCGGAGGTGGCGATGCTCAGAGGAATGCTGCGTCAGGTGGAATGGGCCTTGGCATTTCTGCCGAGGTCTGATATCGATGATAGTTTAGAGACAAAATCAGTCCTAGAATAAGCTTGCGTCCCTTGTATGGTAAACACAGAACCTATAGCCAATTGCTGATCGCAGATCGAGAATGGTGTGGGTCAACTGTCTATAAATAAATAAACGAGTTGTGTAGGAGGTGTCATCGGTGGCAGGGTCTATGGGTAACAGGCATAAGCCTGATAATTCTGAGCGGGAACAACAACTCCATCGCCGTCCCCGTCAGCGCCGCACTAGGCTAAAACAACCTTCTGGGCAGGAGATGATGCCTGCACCACCTCCACCACCCCCACCCATCCTGCGACGGGCGAGGTTGCATGTCGCCAAGGGCAGTTTACAGGAGGTAACACCCCAAGGTTTGCCCACGCGCCCCAAACCATTGCCGCGCAGACAGCTGAAACCTCGGCAACCAGAACCACCACTAACTGCCCGTACTAGCTCTCAGCTACGGCAATGGTGGCTGGATTGGAAAAGCAACCCTCAGTTGCCCAAATTTGGGGAGAGGGATAAGGCAGACGGTTTGTCTAGAAAGCGATCGCGAGCTACTGCCTTCAAACGTGGGGTTCCCTCTCCTGCTTCCCCCGCCCTCCCTAAAGTAAATCAGCAACCCAAGGGACGCCCTGTCGAGCGGGTAAAGACATCCCAGCCCTTGCCACCACCAACGAATACACGCCAACCTCGCCAGGAACCCAAGCCTACACCTGTGGCTGCGGTGGTATCTGTACCACCAGCCCAAACTAGAAGAAACGGTGCCTCCAAGAAGCGGCAACCTCCTAGCGCCTCAACCCCTTCAACTCAAAAAATGCAGCGAACTCGGCGTCCGCAAAAACGCCCGTTTGGTCCGTTAGTATATATTACTCGCCTGTTGATTCTGGGAATTGGCATTGGCGCGATCGCAGGCACCTTGTTGTCAGCCTTCGATCCCGCCAACCAATTATCAATGAAAGCTGATGAGGGTGTTCAAACTCAAACCCAAGAAAGCCCTAAGAGTGTCAACCGTTCTACACCCCTACCCCAGCGCCAAGAAATCCTGCCCTTAAAAACCCAAATTCAGACTCTAGCGTCCCAAAATCCCAACTTGCAACCGGGAGTCTTCATGGTCGATCTGGATACGGGTGCCTACCTCGACTCTGATAGTCAGTCTATTTTTCCGGCAGCTAGCACCATTAAGGTGCCGATCCTCGTCGCTTTCTTTCAAGATGTAGATGCAGGTAAAATTCGCTTGGATGAACCGCTAACGTTGGAACCAGAAGCGATCGCAACAGGTTCGGGAGATTTGCAATACAAGCAACCTGGCAGCCAATACGTAGCACTAGAGGTGGCTACTAAGATGATCGCGATTAGCGATAACACAGCCACCAATATGATTATTAAAAAACTCGGTGGCGCAGCAGCGCTAAATCAACGCTTCCAATCTTGGGGCCTAACCGCAACCGTTATCAAAAACCCTCTGCCAGATTTGGAAGGAACCAATACCAGCAGTCCCAGAGACTTAGCTAATTTAATGTTCATGGTAAATCAAGGCGAGTTGGTATCCCTGCGCTCTCGCGATCGCCTGCTGGATATAATGCAGCGAACGGTGAACAACTCACTAATTCCCAAAGGGCTGGGAGCGGGTGCCATAATTGCCCATAAAACTGGCGATATTGGCTCTCTGATTGCCGATGTTGGTTTAGTAGATATGCCCACTGGCAAGCGTTACATTATCGTTGCCATGGTCAAACGTCCCCACAATGATGGCAGTGGTGCAGAGTTGATCCGCCAAATTTCCCGCGCTGCCTATAACTACTTCAACCAACCCCGCGCTACCCCGACAATAACTTCTAGAGTTAATGGTTAGTGCCGTTATGAGTGTAAACCCAGTCGGTTGGATCGAGATCCTTGCCGGAACCGTGTGTCTGTTGTTCAGTGGTTTGTTTGGCTATTTTGCTATAACAATGCTCCGCAAAAATTATCAAATGGCGACCAAGGGCATTCTGACGAGTGGTGTTATTACTGGACATAAGATAACTCGTGGCACTTTATTTAGTCCTCGATCGACTAGTGAGGAGATAGAATTTCAGACCCTGAATGGTGAGAAGGTTTCCTTTGTCTTACCATTCTCTGTCTCTGGCGGGGCGTTGAGGGCTAGTGGAACCAAGGTTAAGGTTTTATACAATCCAAAAAATCCGCAAGATGCACTCGATGCTTCGTTTTTTCATTTTTGGTTCTTTCCGTTATGCATGCTCGCTTCTGCATTAGGAGGAGTTTATTTATCATTTTGTCTTTTCTTTGGCATTAATCCACCTTGATGGATCTCTAACTATCCTAGACCATCATTCCTCGGTTGACACTCTCAAGAAACGGAACATCATCTGCGTCATTCCGTCTCCCTACAATCGAGCACCATGGTACACCCATATGATGCAGTATCAACCGCGAAGCTGGAGGCTTTTGTTACAGCAAACCAAGGGCTTTGGCTATACCAAACAGAACTCACGCCAAGGCAAGATGGGTCGGCACCGCAGGTGGCTAGCGCATCGGATAAGCTCCCATCGGGTCCTTGTTGGCCGGTGATGATGCCTTGGTAGGGTCCGCGCACTGCACAGGTTTCGGCTTTAGTGCCGGGCGGGAGCTTGTTATTGCTGCAAGGCGACTGGACTGGAGAACCTAGCGCATCTATTTCGGGCGCTGTGAGACGACGGCCAACTAGGTCATTAGGGCAAGCATGGGTAGGTCTGATGAAGAGAAGAAGGCCACCAGCTACAATCCATAATCTTGGCTTCATATACTCTCAAGAAACTGATATTAAATTCTGTTTCCCCCCAAGGTTGGGGGGTTAGGGGGGGCTACTTAGCGGATTTGGCGTCACCCCTGTTCCGTCACATCCCTTACGAAATCCGCTACCAAAGGACTATATAGCTTGTCGCGAGACCAGCTTTTCTATATTCGCTTGGGTTTGCTGCAATAGCTGCTCCCGACTATCGACTGCCTTGGTGAGGGTAGGCACTAAGTTGCGGGCTTGCAACGCCATGTGAAGCTGAAGGTGAGCCACGTACTCACTAATATCTTCATGAAAAAAATGGGTTGGGGCTTGAACAGAATGCAAATCCAAGGTGTCCTCCTTCTCCTAACTCCGTGCTGTTGGGTTAACAAACACCCATAGACGTTACCACGCCCTTGGGACTCTCTTCTGAATTTGTAATGAATCTGCAATGAAGTTTAAATATTTGGCTGATAAGTATTAAGTTATGTAAATCAATACTATATCAAATAATTATATATTTTAATAACTATTTAATATGAAAGCTCGGTTGAGAGATTAATTGAAGTTATCAATGGTGACAATTGATAGTTACTATTACTTAGGCAAATCTTCAATGATTACTATAGATATAGATAGAGTTAAACATCCAAAATTCTCTAAAAATAAAGATTATTAAAACTTCTCTTATAAGTACTATTTAAGATTTTTTTCAGATTTTAGCAAAAAGCGATTTACTGACTCGTCAAAGATGGTAAGCTGATACCAACAGCAATAAAGCGTAATCAGATAAACAAAGGTCATGGCGAACGCAGTGAAGAGGATTCTGCCATTCTTCGCTTCGCTCTATCATGACCATTGATATAACTGATAGTCGCTAATCTAATCAGGCAACTTGCGGTTTTAACACGACTGAATGTT
Organism: Cyanobacteria bacterium UBA8803; assembly: GCA_003505715.1. Lineage (GTDB taxonomy): Bacteria > Cyanobacteriota > Cyanobacteriia > Cyanobacteriales > Coleofasciculaceae > UBA8803. The sequence continues at coordinate 2,638 of DNXU01000421.1, read as the reverse complement.
ACCGAAATCTTTAAAGGAATACATCTAAGTTGTGATAAACCAAGCCTAAATTGCTAGTAGCGGCAATTATTAAAGAGGGCTTATACAGCAGTTTAAATTGTCTAAAAACATAGCAATTTGTTAGCAGTGTAAAAAACTAAAATTAGCTGCCAGGAGGTTTTATGTCCGATTTTTCCAAATATTCTCGCCGCAAGTTTCTCTGGACTGCTGGAGCATCGGCTGCCAGTTGTATATTGCTCAAAGGCTGTTTGGGCAACCCACCCTCATCCACGAATGCTGCTACCGAATCAACTCAAGCTCAACCTATTAACCTTACCCCCGAACAGCAACCGGAAACTGCTCAGGCCAAGCTAGGATATATCGCCATCGTTGAGTCAGCACCTCTAATCATTGCCAAGGAAAAAGGCTTCTTTGCCAAGTACGGCATGACCAATGTGGAAGTTGCCAAGCAAGCCAACTGGGGTTCGGCTAGAGACAACGTGGAGATTGGATCTGCCGGAGGAGGTATTGATGGGGGTCAGTGGCAGATGCCCATGCCTTATCAGATTTCGGAAGGGCTAATCACCAAGGGCAATGAAAAAATTCCCATGTACGTCCTGGCACAATTAAATACCCACGGGAATGGAATTGCGATCGCTAGCAAGCACCAAGGTAAGGGTATTGGTTTGAAGCTAGATGGGAAGAAGTCTTTCTTTGAAGGACTTAAATCAGGAGGCACGAAGTTCAAAGCCGCCTACACTTTCCCCCAAGCCAACCAGGAATTCTGGCTGCGCTACTGGGCGGCAGCAGGTGGCATCAATCCCGATGAAGATATCGAACTGCTCACCGTGCCTGCTGCCCAAACCGTTGCCAATATGAAGACGGGTACGATGGATGCCTTCAGTACTGGCGACCCCTGGCCTTACCGGATCGTTGGCGATAAGATTGGCTTCATGGCTGCCTTAACCGCAGAAATGTGGAAAGGCCACCCTGAAGAATACTTCGCCATGAGGGGAGATTGGGTTGAAAAAAATCCCAAAGCCACCAAAGCCCTCTTAAAAGGCATCATGGAAGCTCAACAATGGTGCGACAATTTTGAAAACCGCAAAGAGTTAGCTCAAATCCTAGCTGGGCGGAGCTACTTCAACGTTCCGGAGGCCGTTCTGTTAGACCCATTTATGGGCAAGTACAACATGGGCGAACGCCAAATTGATGACAAATCAATGGCAGCGCTGTACTGGAAAGATGAAAAAGGTAGTGTCTCCTATCCCTACAAGAGTCACGATCTTTGGTTCCTCACCGAAAGCGTGCGCTGGGGTTTCTTGCCACCCGAAACTTTAACCACCGCTAAAGAACTCATCGATAAAGTAAACCGGGAAGACCTTTGGAAAGAAGCTGCGAAGGAATTAGGTGTTCCAGCCGCAGATATCCCCACCGAGACATCCCGTGGCGTTGAAGAATTCTTTGATGGTATCAAGTTTGACCCAGAAAAACCAGAAGAATACCTGAAGAGCCTGAAAATCAAGAAAGTCAAAGTTTAGAACTATCGGCTGCGGTTGAAAACAGCCTATTCCAGCCCTGAGATACAAGAGCGCAGGTTTGAAGTCACTCAAGTTCACAAAAATCTTAAAAAAGTATTAAGATTATGAGAACAGCTGCGCTTCCGCTAAAGTTTACGCCCCGCATACCAATCACCAGAGGAAATCACATCCATGACAACAGCCGCCAGACGCACTGTACCGAACGGCTCCCAGAATGCCTTCGTAGCTAACTTGCAAAAGCAAATACCCAACCTCATACCACCCCTAGTAGCACTGGCAATCCTATTAGTTTTGTGGCAACTGCTCTCTTCTTCAGGCATCACCAAGTTGCCAGGACCTTTGAGCCTAATTACAGAACAACGGACAAGAGAACTGTTGTTATATCCGTTCTTAGATCGGGGAGGTTTAGATAAAGGTCTGTTTTGGCAGACATTGGCAAGCTTGCAACGGGTGGCGATCGGTTATACTGCCGCTGCCATTGTCGGGATTGGCATGGGTATTTTAGTGGGTACAACACCCATTATGGATAAAGCCCTAGACCCAATCTTCCAGTTCCTGCGGATGGTTGCGCCCTTAGCGTGGGTACCGATCGCCCTAGCCGCCCTGCAAAAGAACGAACCCGCTGCCTTGTTCGTAATTTTTGTGACCGCAGTGTGGCCGATTCTAATTAACACCACCGTAGGCGTCAAGCAAATTCCCCAAGACTACAATAACGTCGCCAAAGTTCTGCAACTGTCCAAGCAAGAGTACTTCTTCAACATCCTGATTCCCTCAGCTTTACCCTACATTTTTACAGGACTCAGAATTGCAATTGGTTTGGCCTGGTTGGCAATTATTGCAGCAGAGATTGTGATGTCAGGGATTGTCGGGATTGGTTTCTTCATCTGGGATGCGTATCAAAATAACTACGTCAGCGATATCATCCTCGCCCTAGTTTACATCGGTGCTGTCGGCTTAATCCTAGACAAAGGAATGGCTTACGTCCAAACCCTAATCGTCCCCGGAGAATCCAAATAAGTTGAAGCTTGAAAAGGCGGAAGGTAGAAAAAAAAATCTCACCTTCCCCCCTTCCCACCCACCCCCCTAACTCTTACAAACACCCAACACCCAACACCCAA
>DNXU01000417.1 GCA_003505715.1 Cyanobacteria bacterium UBA8803 | reverse complement strand
CCTATCACCTATCACCTATCACCAAAATTTTCACATAACCATGCTATAAGACGAATATGTAATCAGTGTTTTTATAAGATTATGAGTTTCATTACATCTATCTCTAGACTGGCATTTTGCTTCTTATCCTTATCAATTGTGTTAGCCCCTCCTTTAACAGCTAACGTTTGGGCTGAGTCTAACGTTGTAGCCAGTTTTGAACCTCCTCCCGACAGAGATGCCCCTCATGGTGGTACGTCCGGGGGAGGATCGCGTCCTGTGGGAACACCGTGCTTATCCAATCCATCTGCAACGTCCGATGCTTTAATAGGTCTCAGTCCTGGTCGTCACTTGGGGTTAACTCAGGCAGAACGTCCAAATTTCTTAGTTTATCTGCCCCAAACCACCGCTAAGATGGCTGAACTTAGCTTGTTTGATGAGCAGATGAATGGCATTTACCAAGTGAATATCCCTGTTGGTAAAGCAGGTTTAGTCAGCATTCGCTTACCGGATACAGCACCAGCACTAGCACAGGGTAAGCCNNAGGCCGGTGACGACGACGCGGCGCTTGCCGTTCTCTTCGCTCCGGTTGCGGTGGTGGCGGGGTGGCGGATGTGAAACGGGGGCCTTCGCGGCCCCCGGCTCGGTCCTTCGCGGGGCCGGGGCCCCGGCGGCGCTACTGCTTCAGGTGGGCCGAGACGTAGTCGATGGCCTGCTGGACGTTCGTGATCTTCTCGGCCTCCTCGTCGGGGATCTCGCACTCGAATTCCTCCTCGAGCGCCATCACGAGCTCCACGTTGTCCAGCGAGTCCGCGCCGAGATCCTCCACGAAGGAGGACTCGTTCTTGATGTCGGCTTCGGCAACGCCCAGTTGCTCGGCGACGATCTTCTTCACCCGTTCTTCGACTGTGCTCATCGGTTTGATGTCCCTCACCTTGTGATGCCCATGACGGCTGGTGCCGGCCGGGGGTCGCCATTCTATGCCACGGACCCCCCACTGGCTACCAGAAACCCAGCACTAGCACAGGGTAAGCCCTACTACTGGACATTTGCCTTGGCTTGCAATCCCAATGACCGAACTGATGACTGGGTTGTAGGCGGTTGGCTCGAACGCAGTGAACCAAGCGATAGCTTAAAGCAGCAGTTAGCAACGGCTACACCCCTAGAGCAGGTGTCTTTCTATGCTCAGCAGGGATTCTGGTACGATGCGCTAACGACATTGATGGAACTCCAACACACTCAACCGGATAATCCAGCACTAGCTGCTACTTGGGCGCAGTTATTGAACTCAGTGGGACTTGATGCCATAGCAACTAAACCCTTAGACTAGTTGTATCCCCTGTAGGGATGCACCACTCGGCTATAGGCAAAACAATTAATGTGGACAAGGCTAAGAGTGCCAATTCTACAGTGGCGTAGCCTAGGGACTATAGCGCTCAGTGTGACGGGAGCAGTTATAGCGCTGCAATCATCTGGAGCCTTGCAGTTGCTAGAAACTGCTGTTTTGGATCGATGGTTTCGCTTGCGGCCACTGGAGTCGGGCGCATCTCGCGTAGTTATTGTTACCATTGATGAGCCAGATATCTCGCGCTTGGGACGCTGGCCGATGTCAGACGCTACCCTAGCTAAACTTATAAAAAAACTCGAAACTCATCAACCTGCTTTAATCGGGCTAGATCTATATCGCAATCTCCCAGCAGAACCCGGACATCAGGAATTACTCAAAGTCTTTGCCTCTACGCCGAATCTGATTGGTATTCAAAAAGCACTCAGCGATGCTAACGGATCTGCGGTTGGGCCACCTCCCCTCCTTGGAGAACGAAATCAAGTTGCTGCCAGCGACTTAGTGCTAGATGCTGATGGCAAAGTCCGCCGTCATCTGCTATCGGTACGGGTGAGTGAAACGTCTGTACAGGGGACTAGTCATAGCAAAACTAGCTTGGCTTTGGGACTCAAGTTAGCCTTAGCCTATTTAGAGGCTCAAAACATTAGACCTCAAAGCACTAGCAAGGACGGAACTCTTAAGCTTGGTAAAGCTAAGTTTTTGCCACTCCAAGAGAACGAAGGCGGTTACGTCCGTGCCGATGTGGGCGGCTATCAAATTCTCGCTAACTTTCACGGCTGGCACGGGGGATTCCCCAAGCTCTCTATCACTGATGTTCTAGAAGACAGAGTTCCTGCTAATTTGATGCAGGGGCGAATTATATTGATTGGCACAGTAGCTCAGAGTTTGGGCGATAAGTTCTATACCCCTTACACAACTGACGTTCGCACGGCTTGGGCAGGCGTTGAGCTACATGCCGATCTCGCTAGTCAGATTTTAAGTGCGGTATTAGATGGTAGAAAGTTGCTCAGAGGCTTACCAGCACCGTTGGGATGGTTGTGGATTCTGCTTTGGTCAAGTATAGGGACAGTGTTGGGATGGAATGTGCGATCGCTTTTGGCGTGGCGAAGCCAATCGCGACGTTGGGCAGTAATTGCCATTCCCACAGTTAGTGGTAGTCTGATTGCTAGTTCCTATTTGTTCTTTCTGGCGGGCTGGTGGGTGACTATTGCTGCACCATTCCTAGCCCTTGTTAGTGCAGGAATTACCAGTCGCAGCTATCTCCTCTGGAAAAACCTGCAACTTTCCCACCAGGCATTAGAAAACTATGCCCAAACCCTAGAACTGAAAGTTTCCGAGCGTACTAAGGAACTAGAGGAACAAGAACACTTTTTACGCAGCATTTATGACGGGGTGGTAGAGTCAATCTTTGTCGTAGACGTTCTAGAAAAAGGCGAATTTCGTTATGTAGGCTTAAATCCTGCCCACGAGCAACTAACGGGCATTCTATCAACTGAGTTACAAGGCAAGACTCCTGAACAACTGCTTCCTCCCGATGCCGCCGCAGCGGTGCAGCAGCATTATCGTGATTGTATTGAAGCTGGAGAAACTATTACCTATGAGGAGTGTTTGCCATTCCAGGGAAAACCGACTTGGTGGATGACAAGTCTCACTCCACTGTGGAACGAGCAAAGGCAAATCTATCGAATTATCGGCTGTAGCGTTAATATTACCGCTCGCAAACAGGTCGAAGCAGAACTGCAACAGGCAAAAGAAGCCTCTGAAACTGCCAACCGTGCCAAAAGTGCCTTCTTGGCAACTATGAGCCACGAACTTCGTACACCGCTCAATGGCATCTTAGGATATGCTCAAATTCTGCAAGGTGACAGAAACTCTACTCCTAAGCAAAAAGAGGCTGTTGCTACTATCTACCAGTGCGGTACGCACCTCCTCACGCTAATTAACGATATTTTAGACCTATCCAAAATTGAAGCCGATAAGCTCGAACTCTATCTAGGAGACGTTCATTTTCCCTCCTTCCTTACCCAAGTCTCAGATATCTTCCGTCTCAAAGCGGCACAAAAATCAATTCGCTTCACACAGGTTGCTCTCACTCAACTCCCTACCATTATTCAGGTCGATGAAAAACGACTGCGCCAAGTCTTATTAAACCTTCTAAGCAATGCTATCAAATTCACCGATACTGGCAGCGTAACCTTCAAGGTAGGAGTAATCGTGAATGGCGAATGGTACAGACTAAATGAATTACCAACAACCACCAACCAACCAACCACCAACAACCAACAACCAAAAACCAACAACCAACAACCAACTCCGTTTCCTAGTTGAAGATACGGGCATTGGCATGACTCGCGAGCAAAGGGAAAGGATATTTTTACCCTTTGAGCAAGTAGGAGATAGTTCGCGTCGCTCCGAAGGGACTGGATTGGGACTAGCGATTAGTCAGAAAATTGTGGCAATGATGGGGAGTAAACTTTTTGTCGAGAGTACCCCTGGAGTTGGCAGTACATTTTGGTTTGACTTAGACTTACCAGAAAGCTGCACGCATTTTGAGCCTGAGCCAAATACCGTAATATCAATGGAGCGCATCATTGGCTATCAAGGTGAAAAACGAAAAATTTTGGTAGTTGACGATCGTTGGGAGAATTGTGCCGTTATTACGAAGATGCTAGAACAGAGCGGGTTTGAACTAGTAGAGGCATCTAACGGAAAAGAGGGTTTAGAAAAAGCCATTGAGGTTCAGCCCCATTTGATTATCGCTGACTTAATGATGCCAGTGATGGATGGTTTTGAGATGACGCGGCAACTCCGTCAATTACCAGAGTTTCAAACTACAACTGTTATTGCTACTTCTGCTAGCGTGTTTGAAGGCGATCGGCAAAAGAGTCGAGAGTCTGGTTGCAATGATTTTCTCCCCAAGCCTATCCAAATAGAAGAATTGTTCCACAAAATTGAGAAGTCCTTAAACTTGATCTGGATTTTTGATGATAATACTAAAACTCGTTTTGAGGAACTGGGGGATGAGTCGAATCATTTCACAGAGGTGATATCAACAGACATGGCGATCCCACCCAGCAAGGAACTAATTTCTCTGTATGAAGCCCTTCAGATTGGTGATTTTAAAGGTGTTGAAGATGCTGCCATGCAATTTAAGCAATTAGGCGCTGAGTATATTCCTTTTGCCACCATGATACTGGCACTTGCCGACGAGTTTGATGATGAAAAAATTATGCAGTTAATTAAGCCTTATTTATCAGAACTAGGGGAATAAATTGGTTGTTGGTTGTTGGT
>DNXU01000418.1:11195-11371 GCA_003505715.1 Cyanobacteria bacterium UBA8803 | reverse complement strand
ACCCCCTCACCTCTTCACCCCCTCACTCACCCCTAAGCCGGAACTTCTATTTTCTTACTCCCCGCCAAACCAAACGCTTGGTGAATTACTTGCAAAGCCTTTACACCCTGCTCTTGGGCAACTACACAGCTAATCTTAATTTCTGAGGTGGTAATCATTTGAATGTTGATTTGCTC
>DNXU01000418.1:4379-11173 GCA_003505715.1 Cyanobacteria bacterium UBA8803 | reverse complement strand
ATTTGCGCTGCTACCCCAGGTTGCCCGATCATGGCAGCACCGACGATACTCACTTTGGCAATATTTGGATCGACGAGAATTTCCCCCCACCCGTGAATGGGTGCTGCCTCCTCTAGAGTTTGCCGTGCAACTTCGGCATCTGCTTGGGACAAGGTAAAGGCGATATCGCGGGTAGGAATACCATCGATCACTCGGCAGCGCTGAGACTGGATAATCGTATCAACGCTGATATTTTGTTCCGCTAAGCGCCCAAATATCCTAGCAGCCATACCGGGACGATCCGGGACGTAGCGAATTGCTAAACGAGCTTGGTTGAGATCGAGGGCAACACCTCTGACTGGGGAGTGGGGAGTAGGAAGTGGGGAGGGGGAAATGGGTAAGGATGGTGAGAGTCGGCAGGGGGAACTGTTGACTCCGAAAGTTTGGCACAGAGTAGCGATCGCCTTATCGCCATCTTCGGCATCAATGACGCAGCTGACTTTGATTTCGGAGGTAGAAATCATTTGAATGTTGATTCCAGCCTCTGCTAAGGTGATGAACATCTGTGCTGCAATCCCCGGACGCCCTATCATTCCGGCACCTGCAATCGAGATTTTCGCCATGCCGCGCTCAACCATGACCTCCGCTTCTTCAGGATGGACGGTATGCTGAGTGCGTAGGGAAGGGGCGATCGCTTCTGAAACTGCTTCGGCGCGATTAAGAATGCCTTTGTTCACTGTAAAAGCAATATCGTTGGTATTGCCTTCGTGAATTGACTGAATAATCAAATCCACATCAACGTCTTGGCGGGCAATTTCCCCAAACAACCGCGCTGCTACACCGGGACGATCTGGCACCCGCAACAGTGCCACTTTGGCCTGATCCGTGTCAAATTCTACGGCATCAACGGGACGGGCAATTTCTAAGCCTTCCAGGGGACGAGGCTGAGGTGCTGGGGATACTACTCTTGTACCGGGATCGTCTGTCCAGCTTGATAGGACTACCAGAGGCACGCCGTAATTCCGCGCAATTTCCACAGCACGGGGGTGCAGTACCTTTGCCCCCAAGCTGGCTAATTCCAGCATTTCATCGGAAGTAATTTCTTCCATGAGTTGGGCATCCGGGACCAGGCGGGGATCAGCTGTCAAAATCCCCGGTACATCGGTATAAATCTCGCACCGAGATGCCCCCAATGACGCTGCCAATGCTACAGCTGAGGTATCGGAACCGCCGCGCCCCAGGGTAGTAATTTCCAATTCATCGGTGCTGCTGATGCCTTGAAACCCTGCGACAACAACGACTTTGCCTTCCTCTATATGCTTTAAAATCCGCTCGGTGTGGATGTTAAGAATTCGGGCACGGCTGTGTTGGGCTTCTGTAACAATACCTACCTGCGCACCAGTTAGGGAAATAGCTGCTTGTCCCAATTCCTGCAATGCCATGGATAACAGGGCAATGGAGACTTGCTCGCCTGTGGAAAGCAACATATCCATTTCCCTACGACTGGGATTCGGGGAAATTTCCTTAGCGAGTTTTACCAAACCATCAGTCGTCTTCCCCATTGCCGAAACGACGACTACTAAAGAGTTACCCATCTGGACTGTTTTTATCACCCGTTGGGCAACAGCTTGAATGCGTTCTACTGAACCAACCGAAGTACCACCGTATTTTTGGACAACTAGCGACATGACGTTGCTCCCACCACGCTTCCTCGTGACGCCAAGAGACATTAACCAACCAACAACTTAGCAGACCTGTGGATATAGAAATCAGTTGACTTTACAGAAATTCCATAAGGTCAACAATTTTTGCAGTGACGCAAGGCTTCGACAACAGCCTCAACTCGAATTGGCTTGCTGATATAGTCATTCATCCCTGCTGCCAAACACTTCTCCCTGTCCCCCTCCATCGCATTGGCTGTTATAGCAATGATACAGGGGCGATTGGGTTCCGGCCACTCCTGACAAATGTGCCGAGAAGCTTCTAGTCCATCCATTTCCGGCATCTGCACGTCCATCAACACGACATCATAAGACTGTTGCCGCAAAGCAACAAGCACTTCTTGACCGTTGTGAGCCACATCGGCTTGATACCCCAACCGCTTCAACAGGTGCAGGGTCACCTTCTGATTCACCACATTGTCTTCAGCTAGGAGTATGCGTAAGGGTAGCTGTTGGGCTAATTGCGAGTCAAATTGGCATGGCTTTGAAGTAGAAGATAGCTCGGATTTATTTGTTTCTGGCAATTGTGTAGCGATTGACAAGTCCAAATCCATCCAAAAAACGCTACCAACACCAGGTTTACTGCTCACCTTCAAAGTAGTACCCATCATTTGAAGCAATTTTTGAGTAATCGCTAATCCCAAGCCCGTACCTTCAGGTTTGTGACGATTGTGACCGGCCTGCTCGAATGGCAAAAATATCTTTTCTAATTCTGCGCTGGTCATACCAATACCAGTATCTTCGATTTGGAAACGAACCCTAGCAACGGATTTGGTAACAGATGATTTATCTGTGAGAGGAGAAGTTTCTTCGGGCACCGATAATCTAGGTACTGCATCCTCGCTCAAATCCGCTGTCACTACTTTAAAAATTACGCCCCCTTTATCGGTAAACTTAATAGCATTTCCCAATAAGTTAATCAGAACTTGTCGCAGCCGTTTTTCATCAGCATGGATAACCGGAGGGAGTTGAGATGTAGGCTGATAAATAAAGTAAATTCCCTTTTGCTGTGCCCAGATATTACAGATTTCTGCTATCTCTTTGAGGAAAGTACTAAAAGATAAATCTGTTAGGCAAAGCTCCATTTTCTGGGCTTCAATTTTTGATAAATCCAGGACATCGTTAAGTAAGGTCAGTAGGTGGGAGCCAGACTGGTAAATGATGTGGATTTGGTCGAGTTCCTCTGTTGTCATAGTTTTTGAGCCTTGGAGAATTTGGGCGATCCCTAAAATGGCATTGAGAGGGGTACGCAGTTCATGGCTCATGTTGGTCAGGAATTCAGTTTTAGCCCGGTTGGCTGCTTCGGCAGCTTGCTTAGCTTCTTGGAGTTGTTTAGTAAGCTTACGCAGGCGCAGGTGAACGTTGATGCGGGCGAGAACCTCTTCCTGCTGAAAGGGTTTGGTGATGTAGTCTACCCCTCCGATAGTCAAGCCTTTAACCTTATCCACCGTGTCAGATAACGCTGTCATAAAAATTACGGGAATTTCCTGAGTTGCTGGTAATGCTTTTAAACGACGGCAGGTTTCAAAACCGTCAATCCCTGGCATCATAATATCGAGGAGGATTAAGTCAGGCGATATTTTCTCCAGCTTTTTTAGGGCACTTTCACCATCTTTGGCAACTAAGATTTTAAACCCAGATTCTTTTAAACAATCTGAGAGTACTTTAATATTGGCTGGGCGATCTTCAACGATAAAAATTAGTGGTTGTTGGCTGGTTTCCATGGTTAGGCATTGGCAATGGCTAGATCGAGCAGTTTAATAATTTCTTCCTCGTCAAAGTTCTGGGCAAATTGGAGTAGCTTGGTACAAAATGGTTGATAGCGATGGTCTAATTTTCCAAGTCTGGCTGCTTCCTGTTCAACGGCATCAAAATCACCAATTTCAATAGCGGCATACAAGGCAGTTAGTTCTGTCAGTGGTGGTATGACCATGGTAGAATCGCAGTTAATACCTGCCTTGAGCCTTTCTGCCGGGTATGATCGGGGTTTAATGTCGGTAGTAAATTTAGAGGCTTCTAAGATCGTAAACGTTAGGCTATCCTTGAGGGTTCCCAATTCATCCCCTTCGTAAATCCATTGCAATTTTAAATAATGCTGTAATTGATCCAGTAACTCTTCTGATTCGATGGGTTTGGGCAAAAAATCATTGCAGCCTGCATCCTGGCTCCTTTGACGATCGAATTGAAACACGCTGGCACTAGAGGCGATCGCAACTGTCTGTTGAAACTCAGGCAGCTGCCGTAGCTGTCGCATCATCTCAAAACCATCCATAACGGGCATCAGCAGATCGGTGATAATCAGATCCGGTTGAAAAGCCATGGCTTGGGCTAAGCCCTCCTTACCATTACTAGCTTCTATGAGTTCAAAGCCAAGAGGTTCTAGCAAGTTGATGATGACTGAGCGGTTTTCCCAGCGGTCATCGATTACTAAAATTTTTCTTCTCTCTCCTTGATAACCAATAATATTAACTTTAGGCTGAACAGCTGGTGAATTCCCCCAATAGCTGGATGCGGGTACATCGAGCTCGAACCAAAACTTACTACCAACTCCAGGAGTACTTTCAACTTGGAGTTGGCTGCCCATCATTTCCACGATTCTACAGCTGATGGTGAGTCCTAAGCCAGTACCTTCTACCTGGTGATCGCTATCCCCCACTTGTTCAAAAGGCAGAAATATTTTTTCCAATTCTTCTGGGTTTATTCCCATCCCAGTATCTTCAACTTGGAAGCGAATCTTGTTCATTTTTGATGGTTTTCCACTATGAACCATGAACGATGAACCATGAACTACTGCTACTTTGAATGTGACGCTGCCAGAGTCGGTAAATTTAATGGCATTTCCCAAAAGATTGAGCAATACCTGCCGCAGTCGTTTTTCATCAGCGCTAACAGCTGTGGGCAGTTTATTTAAGGTTTGGTAAATAAAGCTAATTTCTTTTTGCTCGGCTTTGATACGGCAGATGTCTACTACTTCCTCAAGAAAGGAGGTTAAATGAAAATCCTTGGGGTAAAGTTCTAGCTTGCCAGCTTCAATTTTGGATAAATCCAAAATATCATTAATTAGAGTTAATAAGTACGAGCCACATTTATAAATAATACTAATGTTATCTTGTTGCTTTTGGGTAGCCTCTTTGTCCCTTTGCATAATTTGCGCATAACCTAAAATGCCATTGAGAGGGGTGCGCAGTTCGTGGCTCATGTTAGCGAGAAATTGACTTTTGGCTTGATTAGCTCTCTCGGCAGTAATTTTGGCTTGCTTGAGTTCGGCTGTCCGTGCTTCAACTCTGATTTCTAACTCTTCATTTGTTTTTGTCAAAGCTGTAAAGGATTCGCGCAACTGTAACGTCATTTGGTTAAATGACCGAGCTAGAGTTCCTAGTTCATTCACGCCTTTGATCTCTACTTGTAGATCTAAATTGCCACTGGCAATTGCTTCAGATGCTTTAACTATATAGAGAATCGGCTGTGCAATCCACCGAGAGGTCAAAAGCCCTAGCAGGATTGCCACCATCAAGGCGGCCAGACACAAGAAAATAGTTGTACGGGTATTAGCATTGATTTGTGCCATGAAGTCATTTTCTGGGACGACAACCACAATGAGCCAATCTAAACCGAACTCGTCCTGCCAGGGCGTTACCTGAATAAACTCGCGTTTATCCTTTATTTTGGCTGTAAGCTGTTTCGTGGCTTTAATCTCTTTGAGATTTCCAAAATGGTCGAGCAATTTTTGAGTTGTGGCTTGAATCCAGAAATCGCTGATTTCTGATGCTTTAAGTCGTTGTGCTTTACCATTAACAATCTTGTAGGAGGGCACGGAGCTAGAACTTGATACCAATAAACCGTTACGCTCTAAGATAAAGGTTTTGCCGGACGGACTAATTTTTAACTGACGCAGAAATTGGCCGATATGCGAAATGCTTATATCGATACCAATAACGCCGATAATGGTATTGGATTTATTGTAGACTGGAGAATTTATGCTGATAGAGATTTCCTCAGGAAAGTCTGCCCAGTTGTAAATTGGACTCCAAAGGGTTTTTCCGGCGGCAATTGTATGAGTATACCAATCGGCAGCTAAAGGATTATCACCCTTGTAGATTTGCCGGAGATAAGCCCGATTACCACGAGCATCCGGGGCATAGGAATAAAGTTGATCCAAATGCGGTTGGGAAAGATCGGCAATTTCTAAGATCCCCTCTACATAGCCAACACCAATATATTCGCCCTCTTGATTGCCATAGTTAATATAGCTAAACTTGTATGCGTTGACTTGAGTCCAAAAGTATTTGCCCATATCCTCAAAGTTATTCAAGTCTAATATCCCTGCCTGAATCGCATGTAAATTCATTTGATTAACCTGCTTAGGCACAGCTAAGTAGCTCTCAACGTGTTCGTCAATGCGCGAACTAATTTCACTGATTAAATGGCTAGCCAAGTCTTCTACTGCCTTTTGACCGTTGCGCCAGGAAAAATATCCGACTAAACCCACGGCGGCAAAAATTTGGAGGACGAAGGGGACAATCAAGACAGTGCCCAGAGGAACTCTTCTCAAACGTTGAACAATTAAACGGTTTAGAGATTGCATTAGTTTTTATTTCTCCGGATACTTGCACCCTCATCCGCTATTTAACTTTAACTCGTTTGATGAAGCGCGAATATTATACTCCTTAGGTTGGAAAACCGTACCCAAATCTGGTGAGAGATGAATAATGAAACTTCGTACTTCATGGGTTCAGCTCCCCGACTTCTTCAAGAAGTCGGGGATTTCCCTTTCACGAATCCTCTAGGAGGGCTATGGCTGCGACAATATTGCCCCTCCGCAGCCAGAGACAGGAATCCGACTAAAGAGTTGCCAATGAGGATGGTCAATTATTCCAGTTGTTACCTCTAATTTTGAGGCGATGGTGCAGCGCTCGCCTCAGCCAAATCTCTCAAGTTCAGAAATTAGTACCTCAGCATAATATACGAAAGAAGGGAACAGGGCATGGGTGATTGGTCATGGGTGATTGGTCATGGGTGATTGGTCATGGGTGATTGGTAATGGGTGATTGGTCATGGGGCTTCCCACTCCCCCACTCCCCCACTCCCTCACTC
>DNXU01000418.1:1208-4262 GCA_003505715.1 Cyanobacteria bacterium UBA8803 | reverse complement strand
CCCTCACTCCCTCACTCCCTCTCCTTCGTCATAAATTATTGTGTAATGAGTGCCGTATGTTGGGTTATTGCAATTAGCTATGGCAACACTCTCACCAGATCAACGAAATTATTACTATCTCTTAGAGGCCGAACGAGCGGGTATTCACAAACCGATTTTGGCTGCACTGTATCAAGCTCATGCTGCTCCTGCTCTGCCAGATGGTGAAACTGGCTTAGGTGTCTCTCCTGCCAACCGAGTTTCACTAGCTCAGGTTAATAGCTTTCCCGAACAAGTGCAGTATGCTACCAATATCATCCGCTCTCTTACCGATAGTCTTATCGCTCAGGGGTTGCAAGGCACTGAGTTGTGGCAGTCAGAACAGGGGCGCTACAGCGATCGCTTTCTGCAAAGTATTGCCAGGGGGTATGTACCGCCGACTAACGAACCAACCACAGCACGTTTAGAAGCCTCCAATTTCGAGCAGCTTCGACAAGCTTACCTAGCCGATCTGGAAGCTGACTTCCAATCCGAAGCCTTACCCCAAAATTTGGCCTATCTAGATCGGGCTTTACTCAGTCTGGTGGATCGAATTCCCCAGTACTATACCGGATTGCCGCACCACCGGGATGCCCTGTTAGATGCCGTGCGGATCTGGCGCAAACTAGATACTCGCGAAGCCGTCATAGCGTCGCTGGTAGCTGCTGATAAAGTGGCATCAGCCATTGCCGATGAGTCTGTGTTAGATATTCCCCTCAAAGAATTTGCGGGGCGGATGTCAGCTAACTATGGAGGATACCCCCATCAACGGGAGGCAATGATTCGCCTAACTCAGCTATGGCGTCAGCTGCGGACCAGGGAAGAGGCGATCGCATCTCTAGAAAAAAATACTTCTCCCGAAGAAGACCTAAAAATCATCGATCCAGCATTGATTGCCTTTGTGCAGAACATTCCCAAGTTCTATCGAGGACAAGGAAGTCAACGTAATGCGCTCACCGAGGGATTTAGACTCTGGCGTCAATTAGACTCTCGCACTACTGCTCTAGCCAGCTTGGGGATTAATCCTGAACTGCTCAAAGCCAGTAGCAGCGATCAACAGAGTATGGAGAAACTGGCGACTCAGTTAGATCGAGAACTGCTAAACTTCGTGCGCGTTGTGCCAGGAGAGTATAAAGAAGAAGACTATCAACGAGAAGCCTTAATTCGTTTGGTTCAAATCTGGCGAGGGCTGCCGACTAGAACTCAGGCTCTTCAATCTTTACTAGAAGACACAAAACGCTTGAATGATGCCCGCCGCCAAGCCATAGAGGCAGCTCCCAAACCAGTGCCGATCATAATTCCCAAACGTCCAGCCCGCTGGACACCTTACAATATTCAACTATCTGCTTCGATTATTCCAGATGGTAACTTTACCTGGGCAGAAGCAACTCATGGTGGCACCCGTATGCCTCCCAACCAGGCGACGGTAGACGCTATGGTTCGCATTGCCAGACTAGCGCAGCGGGCACGCGATCGGATTGGGCGGCCTTTTATGGTCACAAGTTGGTATCGCCCACCTCACATTAATCGTGCTGTTGGGGGTGCCCCCTACAGCCGCCATATGGTTGGGGATGCCATGGACTTTCTCTGTGAAGGACTGAGTGGCAATCAATTGTACTGGTCTCTCGAACCTTGGTGGCCCGGTGGCTTGGGTCGCTATACTAAATTTCCCAACCTATGCCATATTGATTCCCGTAGCTACCGCGCTAGGTGGCGGCACTAGGTTAGAAACTAAGGTAGGGGCAACATTAAGCGTTCCTTTAACAATTTGTAATTTAAATCCCTTAACTGGGAACTATTAACTAGGGCATCTCCCCTACCTACTACCATTACTTCAACTGTTCGGTTAACTACCCATTCCCAACTTCCTAGCGGTTCCGTGAGGAAGAGAGCTGGAAAGAATCTCGCCCGTTCAACCCCAGGCAACGACAAGACTGTATCCGACTAAATTTTTCGCCATCCGACTGTAAAATCTAATTCCTTGTCGTAGGTATTGACCTAGCCTCTAAAACCGAAGGATGCTGGGGATGAAACCTCAGGCTATTCCTACTCGCTATTTAAGAATTACGATCAGAGTTACTTTCTGGGTAGGTAATACCCCCCAATGCCATCTAGAAAGGGCATTCTATAAATAAATGTTGAATTCTATCTGCTCGTCATTATGTCTACTTCGATTATCCCGATAAAATCTAGTTTGGCTCAAGCTCCAGTTGAGTCACGCTCGCCCATCTCACCTTCACCCCTGACGAAAAACTCCTCTCAACAACCTTGGCAGCTGACCTCAATGGGACTACTATTGCTGCTGGTAGGTTTAGCCGTATATGGCAAGCTCCAACTGGATGCCATGGGTAAGAAGCTTAGATTCGAGCAGTTCAAAACCAAAGACCTCCAGAAAAAGTTAAAGTTAGCGCTCAATACCATCCATAAAATGGAAAGTAATCCAGATTTAGTTCACTCCCGGGAATTCAATCTGGACTACCTGAGATTGCGCATGGAAGAAGAGGTCTTTCACTTTGCTATCATCAACCAAATCAAAATTAAGGTCAAACAGTTAATCAGCGTAGCGCTGCGACCTACTCAAGCCTCTCAAACTGCTGTGGGTATTGCCAGTACAGCGGGACGGCAAGTTGATGAGACATTTGATGTGAAGTATGAGACGGAAAGCGGCGGGAAACGTAAAATGCGAGTCTTGTTTCGCATCCAAGTCAAATTGATGAAATTACCCACTCAGGCTACTTCAGCAACCATTAGCCAGATTATTGACTGTATTGAAAACTTTCTCAGCCCAGAGGACGAAAGTTGGCAACCTACCATTCAAGGTCGAATTGTTTCTATTCACTGGGATCAGAAAGCTAAACCTACGCCATTACTAGTACTACAGCAATCCAGTGAAGGAGTCAACGTCACCTTAAGAACAAATCGTGCCCACATGCAGTAATCTAATTAATTAAATTATCAAGGTGCAGCTATACTATTCAATAGTTATTAGTTGTTTGTTATTTGTTATTTGTTGTTGGTTGTTGGTGGTTGGTTGTT
>DNXU01000418.1:425-1082 GCA_003505715.1 Cyanobacteria bacterium UBA8803 | reverse complement strand
TAAAAAATATCAGCTGGGTCTGCTGCCTGTAGTTTTCGCACTGCGATCGCGCCTGACACGCTGCACATGACAATGGTTAAGATTAATACAGTTGCTGCTTTGCCAAGACTCATTGCCATAGGCAGGCTAGTTGCATTTTTGGTTAAGCCATACAGTCCTAAAGCCACTAAGCATCCCGGAAAATAAGCTAAAATGGCCAACATGAGTGCTTCTTGAAAAACTACTACTAAGAGATAGCTATTTTTATAGCCCATGGCTTTGAGGGTGGCGTATTCTGGTAAATGATCGTCAACATCAGTATAGAGAATCTGATAAACAATCACTATGCCAACGATAAAACCCATTGCTGTACCCAGGGAAAAAACAAAGCCAATTGATGTACTAGTTTGCCAGTAATTTTTCTCCCAAGCAATAAATTCTTCCTTGGATAATATTTTTACATCATCGGGTAATTCCCGTTTCAGATTTTTTAAGACTATTTCTCGGTTAGCTCCTGGTTCTAAACCAATAATACCAATATCAATTAGTCCCTTTTCTCTTTGAGAAAACAGACGCAAAAAGTTTAAATCACTCGTGACAATATTGCCATCAGCACCAAAAGAAGCCCCTAAAGTGAAGAGTCCTCCCACTCGAATGCGGCGTCCTCCAACTTCAGTA
>DNXU01000418.1:0-243 GCA_003505715.1 Cyanobacteria bacterium UBA8803 | reverse complement strand
ACCCACCGCTTCTGATTCTGGGCTTTTTTGCGGATTGGGATTTTCCTCGAACTCTTCTCCAGTTGAAGAATAAGAAGGACGAGTCTGTAATTTCTCAGGATTTCTCCACAGAGCCAAACCCAAATACAGCGAACTAATCGATTGCACTCCATCAAAACCGAGAGCTTGGTATAAACGCCGATGAGGAAAACTTTTCAGAGCAACGGTTGAGGTGGACTGGGTACTGATTAGAAAAATATCACC
>DNXU01000571.1:3978-4343 GCA_003505715.1 Cyanobacteria bacterium UBA8803 | reverse complement strand
ACCCCCTCACCCCTCTACCTATTTTCAAGGGTCCAGATTGTTCAGGGAAGGTAGTTCTTCCGTTACAATCACCACAGGTAACTCACTTAGACGTTCAAACTATGCCCAGGAGGCGGTAATGATTGCCAGAATGGAAGATGGAGAGATCGGGATTCAGCAATGATAAGGGATACTTTAGTCATTACTATGTTTAAGTATAAAGCTCGGAGTAACATTCTTCAGTTCAGTCGGTCATCGGCAAATCAGGTAGAAAGCTATGAGTACAGTTCTAGTTGTAGAAGATAGCCTTGCACAACGGCAGATGATCTCAGACCTCCTTAAAGGAAGCGGGTTGACGGTCACTGTCGCCAGTGATGGTGTGGAAG
>DNXU01000571.1:0-3940 GCA_003505715.1 Cyanobacteria bacterium UBA8803 | reverse complement strand
TTGGATATTGTCATGCCTCGCATGAACGGTTACGAGGTTTGCCGCCGTCTTAAGGCCGATCCAAAAACTCAGAATGTGCCCGTAGTCATGTGTTCCTCCAAAGGTGAAGAATTTGACCGCTATTGGGGTATGAAGCAAGGTGCAGATGCTTACATTGCCAAGCCTTTTCAGCCTACTGAGCTGATTGGTACGGTGAAACAGCTGCTTAGAGGATAAGAATAGGAATATAGGTATTTAAGGGTAATGGTTGGTAATCCGGACTTTTTAACTGGCACGGGTCAAGATCAAGCCCCAGAATTTCAGGAACTGGAAAGTCCTGAAGGTGAACTCCACCTGAGGTTTTACGTCCCTTCGGGCAATGAATTTGCCCTGCCTGCTACTGGCATCAAAGAAGTGCTTGAGCCATCGCCCAACCAAATCACAGCTATTCCCAATGCTTCCCCCTTGCTGTTGGGAACGCTAAATATGCGAGGGCGAGTTATTTGGGTATCCGATCTCGGTCAGTTTTTGGGAGATATAACACCCGTGAATACAGATCGACCAGAGATTCCTGTTATTGCCATTGAAGACCAAGATACTATGCTAGGTCTGGCAGTCGATCGGATTGTAGATATGGACTGGCTTGATGTTGATCAGCTTCAAATGGCAACAAACGTTCCGGATACGATGGCCCCATTTTTAAGGGGTGAGTGGGTGTTAGACCAAGAATCTAATAAATTTTTACGACTTTTAGATCAGGTGGCAATTCTACGATCGGCACGGTGGGCAGCATGAAACTAAGGAAAAAGTTATTTGTTATTTGTTATTTCTTATTTGTTACTTGTGATAACAGGAAAACAAACAACAAACAACAAACAACAAACAACTAAAAACTTTTTCCTTCTGAAAACGGGAGGAGGCAAATGGCATCAAGTACGGATTATGTGCAGGAATATGGACAAGCCCAAAAAGCCTACATGCAGGGCAATTACCAAGAGGCTGCCGATATTATTAATCGGTTGATTGACAATTTTCCGGATGACCCAAGTGCGCTGCTACTGCGAGGCCATATCTACTGCTATGGCCTGCACCAGTACGAGTTAGCGCGGGAACAGTACGAAAGAGTACTCAATCTAACTTCAGAACCAGATTTTGTCGATTATGCCAACAAAGGTATAGAGGACGCAACTCAATTGCCAAATGGGTCAGATTCTGGCGGTTTTGTGGTATCAACTGAAGATTTTGATGATAGTTTTCAAATTCTGGGCGATACTGATGAATTGAGTGAAGCGCCCACACTGGAAACATTCTCCAGCATGGAAACTGGGGATGAGCCATTACCTTTCGACCTGGGTAGCCTAGATTTGGATGAACCAACGGACGAGGATTTTTCCTCAACCTCAGCTATGGGCTTTGGCAATCCCTTCGGAAATTCAGCTATTGAGGAGGAGGTAACAGATTGGAGTGCCCAAGCGGATAACAATCCCTTTGCTTTTGCTGGCGATCTCGAAGAAGATAATAGCGCATTTTTTACCCTGGATAGCCCAGAGAGTGAATTTGATCTGGATGCCAGCAATTTCGGGGAAAATGAGGTAAGCGATCGCCTATTCCCTGACTTTGCTGATGACCAAACAGACCATACGGCAGCAACATTTGTCATGCCTCAAAGCAACTTCTTCAGTCCAGAAGCTGATGAAGATTTGAGCGAACCTTTAGACTCCCAATCCTCCTTTGAATTGTCGGATGGAGAGATAGATACATCTGGCTTTGAAGACCAGACCATCGGTTCTTCCTACAATTCAGGTTACCCCGTTTTTGAGGAAGAAAAAACCTTTCTCATGAGTTCAGGAGAGATTGAAACTCCCTTTGAAACTGGTACAGACGACTTTGGCTACTTTGACAATGCGCAGACTCAACCGAGTCAGCCCTTTGACAACAGCGACTATATTCCCGACGATAGCGCCTTCGACCAGAACGGCTTCAACGGGCAAGAACACTTCGATTTTGATGCGTTTGATGATGCCTTTGGTAGTGATTCCTTTAGCCTAGATGAAGTTGCTGAAACAGAGACACAAAATTTCTCTAGCCTTGAAGACCAGCAAAGCACTACAGAAGGTTTTCTTGATGCATTTGATGTATTTGACGATGACTTAGGCTCTATTCCTGATTTTGCGTTGGGCGATCGAGAAGACTTGTCCTCAGAAAGCCAAAATGAATCAGATTTTGATTTACTCAGTAACAGTGGAGTAGTGCCAGGAACTCCGAGTGGCATGGGATTAAGCGAAAAAGGCGATTCCTTACCCTTCGGGTTCTCTGAAGGAATGCGGGATAGCTTTAGTTCCAGCCAAACGTCTGCTCAGGGATATCGCTCATCAACCAGTGGCGATGAAGAAATGTTTACCATTGGTGCCACTACCGAGCAAATCCCTGTATTCAATCAAACCAAAGAAACCGAAAACGAACCCATTGTCAGCGTTGAACAGGGTTGGTTGGCTCCCTTTGAAAATGCCTCGCTCAAACAAAAACAATGGATTACGGCCTTTGCTGGCGGGATAGTTTCCATGGTGATGGTAGCCGTAGTGAGCTTTATGGCATCAACGACGGCAGCGAAAGATCAACCTGGCATCGTTAACCACCTACGCAAAACTGGCGGCTTCATGACTCTAGCAGCTGGTCTGGCTAGTTTTGGTACAACCCTATTTCTCGGTAGAATCACAAGCCAGCAGATTCAACAGGCCACTAGTGACCTGCAAACCCAATTTGACGCCGTATCTCAGGGCAATCTCAACGTACATGCCACAGTTTACTCAGAAGGGGAATTGGGTCAGCTAGCGGCTGGCTTCAACCAAATGGCGCGAGTTATATTAACCACAACCAGCGAAGCACAACGGAAAGCAGAAGAGCAAGAGCAGGCGAAAGAAGACCTGCAACGTCAAGTGATTCGGTTGCTTGATGACGTTGAAGGAGCCGCAAGGGGAGACTTGACTGTACAAGCTGAAGTTACTGCTGACGTTTTGGGTGCAGTAGCTGACTCCTTTAACCTGACCATTCAAAACCTGCGGGAAATCGTACAACAGGTGAAGGATGCGGCGCGGAAGGTTACCAAGGGGTCTACCGATAGTGAATCCTTCGCTCGTGCTTTGTCTTCTGATGCTTTGCGCCAAGCTGAGGAACTGGCAGTTACCCTCAACTCAGTTCAGGTAATGACCGATTCAATTCAGCGGGTAGCTGAGGCAGCGCGAGAGGCTGAAGATGTCGCTCACTCAGCATCGGCAACGGCTCTGAAAGGGGGCGAAGCAGTGGAACGCACTGTGGCGGGAATTTTGCAAATTCGTGAAACTGTAGCAGAAACCACTAGAAAAGTCAAGCGACTGGCCGAATCTTCCCAGGAAATTTCCAAGATTGTCGCCGTGATTTCTCAAATTGCCTCCCGAACCAATTTGCTGGCTCTCAATGCCAGTATTGAGGCAGCAAGAGCTGGGGAAGCAGGTAGAGGCTTTGCAATTGTGGCGGATGAAGTGCGGCAGCTAGCGGATCGGGCAGCTAAAGCCCTCAAGGAAATTGAGCAAATTGTTTTGCAAATCCAAAGCGAAACCAGCTCCGTGATGATCGCGATGGAAGAAGGTACCCAGCAGGTGATAGACGGCACCAAACGGGCAGAACAAGCAAAGCGATCGCTAGAAGACATTATCCAAGTATCCAATCGCATTGACGCCCTCGTGCGTTCGATTAAAGCGGATACTGTAGAGCAAACAGAAACCTCCCGCGCTGTTGCCCAGGTGATGCAATCGGTAGAATTAACCGCTCAAGAAACCTCCCAGGAAGCCCAAAGGGTGTCTAGCGCCTTGCAAAACCTGGTCGGTGTAGCCCGAGACCTCCTGACTTCTGTAGAACGCTTCCGCGTAGAATCTAATGAGGGTAAATAACCACCAATGTTGTTAGTTGTTTGTTATTAGTTGTT
>DNXU01000517.1 GCA_003505715.1 Cyanobacteria bacterium UBA8803 | reverse complement strand
CCCGCCCTGCCACAGGTTTTATCATGGTTAATCAACCGGACATGATATCATTCTTTGTTGTAAGCCCCAGCTCATGGGGGGTCTTGCACCAATTTCATTAAGCCTATAAAAGCCAGGTTTTTGGCGATCGCATCAACGGAAAATCAATGGTTATGGTCGGTTATTGAGAAGGGTGCAAGAGATCAGATTTTATGGATTAAGGCGATCGCAGTGATGAATGGGGATGGTGCGCTCTCATCAGAAAGTTTAGTTTGAGATGAGGAATTGTCTTACGGAGGGCACCCTATAACAGAGAAGCGATCGCCCTCCTGCATAGTTTAGCGATACAACAATCCTAAGCATTCTCCCCTTCTGGCTTTTGCAATAATAAATCGATGTCTCCAAACATCCCAGTTATATATGATTCAAGCACTTCTCTTCCGTCAGTGTTAGGACAAATATTGATGGCTTTTAAAGCTTGTTCTCGTTCTTTTAAAGCTGCCCATATCAAGAAGCTTTTCGTATCAATATGATCTAATATTTCTTTTATTCTGGCCGCCTGGGTAGGGATTTCATTGGCCGTCACTATGGACAATAGTTCCTCCCGTTCTGGGTGATGATATTGCAATCCATAGAGTAAAGGGAGAGTAATTTTTCCCTGCTTTAAGTCAGTAATTCCATCAGGTTGCCATATTGATTCCATGTCGTTAAAAATTTGGATAGCCAGTCCGACGTGATGACCAAAAGTACCGCAGGCTTCAATAAGTTCAGGGTTTTCTGTGCCAACCATTGCTCCCGACGCACAAGCTGCAAAATAGGCTTTAGCCGTTTTCAACTCTATCGTTCGCCAGTAGTCTTCGATGGTTTTCGTCGCTCCAGCTAAGTCACGGTCTTGACCTGCGGCTAGATAGAAAAAGGTGTCAATAAAGAGCTGATTAACCCTGTGGAATATTTGAGGAGGAAAGGGCGCTTTACTCAGTATTTCAAACGGAAGAATATAAATAGCCGAGGCATAGTTCCAAGCTCTAGCCTCTCCCACCTCTTGCCATAATTGTCCAGGTCGATCCTTATCCTCCAAGTCATCACAGATACGAACACATACTTCAGCGGCTATTAGGGCTGCGGCAACCGGAACGGCTTCCTTGGCATTACCATTGACAGCCTGACAACAAATCAGTGGCAATGTAGCAACTGACATCAAGGGTTCTTCAAATAATCCTTGTAGGATATATCTCAATTGGGGCCAATAATTGGGAATTGAGTTTTGCAGAACTTCTTTTACTTGTGGATATAATATTTTCAGAGATTCCATTGAAAATCATTATCTTGGCTTATTGCTCATAACGTTTTGAAATAATCTCACCAGTTGAACCTGATATTACATAGTGGGGGCCTCCACCATGTAGGTCTGGATTTTTTAGTTCATAATCAATATACCAATTATTTTCTTTTACCTCAGCATTAACCTCATAGATTGTCAGATCTCTATAGGCAATTTGTGCATCTTTCTTGGCTATTTCTAATGCTTCTTCTTTACTAATCATTAAAGACTCCTCCGCACTTTTTATAAATGTTGAATTATTTTTGGCTTCTACGCCTTCAACCTGCTTAGCACAAGATAAAGTAAGGGGAAATGCCAAGAGCAGCATCCATATAAAAAAATTATTTTTCATAACGGGTTTGCTTGGTTCGTGTTATAGATCTGTATAATTTTATCGTTCGTCATGAGAACCATCTTTTTTAGCTTGAGGAGCCATGCCGCCTGCTGAACCCGGTAATCCTTGGTTGCCAGCTAAATGTAATCTGCGAGATGGGCCACTTTGGTAGTAAGTGGTTGCTGGTGGAGATGGACTTCCTACAACTATATCAGGGACTCCATCTTGGGCATCTAGTCTTTGATCTGCTGGACTAGGGCCAGGTGCCCAGCCTGGTCCTAAATTAGGATGGGTGTGAAACATACCCACAACTATAGAATCTGCAACTATTGGCGGGTTACTTAAATTAATTGCTGCTTGTCCGCCAGAAGTCTGAGGTGTTACAGATATATTGCCTGTTATGAGATTGAGATAGATCCATCCTCCTTCTTCATGTTGGGTTGTTCCTGGACCAGGAACTGCTGGGTTAGAGTTCGTCCATGCCGTTGTAAGTGCAGCTTGAACTGTAGGATCTGCAATTAAGGTATTGTAATCTGGGGCTTGGCGGCCTAATAATTCCACACTTTTAGCAAAATCATTCCACGGCAATGCTCCTTTGAGAGATGTAAGTAATGCTTGATCTGCAAGAACAGCGCTTCTATCTGTCGCAGATGCTGCTTGGATTACAGCTTTTACCTGCGCATAATTAGTACCACTTGCAATCATTGATGTCAGTATCGACTTCAGGTCTTTCTGAGAAGTGTTTCCACCTCCACACCGTCGCAGAGTTTGAGAGTTATCTTTCTGCTGAATATCGACAGACTGAGCTGACTCCAACACCTGCTGCTGAGAACCTGCAATCTTATCAGCCGGATTTTCCCTCTGAAACTGAAGAATCTCCTTGCGGTAAACTGAGGAATCATGACCAGCAGTTCCTTCCAGAGATTGCAAATGACTCAATACATTACTCTTGGGTGCTACTCCTTCTAGAATCGGTACTTCTTTTAAATT
>DNXU01000335.1 GCA_003505715.1 Cyanobacteria bacterium UBA8803 | reverse complement strand
CATCCCTCATCCTTCATCCCTCTCCTCCTCCACCAGCCAGAAGAGATGGGGTTTCCTCCCAGGTGCTTCACCCTTTCTTGATTCATGAGATACACCCAAGCCAAACCTAGAGATTGTTTGGTTTGGTTATAGATTTCAATTTGCTGTCGGTAATATTCATTTTCCTCTGGCGTCCGGTGGGGATGGTAATCTTCCAACTCATCCAGGGCGCTTAAAATTGTTGGGTCGGCGAAGGTCAGCAAAAAACCTCGAATGGGAGTATCTCCAGGAGTCATCGCTGGATAGCCTACAGGCAAGTCGAACAGTTCACCAAAGGCGATCGCGGGTTGCTCCTGCACAACCTTTCCCACACAGTAGCGTTGATAATTAGATTCTCCAGGTTTGAGAGTGCCGTAAACAAAAACTTTGATGTGATTATTTAGCATCATAGCCAACGTTTCCCCAGAGGACTACGCGATCGCGTCCTTGCTCTTTTGCCTGATATAAAGCCTGATCTGCTACTGCCACTAAGGTTTTGGGTGAAGATTTCAGATGGGGAGTGGCGCAGGCAACACCGAAACTCAACGTAACGTGACGATTTACTAGAGAACCAGCATGGGCAATCTTAAGACGTTTAACCGTGCCCCGCATTTTTTGGGCAATCCAAACTGCCGCGTCAGCATTAGTATGGGGTAACATAATGGCAAATTCCTCCCCACCGTAGCGAGCGACTAAATCTGTAGAACGTACTACTGACTGGCAAATTGCCCTACTCACTTGTTGCAAACAATCATCTCCAGCCTGATGACCGTAGAGTTCGTTAAAAGTCTTGAAGAAGTCAATATCACATAAAATCAAGGATAAGGGAATCTCCTCCATAGCCAACCTTTTCCACTCCTGTTCCAGGCATTCATCGAAGTAGCGTCGATTTTTCAGTTTGGTTAAGCTATCGATGAGAGCAAGGTCTTGTAATTTTTGGTTGGTTCGTTCCAATTCCTCATAAAGTTTCTGGTTGGTGCGTTCGAGTTCTGCAGAAAGTTCTGCCTGCTGAATAGCAATGCTTACCTGAGTTGCCAGTTGCTTGAGCCAATCAATCTGCCACTGCGATCTCGCTTTAGCTACGACGCAATCATACCCAATCAACAACCCCCACAATTGCTCCCCTTTGAGTAAGGGGATAGTCAGTTGACTCCTAATATTAAAAAACTCTAAGAACTGAACTTGTTCCTGCTTCAGCTCAATAGCATAGATATCGTCGATCGCTTGAATTTGACCCTGGTGATAGTGATTGAAGTAGGTTGGATTGGCAATCCAAGGTTGGCGCTCTTCCCATCCCAGCATCGGAGTCAACCCTGCGGCTAAAGACTCTACCACCACACTGCCACTGCCATCTGCATGGGAACGATAAATAATAACCCGGTTAAGATCTAAAAGTTCGCGCAGTTCGCTGGCAGTGGTTTTGAGGATGTCATCTAGCTGTAGCGATCGCTGGATTTTTTGAGAGAGTCCCTCTAGCAGACGCTGTGACGCCTCTACTTGCGTGCGCTCGATGGCATTGTGGCATATCATCACGCAGCCAATAATCTTGCCTTCTTTATTTCTGATCGGAGCAGCCGTAGGACTAATGGGGATTTCGGTGCCGTCTTGGGTATGCAACAGACAAGTCTGTGGCAAGCTGACAGCCGTCCCTCTGTGCATGGCTTGCGCTAGTAGATTCTCAATCACTCCCCCCTTGTCATTCTCGAATAGGGGTAGGATTTGCCCTACAGCCTTACCAATAACCTCTTGGTGCTGCCAACCTGTAAGAATCTCCGCTACTGGATTCATAAAGGTAATGTAACCATTACAGTCCGTGGCAATCGTGGCTTCTCCAAGACTTACTAGAGTAGTAAACAACCACTGTTTGGTTTGCTCGTTGCGCAACTCTAGCTGGTGTCGGCGCAGAGCAATTTCCAGAGTCGTATATAATTCTCGCTCTTGAAAGGGTTTGACCAGATAACCATAGGGGTTCGTACTGAGGGCTCGCTGCAAAGTTTGAGTATCTGCGTGAGCTGTTAAATAGACTACGGGGATATTGAAGCGATCGCGGATTTGCTCTGCGGCAGCAACCCCGTCAATTTCGCCTTCTAGCAGAATATCCATCAATACCAAATCTGGTTTGATCGCGGTTGGGATTTGAACAGCTTCTACTCCAGAGGTCACGCTAGCGATCACCGTATATCCCAGTTTTTCTAAACTTTCTTGTATATCCCAGGCAACAACGCTCTCATCTTCAACAATTAAGATTTTTTTCATGATGTTCCGATGCGCATTTTTAAAGATTGGTGAAGCTATATTTAACATGTTATAATGTATTCCTAAATACATTTATTAGTCACAGCTAGCTACAAATGCTTAATTGGGCGATCCTATGAGGTTCTGATAAATTTCGCCAGGATTGTTTTGATAAGGTTTTATATAGATAAAAAATTAGTCCAATTATAGTCAGAGAAAGCAAGTTAAAATCAGGGGGTGTTATCCTACCCTCATTTTTCCTCCATAAAATGCTAATATGGTTTCCATTTATGGTGACTAGTTTAAGAAGACTCTAAGTCTGCCTTGGAGCCTTGAAGCCTTCAAAGCACTAGTCGGATAGAGTAAAGATAACCTTAAATACGGTTTTGTCCCCTGTTTCCAACTCGATAGTGCCTTTGAGCTGTTTAACTAGAGTCATTACCAGCTTGAGTCCCATTGATTGACTTTGTGCGAGGTCAAAGTCGGCAGGCAAAGTGTCACCCTTATTGCCAACTCTCAAAACCACCTGACGATGGGGCATCGCCTCCAGAATCAACCAAACTTCTCCATCCTGGCTATTGGCCAAACCATGTTTTAGAGCATTGCCAATTAGTTCATTGATAATCAATCCACAGGGAATAGCTTGAGCAAGGCTGATGAAAATGCCATCTTCTACATGCATTTTAAACGAGTTTGGCTCGAGCTGGACGTTGTAAGTACGAAACAAGTTAGCGGCTAAAGTTTGCACGTATTGGGTAAAGTTGATGCGGCTAAAGTCCATAGAGCGATACAAACTCTCATGTACCAGCGCCATGGATTCAACTCGATTCTGAGAATCCTGGAGAATGGATCGCGAGAGAGGGTCGTCAATACGATTGGCTTGCAGACGCAGCAAACTGGAAATAATTTGTAAGTTATTTTTAACCCGATGGTGAATTTCCTTAAGCAGAACTTCTTTTTCTCTCAGGGAAGCTCGAATTTGCTCTTCAGAACGCTTGCGATCGCTAATATCCTCAGTAATTTCGGCAATACGGTAAACCTCACCCCCTTCGTTTTTAACTGGAAAAGCACGATCCGAAATCCAGCGGATTTCCCCGTCTGGCCGCACGATCCGATATTCGCAGGTGGTAGGCTCTCTCTGCCGCTTCCGTTCAAAACCTGCTCTAGCGGTTTCTCGATCCTCAGGATGAACAACGTCTAGCCAATTATAGGGCTGGGCATACAAACTCTCACAAGATCGTCCCCAGATTTTCTCGCAGGCTGGACTCACGTAAAGCAACTGCTCAGTCTGCGGACAGAACAGCCAAAAGACATCTTCTATATTTTCGGCTAACTGACGGAACCTTTCTTCAGAGTCGCGTAGTGCAATTTCCGCTTGCCGCCGCTGGGTGATATCTCGCAAGGCAACAACATAAATCGGTTCTCCTTGCCATACAGTTTGGGCAATCCTCATTTCCAAAGTAAGCACTCCCAGCTCGGGATTACTGACATCTAACTGAGCCATCTCGCCCACAACCATCGGTTTGCCAAACTCTTGGTCTAGCAGTTCTTCAAGGGGGCGGCCAAAGAGATTTAAAGCTGCTGGGTTAACAAAACGTACAATGCCCTGGCGATCCACAAGCAGGATACCATCAGAGATGCTATTAACAATGGTGTGCAGCCGGGACTCACTTTCCCACAAGGCCATTTCAATCAGCTTACGGCTGGTGATATCCAAGGCGGTGCCGAGAATTTGTTTGGGAGAACCATCAGCACCTCTAGTAAACACTACCTCTCGCGATCGCAGCCAGCGCCAAGATCCTTTTTTATGGCCGATCCGGTACTCAATCTCAACTACTTCACCATCCGAGACTTTGGCGAAACGGCTGGGCAGTTCTCGGACAAGGTGTAGGTCTTCTGGATGCACATTATCTAAAAAAAACTGAGTACCTGCTTGCCGAAGTTCCTCTGGCCGATAGCCCAATATCTCAACTATTTGGCGATTCACGTAGAGGTTGCTCCCCGTAGCGAGATCGTAGATGTATAACATCTGCGGTGAGGTATCGGCAATCCTTTGAATTAAACGCTGATTTTGACGCAGATCCTCCTCAACACGCTTGCGCTCAGTGATATCTTCAGCAATTCCCACATGATAGGATAGCTCACCACCTTCGTTGCGGGCGGGAAAGCTGCGAGCTAAAATCCAGCGGACTGACCCATCAGGTCGGATAATGCGGTATTCTTCCTGGAAGGCTTCTCCTCGAGCCGCTATTTCAAAGGCAGCAATAATGCGATCGCGCTCGTCTGGATGCACTGCCTCTAACCAAGAATGAGGTTGCTCATACAAACTCTGGGTCGTCCGACCCCAAAGTTCCTCATAGGTAGGACTGATGTAAAGGATCTGGCTCAAGTCAGCAGCACTAATGAAGAAAACCTCGCGAATGTTCTCTGCGAGTTGGTGGAACATCGCTGCACGTTTCCCCAAAGCAGCTTCTACCTGTTGGCGCTGGTCAATCTCAGCCAGCAATCGCTCCTGAGCTTGCTTTAATTGCCTTGTCTGCTGGGCTGCCTTAATATCCAGCTCCTCCTTTACCGCTTCCAGCTGTTTGAGGCTGGTCTCAATCTCCTCAAACATTTTAGTGAGCTGTTCCGATTGCTGCTGTGCCCCAGGTAACTCGCTGACAAACTGATGCAATAATATTAAGCGATCGCCCAGAGACTTTATGGCTCGCTCCAAAGAAATCTCATCCATTTTGAGGAAATAGGGAAGGGAAACAGGTAACAGAAGATTTAATCTTTCTTTAAGCTGGATAGATATCCAATAAAACCTTTAAAACCCCTCTAGTTGAAGCACGTTCAAACGCTGCAAGTCCTTCAATTAAAGGATAGTGGGCATGAATGAGCGGTTCTACATCCACCTGCCCTGAAGCCAGTAGCTGAAGTGCTGCCGGGAAAGGCCCGCAGCGGGAGCCAATAATCATGATTTCGTCTACTACTAAAGAGGAAGCATCAAAGGTAAGCCGATCGGCGTAGGTACTTTTCAGAACTAAAGTGCCCCTAGGGCGCAATGCACGTCGGGCGATTTCAAATCCTGTTGGATTGCCAGTACACTCTACTGACAAATCAAATGTTCTGTCCTTAACGCCATCGCCTTGACTAGTCTGGATACCAAGCGCTGCCAAGTTAGCCAGCTTCTTGGGATGACGCCCAACCGCTAGGAGTTCGCAACCGGTCAAGGCAAGGGTCTGCGCCACCAGTTGGCCTAACTTACCATCACCCACTACCAATACCCGATCTTGGGGATGCACGGCGACTTGTTGCTGAATTTCCAAAGCAGCGGCTATGGGTTCCGTAAAGGTAGCCACATCCGTCGGCACTTGGTCTGGTACGACATGCAAGTTTTCAACAGGTAGGGAAAGATATTCCGCAAAGGCTCCATTCCGGTTAACGATACCCAATACAGTCCGATTGTCACAGTGGGTGGGCTGCCCGCTGCGACAGAACCGACACTGCCCGCAAACCGCATTAATCTCGCCGACTACTCGCTTTCCTTGCAGTTGCTCTGGCCCCTGTTCTACGATGCCCACAAATTCATGGCCTAAAATGCCGTTGTATGGATAATAGCCTCGAATCAACTCCAGATCTGTATTGCAGATGCCAGCTCGCACTACACGCACCAGCGCTTCCCCCGCTGGCGGATCGGGAATGGGCACATCCTGCCTGAGTTGCAGTTGATTATTCTCCAGCCAAAGCGCTTGCATCACTATTAATATTGCACCAGAACCTTATAACTTCATTTTAAAGTGCCTAGGTCTCGTGCTTATCTGGAGTAAAATGTATCTTCTGTTACAGGGTGATGGGCAAACAGCTCCAAATTCCCGATCAATCACCATATTCGCTGGATTATTCACCATCTGGCTCCTACTGCTACTTCCCACACCAGCACTAGCCGCTACCCCAGCACAAGAACCGACCCCCTTAACCCTGGAAATGTTACAACAACGCCTCAATTCCCCGATTAAAAGCGATGGCGTCTCTACAATTGACCTGCGACAGCTCAGAATTGACTTAACCAACCAAAATGCTGAATTTCGCGACCAATTCTACCAGCAATTGCAAAACCGAATTAACCGTTCCAAGACCCCTTTAGGTATAGATTTGAGTGGGTCGTTTATCCAAGGAACATTGACCGCCAGCAAATTAGGACTGGTAACCCCCCTCTCAAAAGCCGCCTTATCCCCCCTTTTAACACCCCTAGAGCAAGAACAACTCGAGCGTGACGCCCGTTTTTTAAGGGCATCTGGCGAGCAAATTCGCGCCGTTACCGTCTTCCGAGGAGTTTTGAAACTCAATCAAGCCCGTCTCACCAGTACCTTAAATTTGACCAATACCTTCTTCTTGCAACGGGTGGAAGCCTTAGATGCTATTTTTATCCAAGAAGCCAACTGGTTTGATACCCGCTTTGCCCGATCGGCAGACTTTAGCCGTGCCAAGTTTAATCGTGATGCCAACTTCAGCCACAGTACCTTTTTGGAAAATGCCGAGTTCCGCCAAGTGCAATTCCGAGGTATGACTAATTTTACGGGCACTACCTTCTACAGCAATGCCAATTTTACTCAGGCTGAGTTTGCCCAGCTTGCTAATTTTAGCCGAATTCAGTGGCTCAAAACCGCTGATTTCAGTCAAGCGATCTGGCGCGATCGCTCCCTGTTAAATAAGAGTCGCTTTAATGAGTCGTTGTTGCTCAGCAATGCGACGTTTGAAAAATCTACTACGTTTCGCGAAAGCCAGTTCTACCAACCCGTACTGTGGAGCAATGTGAGTCTTCTGGATCAAGTAGATTTTAGCAATGCTCGGTTTGCTCCTAAGGCTTACCTAGATGTTGAGGGATTAACCTTTGACTCGGAAACCGCGAAAATTTTTGGGGATGCGGGAGAAATTGGTCAGGTTATGTACGTGCCTATATTAGAAGGGAATGAGGATGTACTGCGGAATCTGGTGCGGAACTTCCGCCAACAGCAGCAAATTGCCGATGCCAATAAACTGGAGTATACCCAGGAAAGATTGCGGCGGCAGCAGTTGCATCGCCGTCTGCTGGCTGGCGTTCTCCAGCTGATACATCACGGGGCGCTCAATGGAGTCTCGACTAACTGGGTACTGGATGCCTTGCAGTGGTTGGGATTGAGTTTACTACTGCTGTTGAGCAAGTACGGCACTAGTTTTGGTCTGGTTTTTGGGGTAGGAATGGTAGCGATCGCCTATTTCGGCCTGCTATTTTGGCTACTGGATCGCTGGCGACGGCGCTATCCCAAACCAATTCTGCCAACCTATTTAGAAACTGCCTGCATGGTGGGAAGTTTTGCCACTGTTACCTTTAGCGGTGCGATCACGATTTTCCGAACCAGCGAGCAACCTTGGTTCACCTTATTATGTTTGACGAGTCTGCTGTTACCAGTGCCGCTAGTCCTAGTGGGACAAATTTATCAGCAAGGTCGCTATCACGATTTGCTTGATGTTACCTATTTCGTTGAGGACGGTAGTATGCGCCAATTTCGCTTACTAATTGGACGGTTGCCAGTCATCCCTCGGTTTCCCTTTTTTCGCGATCGCTACATGCCCATCCTCTGGGAACGGCGCTGGAACTGGCTCAACTATTACGATTTCAGCCTCAACAACTTACTTAAATTCGGCTTCAACGACATTCGGTTGCGTGACGAACACCTCCCCGGTATTATTACCGCCCTGGCTTGGTATCAGTGGAGTTTGGGCCTTCTCTACATTGCCTTGTTGCTGTGGACGCTTTCCCGGACTATTCCCGGACTAAATTTACTCATCTATCTAAAGTGACTCCAAAATGATGGATAGGAAGATTTAGCTCACTTTAACTCTAAGGGTCTTCTCTGAGACTCCCCCACTTTTAAG
>DNXU01000146.1 GCA_003505715.1 Cyanobacteria bacterium UBA8803 | reverse complement strand
ACAATAAATCCGCCCTACCCAAGCTTGGGGGGTTAGGGGGGCACATCGGCAAATTTTGATATCAACTACTAATCGCAGTTTCAATGTCAACTCGATCAAGCTGACGGCCAATTAATACCAAGCGTGTCTGCCGGGATTCGCTCATGTGCCAAAGGCGATCGTAGAACGAATCAAAACGATTGCCCACCCCTTGCAGCACCAGACGCATCGGCTTGTTCGGAACGTTAACAAAGCCTTTAATCCGGTAAATTTCCTGCTGTTGTACTAGTTCTTGCAGCTTACCAATCAGTGCTTTTGGTTCAAATTCCTGGTTGGAAACAAATTGCACTGAGTTAATTTCGTCGTCATGCTCGTGTTCGGCTTCGCTATCATGATGACTGGGACGACTATCTAAATGATCTTCCACGGCGGCATTAAATCCTAACAACAAGTCTGGGTTAATTTGCCCATCGTGACAGGGAACCATCTTGACACCCTGGGATAACTTATTCTGCAACCACTCCTGCACCTTGACACGAGTGTCTGCCTCGACTAAATCTACTTTTGTAAGCAATACTAAATCCGCGCAAGCAAGTTGGTCTTCAAAAAGTTCCTCAATAGGGGTTTCATGTTCTAAATTAGGGTCAGCTTGTCGTTGGGCTTCTAAAGCATCCAGATCCCCTACTAAAGTACCAGCCGCCAGGGCTTGACAATCTACCACTGTTACTACACCATCAACTGTGGCACTGTTACGAATTTCCGGCCAGCGGAAGGCTTGGACTAAAGGCTTGGGTAACGCCAATCCTGACGTTTCAATCAACATGCAATCAATGCGATCGCGTCGCTTCAGTAGTTGTTGCATAGTGGGAAAAAATTCTTCCTGAACGGTGCAGCACAAGCAACCGTTGGTTAACTCAACAATATTATCTGCGGGGTCTTCCTCGTCTTCACAAATTTGGCAGGAACGCAATAACTCGCCATCAATTCCCACTTCACCAAACTCATTGACCAGAACCGCAATCCGGCGTCCCTGATTATTTTGCAGTAAGTGGCGCACCAGGGTAGTTTTACCAGCACCGAGAAAACCAGTAATTACAGTAACGGGAATTTTATGCATTAATTAGGGCTTGCTAATGGCTATTGACCACGGATAATTATAGCAGTCCTGTGGTGATTGGTGATGGGTGATTGGTGATTGGTGATTGGGTAAAAGGTTGCTTGTTGTAGGATTACCTATTACCTATTACCTATTACCAATCACCTATTACCAATCACCTATTACCCATTACCTATTACCCATCACCCATCACCTATTACCTATTACCTATTACCTATCAACATGCCCATTAATCCGATTACGGCAGCATTGTAATCGATCGCATATTCATTCGTGGCATAGGAGCGCACATCATCAATATAACTCAACGGCCCCAAACCTTTCGGTGCAATACCATCCTGAGCTTCAGAATTAGGCCCGCCAACCATCAACCCTGGAATAACGATCTTTTTAGCATCGGCAATGCGGTGGTGAACGTTACGCACCGAGTTAGATCCCACACCCGTAAGAAAGGAAAGATTAAAATGATTGCGTCCCAATAGGTAATCGATCTGGTCAACTGCTGCTTTAAAGTAGTCTGGCTTGCCCGTTAACTTATAAGCATACAGTAGGGTAATTCCCTCCTCTGCTACCATCTTATTCGACGCCCAAATAAAGTGATCGTTTGCTAAACGGTAACCACTCCGGTTAACTTTTCCCAGCAGATTATCTGCCCGTTCAATTACTTTTTTGACGATTTGTTGTTTTAAACTATCCGAACCTTTCCGTCTGGTTTGCATCAAATAATCAATCATGCCCAGTACAGACGGGTCTTTCCATTCAAATAGAGTATAGGGGGAAGAGGGAATTTGTTGAGTTAGATATTGCTCGAAGGTGGTATCCCCTGTCGTAATAAACAGTTCGGCTGCTGCCCACAGGCGATCGTCCTTATCCGTTTTTAAAGCCTCTTCTTGATCCGGCCCACCTAAGAGGTATCCTCCCGAACCGCTATTATCCCCTTCCACCCAGTCTACTACCATAGCAGGCTGGGTTTGCAAAAAACTCCAAGCTTTTTGAGCAGCTTTTAAGTAATTTTGAGCCAAGATCGGGTCGTAGGGAACGTAAATTCTCGCCCCCATTGCCATAACGGCAGCAAACTTACCTGTTTCCGGCGTGGAAATGCCATAAATATATCGGGGTTGGGTATCTCGATCTGGTAAAATCATCCCTGGCCATTCTTTCCCCGATAGCTTGCGGTAAACGGCACCATCAGCTCGCTGCATCTTCAGCATCCAGTCTAGTGCTACCTGTACTTCATCAAGTAAGTCAGGTCTGCCATTGCCGCTTTCAGGAATTGAGAGTTGGCGATCGCGAAATAAATTGGGATAGTTTTCGTACAAACTTAACAAGCGACCCACCGTCACTGCCATCGGTGAAATATATTTACCAAAATCTCCCGCATCATGCCAACCCCCAGTACCAGGTTTTGCCTCACCCTCCCGATGCCACCCATCACTATGGGCAATTTTGGCATCCTCTAGGTGGCAGGGAGGATGGTTGACACCACTAATGCGATCGCGCACGGCTACACCGCATCTTTGTAGGTAGTAAGAACGGAGTAGTTTGGTAAAGGCATCTTGATAGATATCTTTGCCTATGACAAACGGATAGGACTGAATTTTGCCATATTTAAGGTAATAGCGACCTTCCCTAGTGAAGGAGGTGAAATCAATCGCCCGCACGCTATCCTTACTAGCTTCATCTTCCTGAGGTTCTCCTAGGTTAGCGACAAAAACCGTCCGTTTATTGCGAGCATTCACCAATTCTACCCGATTGTTGCTAGCATGACTCAAGTTAATCAATAAGGCTGATTTAGGGCCATTGGGGTAGTAACCGACTTGATTAATTACGAGTTTGGTATTAGCATTACCATTATTAGAGTCTGCCTGACTCTTACTAAACAAACCGTAGGCAAGTGACATAGCCCAGCCGAGGAAAAATCTTCTACCCATTCTCATGTCGATCTACAGCGTTTACTTACGACTGTAATTGGTAATTGGTAATTGGTGATGGGTGATGGGTGATGGGTGATGGGCGAGCTTGTTGTACCATTACCAATTACCCATTACCAATTACCAATTACCCATCACCCATTGCCAATCACCCATTACCAGAAGCACCTTGATGTCCCCTAATTCGCCGACTTTTCTGGCTCATTACCGAAAATTAATCTGCCGTTGTCATAGACGGGAATCTGGGCGCTTTTTACCAGTTCCCCTTGACCTCTTATATCTTGGTATGACCAATCATTGGCGGGATTCCAGGCAGCACTTGGACTGGTGAAGCTGAATTGCAGTTCTTTTTTATAATGGGGTTCTCCGCCGGGATAAAGTTGAGAACCATCCACATCCACCTGCACGTAGTAAATTGTTTTGGAGTCACCCCAAGGTTTAAGCTGAGAAATAACTACTCCCGCTTGAGGAGTTGCATTCACTTTTATAGTTGCTGGAGTGCCTCCTGCGGGCAGGACTTCACTCAGGTCAACAAAATATCGAAAGGATAACCTCTTAATAATTCTAGCAGGCCATGCCGACTGATTGTGGATAATCGCTCGAATCTCTGTCGTTTGAGCGTCGTTGGCACTCGCTTGCGCTGCTACAAAAAATTCATCCTCTCTAGCTTCCGGTTCCGGAAAATTTGCCAGCGGCTCCCCACCGTATTTGCCATACATTCTCGCGACAGCTCCGGTAAATCCAGCATTGTAGTCCGTGGCAACTTCAGTCATCTTAAAATTAGATCGCTCATCTACAAAATTATCGTTGCGATCGGGTCCACCTACCATAGCACCGTAAATAATATGTCGGGTTTTTGCTGGGTTAGTTTTGCTATTTTCCCAAGATCCGTGAGCGGTTCTGTGGTGGGGTTGAGTTGGGGGATTATTACCAAACCCCACCACATAACTCCGTTTCTGGGGATTAGCACCTAGGATGTAATTCACCTGTCGTTCGGCAAACGCCTGATATTTCCGCTTTTTCCAGGGAGATTCCACCCAGTCCCCGTAGACAAAGGCTAAAAAAGCTGTTTTAGCTGCATAGCGAAGAGAACCCCATTCATCAAGCCATGCCAACCCCCCCTTAGTGGAGTAAATTTTTTTCCACTGGCAGCGATCGCACCAATAATCTAACCAACGCTCGGTATCCTGAATATACTTTTCCTTACCCGTCAACTTGGCTAAAAGCACGTAACTGCCATAGGACTTATCATCCCAAGTATGAGTCCAGTTATAGGACTTGATAGCATTGGGTTGGTCGCTTAAGCTATCATAATAACTTTCGGCTTTATCTAGATAGGGTTGCTCCTTAGTAGCCTGGTAAAGCCATGCGGCTGCCCAAACTAATTCATCATTATAGCCACTGGATTTATAGAACTCATTGGCATCGGTAATGCAGTCGGAATATTTACCTTGATATTGATCAGCAAATTCATAAAGTTCCTTGGCATGACGGAGCAAAAGGGTGGCATACTTCGCATCCTTTTTTTGAAATAGGATAGAAGAAGCTGCCATAGCCGCTGCCGTTTCTCCGGCTAAATCAGAACCCGGACAAGCAGCATCAATTTTATAGGAAGGACGCTCCATCGGCATCACTTCCGCTGATCCCCACCAAGCGTGATCTAAACTTCCTTTGCCCACCTGACCCCAAAGCAGATTTGGAGCAGGATGAGCTTTAATAAAGTAATCGTTAACCCACCGCAAGTTATCCAACAGGTACTCATACTGACCGCTCTTTTTATAGGCATCCTCGTATTCAATCCCTCCCCAAGCCAGGAGAGTTGTTGTAGCCGCCATCGGAAAACCAAATTTCATATGGTCTCCGGCATCATACCAGCCACCCGTCAAATCAATACCGTTATCCGCTCCATCTTTTAATCCAGAATCCCCGCGCCATTCAACGCGATGATTAGCAGGGAGATCTCCCGATCGCTGTGCTTCGTAAAAATAAAGAGACTTCTGCAATACTTCAGCATAGTTATAATTAGCTGTAGCCGCAGAGGCTAGTCCCGGTAAATTAAATACCTCAAAAATCCAATAATAAAAGCAGTTGAATGTTACGATGAAAACCGTTATACAAAAAATAATGATAAACTTGACTATAGGACGGGTTTTGAACATAATTTATCTATAAAGCATATAGAGCTAATGCTAGCTTACCTAGCTCTTCAAAAGATTCAGTTATTGCCTCCAGGTTTAATTCTTATCTAAATCTTTAACCGATATTTGCCCAATTGCTAATCGAGAGATTGCCAGTTTAATCCAAGAGATGTTCCGCCGGAACGTCTCTAC
>DNXU01000085.1 GCA_003505715.1 Cyanobacteria bacterium UBA8803 | reverse complement strand
GATTAAGCATAATAAAACCTGTGACAGGGCGGGTTTTGACTTAAGTCATATCTGAGCTGTCTCTAAATATTTGTCCCTAAACCCGCCCCTACAGATATTATGGGTGTTTAACCGGACATCATATGATTACTCAACCCAACCCCTCAACGATTGGATGGAAGTAGAAGGCTAACCCTAACACCACGTAGGCTGCCAGCAATAAAGTCCCCTCTAGCCAATTAGACTTGCCATCCGAACTGATGGAATTAGCAATCAACACTGACACAGCCACAGCTACTAGTTCAAAAGGGTTAAAGTCCAAATCCATCGGCTGACCCATTAACCACCCGGCAATCACTAAAACAGGGGCGACAAATAGCGCAATTTGCAAGCTAGAACCCACTGCTACCGATACCGACAGATCCATCTTATTCTTCATGGCCACAGTTACTGCTGTGGCGTGTTCGGCTGCATTACCAATCACTGGCAGCAGAATCACCCCTGTAAACAGTGCGGTCAGTCCTAACTCGGAGGTAGCTTCTTCTAAGCTTTCAACCAGTAGTTCGGACTCTAGGGCAACCAGCACAGTAACTACCAACAATACCCCAATCCACAGCCACAGATTAGGTTTGTGTTCGGGTTGTTCTAGATCTTCATTTTCAAATTCCGCTACCCCCACATCAAACAGATAGGTGTGGGTTTTCATGGAAAATAACAGCGATAGCCCATAGACCAATATCAATACCACAGCAACGGCAACTGAAAGCCGCTGTAAGGTGGTCTCATCAATGCCAATGGTAGTGGCATCCATGGCCGTGGGGAGTAGCATCGCAATTACCGCCAGATTCATAGAGGAGGCATTGACCCGCGCCACGATGGGTTGAAATTCTTGTTCTTTATAGCGCAACCCTCCTAAAAGCATGGCAAATCCCATCACTAGGAGTAAGTTGCCGATAATCGAGCCAGTAATAGTCGCTTTAACGACATTGACCAGACCTGCATTCAGGGCAATTAGGGCAATAATCAATTCTGTAGCATTGCCAAAGGTGGCATTGAGCAACCCCCCTAAGGTAGGGCCGGCAACCACAGCAATTTCTTCAGTAGCCGTTCCCATCCAGGCGGCCAGGGGAACAATTGCCACACAGGAGGTGATAAATATAACTGCCGGACCCCATTCCAGAAAGTGAGCGGCAATGGAGATGGGGACAAACAGTAGGAAAATCGACAAAATCGTATTTTTATTCAACATCGGGGTTTGGGGATACCTCAAGCACGAGACGGTAACTCGACTCTAGAATACTCGCTTCTTGCAAGTAACTAAGATATCTTTTGAACAGGTGCAGCAGCAATGGTGAACTAAGCTGTTGTACATTTAAACTGGGTATTTAAGAGGCTGAACCCTTTTACTGGCTTAGATCGCCTCGGCAATTTAAATGCTGAACAGCTTATTATCCAAAAATTGGGTTGAAAACCCCGTGCTGCTAGTACGGCTTTATAAGCGATGTTGTAGAATTTA
Source organism: Cyanobacteria bacterium UBA8803 (assembly GCA_003505715.1). Classification (GTDB taxonomy): domain Bacteria; phylum Cyanobacteriota; class Cyanobacteriia; order Cyanobacteriales; family Coleofasciculaceae; genus UBA8803. The sequence goes on along the minus strand of DNXU01000085.1, from coordinate 8,034 downwards.
AGGCATGACAGAGAAAGCCTACCAATACCGCTTTTACCCAACGCCGGAACAAGAAGAACTCTTGCGCCGCACCTTGGGCTGTGTGAGGTTGGTCTACAACAAAGCCCTACAGACAAGGATTGAGGGTTGGTACTCCAGGCAAGAGCGGATTGACTATAAACAGACATCCGCCATGCTGACCCAGTGGAAAAAGCAACAAGAGTTGCAATTCCTCAATGAGGTGAGCTCTGTACCTTTGCAGCAGGGGTTGAGCAACCTGCAAAAAGCCTTTGCCAACTTCTGGGCAGGTCGTGCCAAGTACCCCAACTTCAAAAAGAAGAGGAGTGGTGGTAGCGCTGAGTTCACCCGTTGTGCCTTTAAGTGGAAGGATGGACAGTTGTGGTTGGCCAAGTGTGGTGAACCTCTGCCGATCCGATGGAGTCGCACCCTTCCGGAAAATTGTGAACCCTCTACGGTGACAGTAAGGTTGGATGCATCGGGGCGCTGGTTCGTCTCTTTGCTGGTTGAAGACCACACCGTTAAGGTACTGCCTCAAGCCGATACCCGTAAAGATTTCCTTCACAAGTTGACGACTCGATTGGTACGTGAAAACCAAACGATTGCTGTCGAGGATTTAGCTGTGAAGAATATGATGAAGAACCACAAACTGGCTCAAGCGATTGCTGATGCCAGTTGGTATGAGTTGGTTCGTCAGTTAGAATACAAATGCCAGTGGTATGGTCGGACACTGGTGAAAATTGACCGTTGGTTTCCTAGCTCTAAACGCTGTGGAAAATGCGGTCATGTTGTTGATGAATTGCCGCTTGATGTTAGAGAGTGGGATTGTCCAGAATGTGGAATCCATCACGACCGAGATATCAATGCCGCCAAGAACATCAAAGCCGCAGGACTTGCGGTGATTGTCTGTGGAGCGAACATAAGACCTGAGCGGCGTAAGTCTATTGGGCAGTTGCGAAACACCCCTGAGCGCAGCCTAAGGGAGCGGAGTCAAAGGGAGCGCAGCCGAAGGGGAAAGAAGCAGAAACCTAAGTCGTGAGGTTTAGGAATCCCTGCGCCTTCAGGCCGGGGAGGATGTCAAAGTGCAATTAAGTTCCATGAATTTACCGCAAGTTCCATGAACTGCCGCCGATCTGAGCTAAATTTTGCGGTTGAATAAAACTAATGAGTCAAAACTTTCGCACCTCTCACCCTTAAAAGCAACTTTAACGGCTGGTTAGATTTATTACCGCTACAGGTTTCTGTCCTTCTTGGGTGATCTCACTCACCTATACGACCGATATTGATGTCACGAATCGTTTTGCATCCCTAACTCATCAAAAAAATGGGTAGGAGAGCAAAGGCGTCTTACTAGTTCTTTGGAATTTGGTGATCCCATGACTTCTGCTGCTGAACTTCCAGCTTCACAAGCTGCGGCAATGGATGCCATTGCAGAATTGAAAGACGATGCGGGGATCGTATACGATCCCCTGCGGACGGCTACAGGTGTCTATATAACCGTTCACGGTCATTTCTACCAGCCGCCCCGTGAAAACCCTTACCTGGACACGATCGAGCGTCAGCCTTCTGCTGCGCCCTTTCACGACTGGAATGAAAGGATTCACTACGAATGCTATCGCCCCAATGCCTTTGCCCGAGTGGTCAATGGTTGCGGTGAAGTTGTGGAGATCGTCAATAACTATGAATATTTGAGCTTCAACATTGGTCCAACGCTCATGTCTTGGTTAGAGCGTCACGATTTGGAAGTATATCAGCGCATTCTTGACGCAGACCGCAAAAGCTGCGATCGCCTCAACGGCCACGGTAACGCGATCGCCCAAGTTTACAACCACATCATCTTGCCTTTAGCCAACGAACGGGACAAATATACTCAAATCCGCTGGGGGAAAGCAGAATTCCGTTCCCGTTTCGGTCGCGATCCCGAAGGCATGTGGCTGGCGGAAACTGCTGTAGACTATGCAACTTTAGAAGCGTTAGTTGCAGAGGGGATCAAATTTACCATCCTGGCTCCCTCCCAAGCCGAACGCTGCCGTCCGATCCCCACGGAAAACGATTCCGATCCCCAATGGCATGAAGTTGGTGGTTCTCAAATCGATCCCACACGACCCTATCGGTGTTTCCTAGCTAATGGCGAATTCATCGATATCTTTTTCTATGACGGCCCGATCTCCAGAGATATGGGCTTTAACGACGTACTCAACAGTTCTGAACGTTTTGTCGGTCGCTTAGGTCTAGCCGTGCGCGGGGATCACCGTAAATCTCAGTTAATCAGCGTTGCCACTGATGGGGAAACCTTCGGGCATCACAAACGCCATACCGAGATGTGTATTGCTCATGCCTTTACCCAAGATTTTCCCTATCGCCACTGGACGGTAACTAATTTCGGTCATTACCTGAGCATCAGTCCTCCTACCTGGGAAGTTATTCTTAAACCAGTAACCGCTTGGAGTTGCGCCCACGGGGTTAACCGCTGGCAGGAAGACTGCGGCTGTGGCGGTGGCGGTGGCTGGCATCAGAAGTGGCGGCGTCCCCTGCGAGATGCTCTTAATTGGTTGCGCGATCGCTTAATTGAGGTTTACGAGGAAGTCGGTTCCGAGTTTTTCCGCGATCCCTGGGCGGCACGGGATGACTATATTAAAGTGATTCTCGATCGCTCTGCGGAAAATGTGGAGAATTTTCTGGATCGGCACGTTATTAGAAGCCTTAACCCAACCGAACAGATCGATCTCCTGCGCCTGCTGGAAATGCAGCGGCACGCACTCCTGATGTACACCAGTTGCGGCTGGTTCTTTGATGAAATATCCCGTCCCGAAGGCGTGCAGATTCTGCGCTATGCGGCACGGGCTGTAGAATTAGCTGCGGAGGTGGCTGGCGTGCAACTCGAACAAGAGTTTCGCGATCGCCTCGAACTAGCACCAAGTAATGTGGATTTCTTTAAAACAGGTGCTGAAGTGTACCGCCATCTGGTGTTATCGGCACAAATCAGCTTTAAGCAAGTCGCTGCCCACTACGCCATCAGCTCCCTATTTACCAGCTATGCCCAACAAGAACAAGCCTACTGCTACGAAGCCCATCAGCTAGATTACCAGTTGCAACGGCTGGGAGCATTAACTTTAGGGGTGGGTCAACTGCGGCTGATTTCTGCAATTACCTGGGAAAGCACCCATCTAGTATTTGCCGTACTGCATCTAGGCGGCTGGGACTTCCACTGCTGCATTCAACCCTTTACTGGGCGTCGGGCTTACAGCACACTTAAAGATAAGCTCTTTGAAGCTCTCAAGCAAGCCAGTGCTGCTCATGCGATTTTGGCCATGACTCAGTTGTTTAACAATGATTCCTTTAGCTTGCAAAACTTGTTTGCCGAGGAACGGCATCGGATTATGCAGCTGTTGAGTCAGGAAACTTTGAGCAGGCTTAATCAGCTGTATACTCAGATGTACCGGGATAATTACGGCGTGTTGATGGCCTTCCAGCGGGATGAATTGCCTGTACCGCAGGAGTTACAAGTCGCAGCAGAAATCGCCCTCTCCAACCGCTGTCTCCATTACATCAGGGTACTGGACTCAGAAAACAGCGATCCCCAGATGGTTTTAAGTCATGTGGCCGAATTGGAAGCGATCGCCACCGAAGCCAATCATCTGCGATGCCACCTGAATATCCTGAATGCTAAACCCATTTTGGAGAAATTAATTTGGCGATCGCTGTGGCAGGTGCTCAACGATGCCAACCCAGAGGCTTTAGCGGGGGATCTGCACCGGATTGAACGCTTGATTGAGTTAGGAAATCAGCTGCACCTAGGTTTATCTCTCGACCGTTGCCAGGAACTCTACTTCAACTATTTACACAGCTACATAGATCCCCTGTACCGACAGGGAATGTCATCTGAGTCTCTTTCTGAAGAGAATGATAAGGGGAATGGTGCCCAGTGGCCTGCTAAAACCTGTTGGGATACCCTCCAGCTGCGCCACTTGCTCCAGTTCGGTCAAAAGCTGCGAGTAGAGGTGAGTCCTTGGTTGAGTCAGTTATAAAGTGATATCATGTCCGGTTAAACACCCATAATATCTGTAGGTGCGGTTTCAACCGCCCTACTGAGAATGGTGTTTTTTTATTGAGACTCTGTTGATTGAGTATCGCTACTAGGAGGAGACAATTCCAAGGTTGAAGGTACAGGTACGGGTTCTAAACTCCTTTGCCATGCCTGAATTTGTTGTTGGGCAGCTTCATAAGCTTCGGTGCCGGAGGGAATCATTTTTGCGATCGCGATCGCTTCAGCTACATTAAATGACGAGCGGTCTTGTGCCAGGGATAATAGTTGATAGCTCCAGCGATTGGCAGCTGTTAGGGCATCCCCTCTTACTTTAGCCCCACTGGGAACTTGTCTGGCCGTGCGAATGGCAGAGGAAAGGGCTTCCGGCGTGCCAGGATTGGCGGCTTGGTAAGCTTCCTGCAAGCGCTGTTGACCCTCAATTTCGATTTGCCAGCGTCGGATATTGTTTTGTGCCTCACCGTAGAGGGTTCTTCCGGGTTTAATCTGTTGGGCAGCACTGATGGCATTAGGAATATTGCCAGAATTGGCTAGCGTGCGAGCTTGGTCTAGGTAAGGCTGGTCTTGCATACGCTGGATCGCGCTCGTCCACTCCCTAATTTTCGTTTGCGCTTCCTGGTAAAGGGCACGGCCTGGAGCAATCCGACGGGCTTCTTGAATGGCTTCTTGCAATGATGTTTCCCCGCCCAAACTGGCAATTTGGTTGGCTCGGTCGAGATAGGGTCGATCTTCAATAGTTTCAACTTGACTAGTCCAGCGGCTAATGGCTTGCCGTGCTTCCTGATAGCGGGGATTCACCTGAGGAATTTGCTGAGCTTCAGCAATGGCTGACCTGATGTCGCTCGTCACTCCTGAACTGGCTAAAGTTCTTGCCTTCTCTAGTCGAGCCACATCCTCAACTTCTCGCTGCCAGCGGTTGATCAATTCCTGGCCTTCATTGTAAAAGGGACGTTCTGAGCCAAGTTTTTTGACAGAAGCGATCGCTGCTTCTAAATCTGCAATTGTGCCGGATGAAGCGCGAGATAAACCATTGGCCAAATCAATCAAATCAGATTTTGCTTCTGCTAATTTCAGGCTATCGGGAATTTTATTGGCAATTTCTAGAACGCCTTGCCAATTGCGTTGCTCCAGTCGGTTCTTTGCCAGCTTGAGCAACTTATTACCACAATCAGCAATCAAATCCTGAGCTTCTTTGTAAGCAAAACTTTTAGGAGAGATTTTCTCGGCTTCCTTAATCGCTGCCAAGATATCCTCTACCCGATTGCTTTTACTGAGCTGATAAGCTTTGTCAAGCTGCTGGCTGGCTTCGCGGGCGATCTGAATTAAATCTACAAGTTGATTGTACTTAACACTAGCCCAGTACTTATTGTCTACTGAGGTGAGCCGCACTGCTTCTCTAAACGCCTGATTCCAGTTTGACTGCCTTAGCTGTTCCTCTGCTTTTTCATAAATTGTTTCTGCCTTAGCCCAGGTTGTCTGCCAAAGTTCGATACGATCTTCTACAATCTGAGAAGCTTTAGATTGAGCGGGAATGCGTTTGGCAATCTTAATCGCTTCACTTAGCTGACCTGCTTGGAACTTTTCCTCTCCAATTTTCAAGATATCGAGAGACCACTGTTCGGTATAGCGATTAATTTCCGGACGCAAGGGATGAGTTTCCGGTAACGCCTCAACTAGGGCAATTGCTTCTAATAAATCATCTACTGTTTGTTTGTTTGCTGCAAGCTGGGCGCAATACATGCGTATCGACGCCGAAGCTGTCGGCCAAAAGATAGCGGGGCAATTAGGAACGGCGGGTAACTTTAACAGCAGTGCGACTGATGCAAATCCTACCCCGCCGGAAGTTAGTATGGCTACAACAGCCCAGAACGGCCATCTGAGGGTAAATTTCCGCCGACGCTCCTGAGGCTGCTTGGTGGGTGGGGAGGCTGAAACTGTGGATGTAGCTACTTGTTGCGGAACTGCCTGATTGGCAGGGGCAGGTTGTCCCCCAGGATGCCAGCCCTTAACCTGACTGGGTTGTGAAGACGGCGAGCCAGACCAAGGGTCAGGCATTTCTCGATTTCTGGTCATAACTCACTCCACCACTTGCTACACCTCATTCTGTGGGCTGGACGCACCCTCAGTTGTTGTCATCCTACTCCCCCCAGACAGAAAAAGCTACCGTGAGCATTTCATGGGGCAATATTCCGGTTTTATCCAGTGCCATCCGGACGGGGACAATACTACTTTATAGTCTGGTAATGGGTAATGGGTAATGGGTAATGGGTAATGGGTAATGGGTGATTGGTAATGGGTAATGGGTAATTGGTAAAAACCCAGCTTGTTGTAAGATTACTAATTACCCATTACCCAAAAAGCCTTGAGTTCTAGAAGGCATCTAGAAAGTCGGTTCTCATCAAACAGACTCGGCTCGCAAATCTTCAATCAACTGTGCTAGTTCAGCGGAACTGGCTTGGTAAACTTCTCCACAGAAATGGCAAGTGGCTTCGGCTCCTTCATCTTTTTCAATCATATCCTGAAGTTCTGCTTCACCCAGCATTTTCAAAGCCCCCAAAACGCGATTGAAAGAGCAACCGCAATGAAAACGTACTAGGTGAACGTCTGGCAGGATCGTCAAGTCCATATCACCTAGCAATTGCTCAAACATCTCTGGCAGTGTCTTACCTTCCTGCAATAGGGGAGTAAATCCCGACAGCTTAGCCATGCGAGATTCCAGAATTTTTACCAAGGCTTCATCTCGAGCTGCCTTGGGTAAGACTTGAATCAAGATGCCCCCAGATGCTGTAACGCCCTCTGCCCCAACAAACACCCCGACAATCAATGCTGACGGAGTTTGCTCGGATGTCACCAGGTAGTGAGCAATATCATCGCCAATTTCCCCGGAAACTAACTCGACCGTACTGGAATAGGGATAGCCGTAGCCAACATCTCTAACTACATAGAGGTAACCATCGTTACCTACCGCTCTGCCTACATCTAGTTTGCCTCGCTCATTGGGTGGTAGTTCAACTGTGGAGTTTTCCACATAACCTCTTACTGTTCCATCTAATCCGGCATCGATGAGAATCCCACCCAAAGGACCGTCACCCTTGATGCGAATATTGACCCGCGACCCTTCTCGCTTCATACTAGAAGCCAGTAACAGTCCCGCAGACATAGTACGGCCTAGGGCAGCAGTGGCGACATAGGAGAGCTGGTGACGCCGTCGGGCTTCTTCGGTGAGGCGGGTCGTGATAACGCCAACAGCTCGAATGCCCCCCTCTGCCGCTGTAGCGCGAATTAACTGATCAGCCATGAAAAACCCTTACACTTCTTAACATAGTCACTTCCTATTGTAGGTAGTTAACATGGGGAGGATGTCAATGAGAGCAGATCAATCCTTTGCCCTCACCCCCAGCCCCTCTCCCAACTTTGGGAGAGGGGGGCAATTTAGATTAGCTCAAAAACAGGGTTAAATTGTGATGAATAAACTGATAAATAAACTTAACATCATACGCAACAGGAGTAAGCACCTCGCCATTGCCAGCTAAANNTGTCAATGAGAGCAGATCAATCCGAGAGCCTTCACCGCCAGCCCCTATCCCTCAACCAAATCCCAATTTTAAATAAATAAAATGTTAGGAACCTTTCAGCAAAGCCATATCCGCCTTGAAGTGGCAGCTCCCTACAATACCATCCGTGATAGTTTGCTACATTCAGAGAAACTGCGCCAATGGTTGCCCCAGCGTTTAGGAGCTGGGTTACCCGAACAGCTACAAAAAGGCTCGATCTTCACGTCCTGGATTGGGCCTATAGCCATCCAACATCAGGTAGCGATCGCCGAGTCCAACTGTTTGCGAATGCTATTGAGCCAAGGGATTGATGGTTATCACGAATGGTATTGGGGAGAAGGTTGGATACAGTCCCGCTTAGAAGGGGTCTCTGTGTTACCGCTAAATCTGGGCCAAACCTTCAGTTTGCTGCGACTACGCCAATTTATCGAAGGGAGT
>DNXU01000092.1:5076-8671 GCA_003505715.1 Cyanobacteria bacterium UBA8803 | reverse complement strand
GTTCGGGATTTGGCTCCCCCATTCCCTCAATCTTGGGGGCGGTATGATGGAAGTTCCCCCCAGGATTGGGGGGTTAGGGGGGCGATGGCATAAGTCTTAATTGATAAAGGGGGCGGCATGGTTTTACTGGATGAAAAATCTGCATTTACCAAGCCTGCACAAAGCGCGATCGCCCTAGGTAGCAACCTGGGTGACTCCCTTGCTATCCTTGAAGCAGCTGTAGAGATCCTGGCAAAAACTCCAGGTATTACCCTTAAAGCTAAGTCTAGCTGGTATAAAACTGCACCCGTCGGCCCCCCGCAACCAGATTACCTCAATGGCTGTGCCTTACTTGAGGTACTACTGAGTCCCGAAGAACTATTAGAAACCACCCTCAGCATTGAAAAACAGTTTGGTCGCGTCCGCCGAGAACGGTGGGGGCCAAGAACCTTGGACATCGATTTATTGTTATTTGATGATTTAATTGTAGAAAGAGCCAATCTGCAAATCCCTCATCCACGTATGAAGGAGAGAGCCTTTGTCCTCGTGCCATTGGCTGAAATTGCACCGGATTGGGTCGAGCCAGTATCTGGGGAAGTGATCGTAGAGCTACTCCAGAGACTAGACTGTTCTGAAGTTCACTGCTTGTAGTTTCACATGCCACAAGGTCAAGAACCACCACAACTTCTAAAACAACTTCTGCTCTATCGGGGACGGAAATTTAATTTTGAAGTCAATCACCTACGCCTTCCTAACGAAGCGGAAGGGGACTGGGAATGCGTCCGTCACCCAGGTGGTGCCCTAGCGGTGCCAGTAACCCCAGAAGGCAAGCTGGTACTCGTGCGTCAGTATCGCTTTACCGTTCAAGGCCGTCTGTTAGAGTTTCCTGCTGGCACTGTCGAACATAATGAAGATCCAGAAGAAACCATCAAACGAGAAATTGAAGAAGAAATCGGCTATCGCGCCAACAAGTGGCAAACCTTGGGAAAATTTGCTCTTGCCCCTGGTTATTCTGATGAATACATCTACGCCTTCCTCGCTCAAGATTTAGAACAACTAGAGACACCTCCCCAACAAGATATTGACGAGGATATGGAGACCGTTATCATGACACCCGACGAATTAGAGCAAGCTATCCTAGGGGGTGAAGCAATTGATGCTAAATCCATTTGCAGCTTTTTCCTAGCTCGTCCATTCTTGAAATAACTAATAGCTAATGGCTAATAGCTAATGCTCATAAAAACTTAGCTATTAGCTATTCCTAATGAACAATGAACCATCAACAATGAACCATCAACAATGAACAGCTTAATATGCTAATTGAACTGGCAATTGGTGATGCCTACGGTGCGGGGTTTGAATACGCTGAACCAGATTTTGTTTTTTCTGAAAACGACTTAAGTAGATACTTGCAGCATCCCCGCCACCAAATTAGACCGGGGTCTTATACCGACGATACCCAAATGAGTCTGGCCATTGCTGAAACGCTAATCGAGCAACAGGCGTGGACGCGAGAAGTTCTGGCCAACAAGTTTGTAGCTGCTTTTAAACGAGACCCTAGGGAAGGATATGCAAGCAGGTTTTACCAATTCTTACTTAGAGTCCAAGATGGCCGCCAGTTCCTAGAGGAAATTAATTGGACGAGTGACAAAAGTGGTGCGGCCATGCGTGCTGGCCCAATTGGTGTATTACCTAGTGTGGAAAGGGTAATAGAATCGGCCACGATTCAAGCGGCCATTACTCACAACTCACCCGATGGGATTGCTGCGGCTGTTGCTGCGGCCTTGATGTCTCATTATTTTATTTATCGATTAGGATCAAAAGGGGAATTAGGACAATTTCTGGAAACCCATGTATCCGGTCATCAATGGTCAGAGCCTTGGATAGGCAAAGTAAAATCACAAGGATGGATGAGTGTCAGGGCGGCAATTACGGCTGTAATGCGTAATGAGAGTTTGAGTGAACTTCTGAAGGATTGCATCGCTTACACTGGGGATGTGGATACGGTAGCTGCGATCGCTCTAGCGGCAGCCTCCTGTAGCGAGGAAATTGAGCAAGACCTTCCCCAGCATTTGGTTGATACGTTAGAGAATGGTGTCTACGGTCGAGATTATATTATCGCGTTGGATAAACAGTTGATGAGTTTGGTATCAACTTAGGAAGTAAATTAATGTCTGACACCCTCATCTTCTGGCACCGCCGCGATTTACGAATTGCCGATAATATCGGATTAGCTGCTGCCCGAGAGCAAAGTGCAAAGGTCATCGGTGTCTTCTGCCTCGACCCTAATATTTTAGAGCGAGATGACATTGCTCCCGCCAGAGTTACCTATATGATGGGCTGCTTGCAAGAGTTGCTGCAAAGTTATGCGGAAGTTGGGAGCGAGTTATTAATTCTTTATCAAGACCCCTGTCAGGCCATTCCTGCCTTAGCAGAGGCTCTTAAGGCCAAGGCAGTATTCTGGAATTTGGATGTTGAGCCTTACTCACAAGAACGCGATCGCCAAGTTACAGAGACCCTGAAAGAGAAAGGCATTGCATTTCACAATTATTGGGATCAACTATTACACTCTCCAGGAGATATTCGCACCAAATCTGGGGCACCCTATACTGTCTACACCCCGTTCTGGAAAAATTGGCAAGATCGCCCCAAAGCTGAACCCGCAGCACCCCTCAAACATACCGAAGGGCTAACGCACGAAGAACACGCCATTGTTAAGGATATTGGTGTTGTTGATTTGCCGACGACTCGGGATTTAGGATATGTCTGGAATAAAGAACTGTTAGTAGCACCAGGGGAGAAAGCAGCGCGGGAACTACTAGAACAATTTTGCGATCGCACAATTAACGACTACCAAGAACAGCGCAATTTCCCTGGTGTAGATGGCACCTCTAAACTCAGTGCGGCTTTGAAATTTGGTGCCATTGGCATTCGTACTGTATGGCAGGCAGCAACCGATGCCTACAGCCACAGTCGCAGCGATGAAAGCCGCAAAAGTATCCAAACCTGGCAGCAGGAATTGGCATGGCGATCATTTTACCAACATGCGATGTATTTTTTCCCAGAACTAGCACAAGAGCCTTATCGAGACACCTTTAAGGACTTCCCCTGGGACAATGATGAAATGCTTTTCCAAGCGTGGTGTGCCGGCAAAACTGGCTATCCTATAGTTGATGCTGCCATGAGGCAGTTAAAGGAAACAGCGTGGATGCATAACCGCTGCCGGATGATTGTTGCTAGTTTCCTGACTAAAGACCTGTTGATTAACTGGCAATGGGGAGAAAAATACTTCATGCAAACGCTCTATGACGGCGACCTCTCAGCCAATAGTGGGGGTTGGCAGTGGAGTGCGTCCTGTGGCATGGACCCCAAACCCCTCAGGATTTTTAACCCAGCCAGTCAAGCCCAAAAATTTGACCCAGAGGGAGAATACATCCGCCAATGGCTCCCAGAGCTGAGTTCCCTGGATACAGAGTATCTGGTCACGGGCAAAATTCCCCGAAGCGATCGCGACGCTTGCGGCTATCCCGCTCCTATAGTAGACCATAACAAAAGGCAGCAGGAGTTTAAACAACGCTATCAACAGCAAAAAGGGCATGAGGGATGAGGGATGAGG
>DNXU01000092.1:0-5010 GCA_003505715.1 Cyanobacteria bacterium UBA8803 | reverse complement strand
GATGAGGGAGAGGAGCATTTTCATCCAGTGAGTTGGTGCCGATTAGGAATCCGCCACTATAATGCGATAGCGTTTAGTCGCAGGAGGATGTCAAAGTTCAGTGCAATTCAGAATTCCTGAACTCCTGAACTCCTGCATTCTTCTGTTCAATTCTTTTGGAGCGCGAGTAATAAAGTGAAGATTTTGGTGGTTGGTAATGGGGGGCGGGAACACGCCCTCGCCTGGAAACTGCTGCAATCTCAACGCATTCAACAGGTAATATGCATTCCCGGTAATGGTGCGACGGCAACGGCAGCGCGTTGCCAGAATGTTTCCTTACGAATCGATGATTTTGAGGGAATTGCCCGGTTTGCACTGGTTCATGGTATTTCCTTAGTTGTAGTTGGGCCGGAACTGCCCTTGGCATTGGGAATTAAGGATTACCTCCAACGCCACAACCTGAGAGTGTTTGGCCCTACACAAGCCGGAGCCCAAATTGAGGCAAGCAAGTCTTGGGCTAAGAGCTTGATGCAGTCAGCTGGTATTCCCACACCCAATTTTGCAGTTTTTCAGGAGGTTGAGAAAGCAACTGCCTATGTGAAAGATCGAGGCGCACCAATTGTAGTAAAAGCAGATGGCTTGGCAGCAGGCAAGGGAGTCATGGTAGCCCAAACCGTTGCGGAAGCTGTAGAAGCAGTTGAGTCGCTCTTTCAGGATGGGTTTGATACCGTTGTCATCGAAGAATGCGTGACGGGGCAAGAAGTTTCGGTATTGGCGCTGACAGATGGCTTGAGCATTCGCCCCTTACTTCCGGCTCAAGATCACAAGCGAATTGGAGAGGGGGATACCGGACCAAATACTGGCGGGATGGGAGCTTATGCCCCTACCTCCCTAGTCACACCTGCCCTGATGGCACGCATTGAGCAAGAAATCCTTCAGCCTACCGTTGAAGCTTTACGACAGCAAGGCATTGACTATCGGGGCGTCCTTTATGCGGGATTGATGATTTCACCCCAAGGCGACCCGACGGTGCTGGAATTTAATTGTCGCTTTGGCGATCCGGAAACCCAAGCTATTCTACCGTTGTTAGAAACCCCCCTAGAAGACCTGCTCCTTGCTTGTACTCAACAGCGACTAGCAGAACTCCCACCGATTACCTGGAAACCTGGGGCAGCAGCTTGTGTGGTGGCGGCAGCTCAAGGGTATCCGGGTTCCTACCAGAAAGGTCAGGCGATCGCGGGAATTGAACAAGCTGAAGCGATGGGCACTACAGTATTCTGTGCGGGCGTTCAACTTAAGCAGCAACAGCTCGTAACCGATGGCGGTCGCGTGCTGGCCGTGGCGGCAACGGGAGATACCTTGGAAAGCGCGATCGCTCTAGCTTATAGGGGGATGAATTGCATTGAGTTTGAAGGGATGTACTATCGTAAAGATATAGGTCATGGTGCAAAAACACCTAGCTCCATGTCTGGTTAAATTAAGTCCGGTTAGTCTTTTATAGTCGGTCATTTTGTGCTATGAGCTAAGCCATTTTTAGCCATTAGCAATTACTGTTGATGCTGGTACACCAACCTTGCTAACGTTGCTACAAACCCTTCGAGAAGTTATCGCACGTTGGTGGTCGGAGTTTACACTCCAGACCCGATTGATGGCGGCGGCCACCCTAGCCGTCTCCTTAATCATGAGTGGCTTAACCTTTTGGGCGGTGAACACAATTCAACAGGACGCGAGAATCAACGATACTCGCTTCGGTCGCGATCTGGGGCTGTTGCTGGCTGCCAATGTTGCCCCTCCGATTGCGGAAAATAATCTAACCGAGGTAGCGCGTTTCTCCCACCGCTTCTATAGCAGTACTTCCAGCGTGAGCTACATGCTCTACGCTGACGAAGATGGCAATATTTTCTTTGGCATTCCCTTCTCAGATACTGAGGTCCAAAACTCCCTCACCATTCAACGTCGGATTCAGCTGCCAGAAGATTATGCCAAAAATTCCGAGTTACCAATGGTGCGGCAACACCTGACACCAGCTGGGGAAGTAACGGATGTTTTTGTACCCCTGATGCACGACGGCAAGTACCTAGGAGTTTTAGCCATTGGCATTAATCCCAATCCTACGGTAGTTGCCTCTTCCAACTTAACTAGGGACGTAACGATCGCAGTCTTCATCTCGATCTGGGTGATGGTGATTTTGGGTGCAGTATTTAACGCCTTGACAATTACCAAACCCATTAAGGAACTCCTAACGGGTGTCAAAAATATTGCTGCTGGGAATTTCAAGCAGCGGATTGACCTGCCTCTAGGGGGGGAACTCGGAGAACTCATCCTCAGCTTTAATGAGATGGCCGAGCGCTTGGAGAGCTATGAGGAACAAAACATTGAAGAACTGACTGCCGAGAAAGCCAAGCTAGAAACTTTGGTTTCTACAATTGCCGATGGCGCTGTATTGCTGGATACTAATTTAAAGATGATTTTAGTTAACCCGACAGCACGCCGCATTTTCGGTTGGGAAAGCTCTAATCTGGTGGGAGAAAACGTCCTCCATCACCTGCCTGCGGCAGTAACAATGGAACTCACGCGCCCCCTCTATCGAATTGCCAGCGATGCACCGACAGAATGGGAACGCGACTCTAAAGAGGGCGAAGAGTTTCGCATTACCCTCACTCAACCCACCGTTCGTACCGTCCGCATTCTCCTCACTAGGGTTCTCGACCAGTACCGCGAGAGTATCAAGGGCATTGCCATGACCGTACAAGATATTACTCGGGAAGTAGAACTCAACGAGGCCAAAGGCCAGTTTATCAGCAATGTCTCCCACGAACTGAGAACCCCACTGCATAATCTCAAACTCTATATAGAAACCCTGCACGAGTTTGGTGAAGAACTTAGTGAAACCGAGCGTGTAGAATATCTCGAAACAGCCAATCGAGAAACCGACCGACTCACCCGTCTGGTGAACGACGTTTTGGATTTGTCGAGACTTGAGTCTTGCCGGATTTATCACCTCGAACCGGTATATATTGCTCAACCTGTCGAGCAAACCTTGCGCACCTATCAGCTGAACGCTCGCGACCAAGGGATTGAGTTAATTCAGGAGATTGAGCCTAATCTACCACCAGTTTTGGGACATTACGACCTCTTGCTCCAAGTGTTGGCTAATCTAGTGGGTAACTCTCTAAAATTCACGGAACCTAGTGGCCGTGTGGTCATTCGCGCTTATCTACTAGACCCCGAACCCAATCCTCACAACCACAAGGGTAGAGTGCGGGTTGAAGTGTCCGATACGGGCATAGGGATAGATCTCGAAGATCAAGACGCCATATTTGACCGATTTTTCCGCGTCGAAAACCGAGTTCATACCCTTGAAGGCACGGGGTTAGGTCTTTCGATTGTTAGAAACATTATTGAGGAGAAACATCACACTCAAGTCTACTTAGTAAGTGAAGTTGGAGTCGGTACGACCTTCTGGTTTGATTTGAATGTCTGTGAGGAAAAACCCAAATCAGTAGAACAGTGGCCGCACATTGATACTTCGCCAACCACAGAAACTAACTCACCTACTGCGACTATGCTTTAAAGGCAGGTTTTTTAAGTACAAAAAGTATACCTCACCCCCATACCCCCTCACCCCCTCACCCTATTTTTGAGCCATCAGCGTCAGCAGCAAACTTACAGCTATCAACGCCAGTAAACCTACTAATGCTGGATGGCGTTGGCACCAGAGTTTTACCGATTCTAAGAAGTGGCGGCGAGGCGCGTAAATCGAGTTAGCTTCTAACTGGGGCTGGGATACGTCTTGGTAGAGGGTACATTCTTTAGCATGAGGGCGTTTGGGAAAGGTACAACTATCATCAGCGTGGTAAGTGCAGCTTTCGCACAAAAAAGTGTCTCCCGTCGCTCTATGCAAGGTAATACCAGGATGACCGTAGGCTTTCAGAATCGTGCCGCAATGAGGACAAGTCAGTGCCTCACGATGGATAGATTGATGGCAACGAGGACAATTTTGCATCGGTAGTAGCGGATCGATACTGGTTTAATTTGAGTATAATTTTTTATACAATAAAATATTTGTTTATGCTTTTGGAATTGTGAAGCTATCCAAATATGCTAAAGAAGTACTGGGCGTTAGCTACCAAACAGCATGGCGATGGTGGAAAGCTGGAAAACTTCCCCATCCCGCGCACCAGGCGGCAACTGGAACGGTAATTGTTGACTATACGCCCGATCAAATTCTCCATAAGGGTAGACCCAGTGATATGGTAGCCATTTATGCTCGCGTGTCGTCAACTGAGAAAAAAGCCGAACTTGATGCTCAAGCAGACCGACTAATTCATTATGCTGCTGCTAAAGGATATCGGGTGACTCACGTCGTTAAAGAAATCGGCAGTGGTATCAATGACTCGCGGCCAAAACTAAGCCATTTGTTGCAAGCGACTGATTATGGCATCTTGCTGGTGGAATACAAAGATCGGCTGGCGAGGTTCGGCACTAATTATATGGAATTGCTATTGGCACAACTTGGAGTCAAACTGGAAATCATCAACACTACCGAGAATGGACGAGATGAGTTGGTGATGGACTTAATAACAATTATCACATCCTTCTGCACCCGGATTTACGGAAGCCGCCCCCCCATTCGGAAAACCGAACGACTTATTGCTGAGCTACAAAACGGCAATGCTGACGAGGAATGATTGGGAATACTTACAACACTGGAAATTTACGGACTTGATACTCAGCTGTCTCAATAATCTGATAATCTTCTCCAAACTGTCGTTCAAAATTCTGTTGAACCTCGGCTAGCCGTTCTGCTGGGATTGATTTCCAGTCTTCGTGGGTTTCCCAACGAATAAGCAAAACCACCTCTGTCGGTGTTGCTGGATCTATCCAGACTTCTTTGCTAATGAACCCGCGACAGCTAGCCAGCATTGGTGTCCAGATTTCGGCATCTTTGTGAATGAATCTTTCCCGCAGTTCGGGAGATACCCTGACTTTAAGCCACTCAATTACCATAGTCGGGAATGGGGAATGGGG
>DNXU01000221.1 GCA_003505715.1 Cyanobacteria bacterium UBA8803 | reverse complement strand
TGTGGAGAAGTCAATTGTTGTTAATCCTCCTTTGAAGACTTTGACGAAGACGGTAGAGTAAGCGTCCTGCACTTTCACACAAACTCATCAATGTTCCTTGATAAACTGCCTTTGCTAATCGCATTGATACTTTCCAGACCTCCAAATCCCGATAACTCTCCAACCTACCCATACCCCACACTCCACACCCTACTACACCCCATACCCCACACCCTAAACCCTACACCCCACGCCCCACACCCTACACCCCAACTACCACCACAATTTCTGTTCCTTGCCCAGGTTGGCTTTGAATCGCTAGGTGTGCACCAATCCGTTCTGCTCGCTCACTCATTCCCAACAAACCAAAGCCAACAGGTGATGAAATACTACCAAGCCCAAAGCCCTGCCCATCATCTTGAATACGTAGAAGACATTGAGCATCGTGGTACACCAGCTCAACCAGAATTTTACTGGCATTGGCGTATCTGATGGCGTTTGTTAAAGCTTCCTGTCCAATGCGGAGTAAGTGATTTTCCACTTCAGTTGGTAGAGAGCAAACTATACCCTTGCTTTCGTAGATTAAAGTAGTCTTGGTAGTTGACCGCATTTGAGTCACGAGGCGATGCAGGGCACTGTGTAAAGTACTCTCTTCTAACAGTTGGGGACGGAGAGCTACCACTGAACGACGAGCTTCAGCAAGTCCGGTTCGAGCTAATTCTTCAATCTTTTCCAGCCTTTCCAGATATATCTGAGCAGAACCCGAATCATCTGCCAGCATTTGTGTTATGGAGCCGACATGAAGCAAAATGCCTGTAAAAGCCTGCGCCAATGTATCGTGAATTTCTCGTGCCATGCGGTTACGTTCTTCTAGGATTGACGCTGCTTCGGCACGTCTGCGATCGCTGATATCTGTAATCAGACCATAGTATCCTTTCACTTGACCATTGGAATCGAAATCAGGGATGAGCGAATTACTGATATATTTCTTGCCAAACACACAAGGAATTTCTGCCTCATAGGTTGTGATTTGTCCTGCCAGTGCTTGATTGATGTATGGTTGTACAACTTGATAAGACGCCTCACCCAAGTTTTCGCAAATATGCTTGCCCAGAATCTCACCTCGACTACGGTGAAACCATTCCTCATAGGTGCGGTTGGCAAATCGATAACGCTGGTCGGCATCTACATAGGTGATACAAACAGGTAGAGCGTTCATAATCACTCGTAATTCTTCTTCTCGTAAGCGAAGCTCGTCGTAGACATCGCGCAGTTTTGCTTGGCTTTGCTCTAAAGCTGCCGTCCTTTGAGTTACCTGTTGCTCTAAGGTGCGGTTGTAATTGGCTAAGAGGTGTTCTGCTTGTTTCCGCTCTGTGATGTCTTGAAAGGCAACGATCCCATAAACGACATTGTCCTGTTCATCAAAGACAGGAGTACCCCATACCTCAATTGGAATGGTTGCATTGTTCTGTCGGATATCGACATCATCAATTGTGGTACGTTCACCGCTCAACGCCCGGATGACGGGCAATCTTTCTGTCGGATAGAGTTGATTCGTTCCGGTCAAATAGAACTGATAAACTTCAGCAAGTTGATCGGGTGGTACGGAGGGATTGATCCCTCTACCCATAAGCTGAATACCTCGTTGATTGGCGTAATAAGGGCGACCTGCCGCATCAACGATGCCAATTCCCACGGGAATCGCCTCTAAAAATTGAGCCATCTGACTTTTGCTGGCGCGTTGCTCTGAGTAAAGTTTGGCATTTTCGATCGCGATCGCTGCCTGCGTGGATAACAGATTGAGAAGTTGCGATCGCTCAGTTGTGAATGCCCCAGTTACTAATCGATTTTCCAGATACAGCACACCAACAAGATTGTTTTGATTCAGCAACGGCAAACATAGAACTGATTGCGTTTGATGGTATTGAATGTAGGAATCATTAATGAAATTACCTTCATGAGTTGCATTATTGAGAATGACTGATTCATGAGTCCGAAGCACATACTGAATAATTGACTCAGGTAAGCGGTTTGCTATTGGAGCTGATTGCAGCACTTGTGTAGCGCAAACTTGCTCACCATCGACAAGTTCACAAGCAGCTTCGATCGTCCATTCTCCTGATTCTTCCAGAATTAGGAATCCAGTTTGTGCGCCAGCATTCTCAATCAAGATCTGCATCAACGAACGAAGCAACTGTTCCAGTTCAATTTCACGAGAGATGGCTTGGAATGCTCTTATTACTGTTGCTAAATCGAAAGCGACCTGTGAGGTGTTAGAAGTAGTTCCAGCAGTAGTCCAAATTGGTATGGAAGCTATGTTCTCTGACTGATGAAAGAATGAGGGATAGCGGGTTTCTAAATCTTTGAACTTTGCCATTGCGCCCCATCGTTCGTAACAGTAATGGGCTTCCTTCATATAGAGTTGAGCAAACTTTTCTCGACCACGAGCTAAGTAATGTTTGGCAGCTAACTCATAGCTTAATGCTTCTTCTTGAAGATACTCATTTTTTTTAGCACCTTGAATGGCTTGTTCATAAAGCTCTTCTGCCTCAAACCACTGACCCAAAACTCGCGCTTTCTCTGCCTCAACTAACTGAAATTTATGCAAAAAATTCATAGGGGCGTGGTGTGCCCATTTCTGCATCTTCTCCTGGTTGGCGTTAATGCGATTCAACCAAGCTTCTTTGTCAGAGTTTGAAGCATTTGTAAACAAGCTCAAAAATATTAGGGAGTCATAGAAATGAAATGGAGGTACAGAGACTAATGCCGTGGCTGCACTTAAATACTGCTCTGACAAAGTAGCCGTTTGTGCAGCTTGCTCATATTCCCCGAACAGATAACATAAAATCAGCTTATTTAAGTAGAAGTAGTGAATGCTAGTTCCATCCTTGACCGCGATCGCCTGTGATAGTGCTTGCTCTTCGTCATAAAGATAACCGACTAAGCGGCTTGGATTTTCAGATTGACCTCGCAGGTTCAGGATCGTTTGCTGCAACATTGCGAGCCAAGTAGCAGCAGTCTCTCGTCTAATTTGATGGGTGGCTTTACGATAAATTGCGGTTTGCTGTTCCAGTTCGGTCAGTTCTTTTCCTGCAAAAAAAGGGCAGTAACAGAGGCTAAATGCACAATAACTCGCAAATTCAAACTCCCCACTCTCTATCCCGCTTTGATAGGCTTCCGCTAAAGCGGGAAACGTCTCTTTAAGGTGTGCTTTCCAATGAATGATATGGAAATTCACCATCAGCAATGCTTTGCAGTTCCCTCTCTTGTTATTTAATCGCTTGGCTAAATTCAAGGATAGTTTGCCAAATCGATAGCCCAGCTCAAGGTCTTGTACAACGCCACATAGCATCATGCCATAGGCAGCATAACCAAGAACTGACCAGACCGCGTTTCCATGGGCGATCGATAAATCCACCATTTTGCAAACAATCAGCACCATCAGAGCGGGTTTCACATTAAAAGCCGAACCCACTGTGCTGACTAACGTGTAGATTGCTGCCAGTGGCGCGGGTTCAGTCATCTCTGGCAGATCAATCAAATCTTCGATTTCCCGCCCAGCCAATCGTGAAGCGGTTTCCTCTAATCCGGCTTGAACGTCTAACTGACTTGGGGCTTCCACTAAACGAATTCCCAAACGTTGCAGCACTTCCAAGCCAGTTTTAAGTGATTCTTTAGGGTCTCCCCGCGACAGCCATGCTTGAATTCTGCTATCGTAAGCTTTCACGGTGTCTAGCACTGTCTTCGCATGGCTGAGCACTTCTTCTACAAGCCGCTCCATTTCGTCATAGTGACCACTGAGGTATGCTGCTTCTGCTGCCTCTGAATGCAACGCCAGCGTTAGGTCATACTCACGCTGCCAACTCTCTACGTCAAGGAGTTTAAGCCCTGTATTGAAATACTTAAAAGCGGCTTCATGAGCCATCGCTGCCAGCGCTTTCTGACCAGCTTGCAAATTCAGCTCAGCAATCTCATTCCGTTCAGATTGATCAGTAATTGACTCGGTTCCATAATTCAAATGGTCAACAATTTCAAACAATCGCTCTGCTCGCTGCTCTGGCCAAGTCCTTTCGAGTAAATTGCAACCAATTTGCAGATGTACCCCTTGTTTCTGCGATTCATCGATTAGAGCATAGGCAGCTTGCTGGACGCGATCATGCAAAAATTTATACTCCTGAACTAACAAGTTCTCGTCTAACCCAGAGAGTGGTTGAATGAGTCCAGCTTGGATGGCTGCTAACAAATCCTGAAAAACTGTTTTAGGCAATTGCTTAAAGACGATCACCAATGTCTCCAAATCAAATTCAGCTCCGATGCAGGCGGCTAATTGAAGCAGCTGCTGAGTGTTTTCTGGCAGTTTCTTCAACTTGAGAAGCAGCAACTCTACTACATTGTCGGTGATATTTTGAGCCTCAATTTGAGCGATGTTCCACTGCCACCCCCCTTTACTTCCCCCCTTAGTAAGGGGGGATTGAGGAGGGGTAAAGCTCAGTAAATTTTCACTGTATAACAATTGCAAAAATTCACCCACAAAGAAGGGATTACCCCCGGTTTTACGTACCACTAATTCAGCCAGGATACGAACAGTATTCGTATCCTGATGCAACGTTTCAGCAATGAGCTGAGTCAACGGTTCTAAGGTTAAGGGTGCCAGGACAATCTCCTCAAGCATAGCCTCTTGTTGCCGCAGTCTCTCCAGCGCAAGTGCGAATGGATGAGTTGGACTCACTTCATTGTCTCGATAGGCTCCAATCAGAAATAGTGCTTGGGTTTGCTCATCGAGCAGCATCAGCTCAATTAACTGAATGGTGGCGGAGTCAATCCACTGCAAATCATCCAGGAAGATGACAAGCGGATGATCTTTAGCACAAAACACCCGAATGAACTGCTGAAAGACTCGATTGAAGCGATTTTGCGCTTCCGTTGCCCCAACTGCTGGTACGGGGGGCTGCTTGCCAATAATTAACTCAACTTCAGGGATGACATCAATGATGAGTTGCCCGTTACTTCCTAAAGCTTCTAAAAGGCGCGATCGCCACTGTTGCACTTGCTCATCAGGTTCACCCAGCAGTTGCTGCACCAGTTTTCGTAAGGCATCTACAATTGCACTGTAAGGAATATTGCGCTGCAACTGGTCAAATTTACCAGAGATAAAATACCCTCGCCTCGCTGTAATCGGTTTGTAAAGTTCCTGTACCAAAGCTGACTTGCCGATACCAGCATAGCCACTGACCAACATCATTTCAGAAGACACAGAGGTACTATCGCTCTCCGTGTCTCCCCGTCTCTGCCTCCCAGCATCCTCTCTCCCTGCTACTCTCTCAAACGCTTCTAATAGTTCTGAGATCTCCTCCTCCCGACCATACAGTTTTTGTGGAATCTGAAATTGATCGGAAACATCTTGCAGACCCAGTTGAACGGGATTAACTTGACCTCTTGTTTCTAGTTGATCAGCACAATCCTCTAAATCCGCTTTGATGCCCCAAGCACTTTGATAGCGATCCTCGGCATTTTTTGCCATCAGTTTCAAGATAATGTCTGAAACTGGTTTGGGAATCTGAGGATTCAATTCACACGGTGGTATAGGGGGTTTGGCAAGATGACAGTGGACGAGTTCCAGGACATCCGTTGTCGGAAACGGCACTTGTCCGGTGAGTAATTCGTAGAACGTTACTCCGAGCGAGTAAAAATCGGTGCGGTAATCAACCGAACGATTCATCCGCCCGGTCTGCTCTGGAGAGAGATAAGCAAGGGTGCCTTCTAATACATGCGGGCTTTTAAACGTGGGATTGGTGCGGCTGAATTGAGTGGCAATCCCAAAGTCTATGATTTTGACAATGCCAGTATTTAGATTGAGGACGATGTTGCCAGGATTAATGTCTTTGTGGATGATATTAGCAGCATGGATTCTGCCTAAAATTTTGCTGAGATTAATGGCAAGAGGAAGAAAATTGGATACAGACATGGGGCAGAAAGTCTCTGGGCGCTGCTGTATCCAATACTCCAGGGACTCCCCTCCAAAATCTTCTAAAAGAATGACGAGGGTACGTTGGTAGTCCTGTTGGCTGTATGCTCTGATTACACCTTCTACATCTAAAGACCGGGTAATGGCATATTCCTGCCTGTAGCGCGTTAATTCCTGGGGAGACGGATAATCTTGCTTAAGCAGTTTGATGACGATCTCTCGAGCATCTACCTCTCTAGTCCCCCGATACACTAAAGAGGATCTACTTTCATAGATCTTGCTTTGGATAGTAATTCCAGATAAGACAATCATAAAACTCTCTCCAAATGAAAGCCGTGTGGACTGTTTTGTTTAGCCCAAGGGGACAAATTTTGTTGACGGGGTGACAAGCGAGCTAAACACAAGACTGGATGAGAGCTACCTCTACCGAGCGCAAGAACAGACTTGTTCCCGCTGTTAAACTAAGGATAGAGGCTCTGCGTAAGTTGTACCTATGATACCAATACCAACTCATCTGGAACCCCCTAAGAGCGATCGCAACCTCAACTCCCAAGCCGCTGCCACCGTTAGCTCTTGTTCGAGGCATCATAGAGATGAAACCACAAACCGCGAACAATTGCTATGAGCTACTGCCTCAATCCCAGCTGTCCAATGCCTCAGAATGGAGCCGGGACGAAATTCTGTCTCGCTTGCGGATGGAAATTATTGCTCAAGGAGCGTTACCGAGCGATTAAACCGCTGGGACAGGGTGGCTTTGGCAGGACGTTCTTAGCCGTTGATGAGGATAAACCCTCTCAACCGCGCTGCGTGATTAAGCAATTTTTACCCCAAGCTCAAGGCACCAGCACTCTCCAAAAAGCCGCAGAGTTATTCAACCAAGAAGCCATAAGACTAGATGAGTTAGGGCAACATCCTCAGATTCCTGATTTGCTGGCGTATTTTTCCCAAGATAACCAACAGTATTTAGTGCAAGAGTTTATCGAGGGACAAGACTTGGCTAGGGAACTAGCCAGCTGCGGGCCGTTTCCAGAAGCTCAAATTCGGGCACTGCTGGATAACTTATTGCCCGTCTTACAATTCGTTCACCAACATCATGTCATTCACCGAGATATCAAGCCCGAAAATATTATTCGCCGCCAAAGTGATAAGCAACTGTTTTTAGTTGATTTTGGCGCATCCAAAGTGGCTACGGGTACGGCTTTAGCCCAACCGGGAACTGTCATTGGTTCCATGGGTTATGTCCCGCCCGAACAAACCCTTGGCCGAGCCGTGTTTGCCAGCGATCTGTATAGTCTTGGCGTTACCTGTATCCATCTTTTGACGGGGATGCACCCCTTCGATCTATTTGACGGTAGTGAGGGAGCCTGGGTATGGCGGCAGGCGTTGCGCAGTCCCATTAGCGATCGCTTGGCTAGTATCCTAGACAAGATGTTGGAGAGTGCGATTAACCGACGCTACCAATCTGCTGCCGAGATACTTAAAGATTTGCATCCCCAAACACCCCCAGCCCCGGTTAAGCCTCAGAAACCCATGGCTCCGGCTCCTCCACCTCCATCTCCGGCGAAGTCCCAACCTGCGGCGACTAAGTATGGTAGTGGCATTGATAACGAATTAGCAGAACTGAAATCTGAACTTCTCGGCAGTCCGAGTCCTAAAAAGCCAATTCCAAAAGCAGCGTCTTCCAATGCTGGCTCTGCCAGTGCGGCAAAAACAAAAAGTCAAATTGATCACGAACTGGAGGAGATAAAATCTCAGTTTCTGGGGTCTAAAAATCCCAAGCAACCTCCCAGTAATTAAAGGGTGAAAAATTACCAAACCAAAGGATTACCTAAAGGACGCGGATGAGGAGATGGAAGCGATCTCCGAAACCTCGTCAGAACCCGTGCAGGCTAAAAGCCTAGAGGACGCAACACAGAAGTGTGGAAAGTTAGCCGATAAATCTGAGATCTATCTTGAAA
>DNXU01000489.1 GCA_003505715.1 Cyanobacteria bacterium UBA8803 | reverse complement strand
CCCCTCACCTCCTCATCCCTTCACAATCAGTTGCTTTAATCGGTCTGGAAAGGCATCTTTACTAAAGATAATGAGGGTTTGTTCTCGCAACCATTGGCCGTCACAGCGCCGATCCTCCCCTTTCAGCATTTCTATACAAGCTGCTGCTACAGCATCCGGATCTCGATGGGGGACTTGCCAGCCTAGGCGTCCGTCTTGTAAGGGATCAGCGGAACCATCGGCGTCACCAGCTAAGACTGGTTTACCACAAGCCATTGCTTCTAAATAGACGATGCCAAAGCCTTCTTGAGAGGGCATGATGTAGGCGTCAGCTACTCGATAATGGTCGGGTAGATCGGCGGTGGGGACGAACCCGGCAAAGACTACGCGATCGCCAACACCCAAGTCTATAGCTAGTTGTTCTAGTCTGGGGCGATCGTCACCTCGGCCAATTACTAAGTATTTCACCTCTGGGAAAATTTGAGCGATTTGGGGGATGGCCCGGATCGTGACATCAACGCCCTTATAAATATCTCCAGACCATAACCGCGCTACTGTCATCAGTACCTTAGCATCCTGTAGACCATATCGAGCCATTAGTGCTGGTGGCTTGGGTCCGGGGGTGAAGGTTTCTCCATCAACTATGCAGGGTAGTAGCTTGACCTTGTTCGGGTCTAGGTTATTTGCCACACAGGCGCGATCGCGACTGTAGCGGCTGATCGTCCAAATTTCTGTAGCTGATGCTAAAGCCTGACGCTGGGCTTTGGGTAAGGGTAACCAAACCTCTTTGCCATAGGTCAGAACTGTATAAGGAATACCTAGGGGCTGACAGAGTAGTTGAATCAGAGGTGCTAGGTTAATATGGCCGCAGAATACATGCTGCGGGCGTCGCTGCCACAAACAGCGCCCCAAAGCAACTGCCAACCTCAGACGCCCTAGCAGGGGAGGCTTAGTTTTGAGGTAATGAAATTTAAGTGGAGGCACATCTAAAGGATTATCGCAAGCCGGACTATCCCTGAGCAAAAATACTTCAGTAGTCGTTGGACAGTCGGTCTGAAGCTGGTGGGATAGATAAGCTTGTAACAGATTTTTGACGTAAGACTGAATGCCGCCTTCAAGCCCAAAAATCTCTAGAAAAATAAATACGCGATCTGTAGTATCTTCTCTATGAATCAACTCTTTATTCCGTCTCATACTACTCGATATTAACCATTAAGACGGCAGATACCCAGTCTAAATAGACATCAGGCAGGACGGTAATTTGTAGTTTGGGTCTCATGAGCTCGACTCAACCTACTTGAGTGCTAAGTGTAAACTTGACATGTTCCCCCACTCTACTCTATTGTTTCTTTAGGAATCAAATAAATGGGCTATATTACCACCTATTGCCCATTAAAAGAAAGCGTGCTCAGTAATAAGGGTGGTAAAATCCAGCAGCGAGATTAGTAGCTGTTGGGGTGCTGCGACCTTGACGCAGCGCAACACTAGTTCAGCACGGCGGAAATAACTATCCAGTTGAACAAGGATAAAAAGCTTACTGTACAGGCTTTCTTTCCTTCTGCCTTCTTGCACTAGTACTCTATTATCAGGTTCTGGGCGCAAACCCATTGTAAGTGGTAATGTGCAAAAGTAAGTAACCTGCTCAATTATTACTTAATACTTTATAGCTAAAAGCTTTATTTCGGAATTCCAATTCTGGATGGATTCGCTTGCGATTTTTGGCAAATTCATGAATAATCTTATTTAAATAAGAGGGTACTTTTGGTAGGAAATTAAATCTAGAATATAATTTTTTAATTTTAAGAGAAACTTGTAAAAAATCTTTCTAAAATATGTTATATCTTGGTCTGAACTTACAAAAACATGATTAGTATCCATCCTATGGCGACTACCACAGATATCCCTCAAGAACAGCTTGCTGAATTTGAAAGAGTTTTCAATTTGTTTGATGCCAATGGGGATGGCTTGATCTCAGAGCAGGAAATTACAGAGGCTCTGGAAGTACTTGGTAAAGGCATTTCTCTGAGCGATCGCACCCATCTTCTAAAACATATTAATGATGATGGATTTGTGACACGGGACTCCTTTGTTGAGTGGATGGCAAGTCGGAAAGACTTAGATGTTACGGCAGATTTACAGGAAATATTTGAACTGATTGACATCGATAAAAGTGGCAAACTATCTATTGATGAATTTACTCAAACCCTTCGCTGTTTCCACACCACAGCCAGCGATACCCAGATTGAAGCGTTAGTCAGAAAAGCTGACTTAGACAACGATGGTGAAATTGATTTTGAGGAGTTCATTGCTAGTCAGGCTCATGGCTCAGATTTGAAAATTTCGATCGCGGGACTACGTAGCTTCAAAAAGATTTTGCTGCAATACGCCAAAGTTGCAGAAGTTTCGTCCATTGCCCTGATTGAGGTTGATTCCGAGTTGGGAGCAGGAACTCGAGGTCAATCGATGGGAACAGCTGCACTAAGAACCGCCGCAATTCAGAAACAGACTGCCCGAATGCACGCTGAAAATGGCATTTTGAGTCTAGATAGTTTGCGAGTACAGACGGAAAACTGGGCAGATGTATTGGGACACAAACACCACCACGCTAAGTACATAGACAGGTTATATCAAGTGTTGACCCGCACCAGAGATTTGGTAGCCCAAGCCTTACAAACTGGACTACTCCCGATCGTGCTGGCGGGTGATCATTCGACGGCGGCAGGAACGATCGCTGGCATCAAAAAAGCTTTTCCTCATCGGCGCTTAGGAGTAGTCTGGATTGATGCTCATGCTGATATTCACTCACCGTACACGACACCATCGGGAAATATGCATGGGATGCCAGTGGCAATTGCTACAGCGACGGATAACTTGGAAAAACAAATTAATGACCTCGATCCGGACACCATCGAACTTTGGAATCTGTGTAAAGCACTGGGATTGTCTGACAGCCCGAACCTCAGCCTTGAGGATCTGGTGTATGTGGCAGTGCGGGATACAGAAGAGGCAGAAGATTACTTGATTGAAACCCATCATATCCTCAATATGACTACCAAGCAGGTGCGGCGGGTGGGGGCAGACGTGGTGGCACAACGATGCCTCGACAAACTGCATGGTGTCGATCTGATCTACGTCAGTTTTGATGTGGATAGTATGGACTCCACCGTTTGCATGGGAACAGGGACGCCAGCACCAGGCGGCATTTCTGTAGAAGAAGCACGCCTTCTCAACGAAACATTAGTTAAAGATCCGCGTGTATGTTGTTGGGAAATCTGCGAGATTAACCCATTGCTAGATACCCTCAACACAATGGTAGAAAACTCCCTTAGCATTTTTGATGGAGTAGTAGATGCGTTCGCCGAGCGACTGCTATCATCCCGTGCAGCTTAGCAGAAAGTTCATCTTAGATATAGGCAACAGGGAACAGGAGAAAGGGAACTATTCAAGAAATTGAAGCAAATTAACTAGTGCAGCGCGGCGAAGATAACTATCCAGTTGAAAAAGGATAAAAAGCTTACTGTGCAGGCTTTATTGTCTTGTGCCTTCTTGGACTAGAGACAGTTAAATAAAGCAAAGATTACCAATAAAATTTTCTATATCTATTTAGCCATATTTATTTTATTTTTTTATACCTACTTAGTTATATGATTGTAAATTTACAACTGGGGGATGGATTGATTTTTGAGATTAGGTAAGTTGTTCGCTTCTTGCTAGTTTATGACTTTAATTTTACTAAAGTAAAAAAGATTAATTTTACCATAATTGTTTTTTGCAAAATGTATAATAACAGTCGTTGACAATTAATTATATTTGCGCTATATTTTCATCCACCATTAGATAGACAAAAGAAAGCTTTGGAGATCATAATCAATCAATTAAAGCAATAGAGTTGAAAACTCAAAAATATTCAGGAGTAATACCAAATGCAGTTTGAGACAAACTATCTCCATTTTGCTGGCGATGTCAGAGATGCCTCATCATTACGGAAGTTGTACGAGATTTCTGAGAAAGATTTAGAAAGCATCAAATCTTTAGAGCCATTGATGTTACCGCAGATGGATAAGATGATGGATGATTTCTATCGCTGGCTGATGGAACAGCCTGAGTACGAGCAGTTTTTCTCTGATCCAAAACTGCTAAAACATGCTCAGAAAATGCAGCATATTCATTGGCAAAAATTTTTAGCTGGCCATGTAGATGATGAATACGTGCAACATCGACGCATAATTGGGGAAACTCATGCCCGGATCGGACTTTCAATGACGATGTTTTTCGCAGGGATGACCATATTTCATAATCTGATTTCTGAGATCATCCAAGACAAAAGCGCTAATGCTAAAGAAAAGGTAGCAACAACAGATGCAGTAGCCAAAGTTCTGCATCTGGATACGGGCATCGTTTGCGAAGTGTACACCATTATGTCCAACGATACGATCGCTGCCCAAAGTAAATCTTTAATGGAAATGTCTACACCAGTCACCCAGATTTGGGACAATATATTACTACTGCCTTTGGTGGGAATTGTAGACTCCAAGCGGGCTTTAGATATTAGAAATGCTGTTTTAAGTTCAATCTCTCGTACCCGCGCCCGCGTCTTTATTTTAGATATTAGTGGAGTAGCAGTGGTAGATACAGCTGTAGCCAATCACTTAATTAAAATTGCTAAAGCTACCCGCTTGATGGGCTGCGAATCAACTTTGAGTGGTATTTCACCTTCGATCGCTGAAACTATGATCGAACTCGGCATTGATATCGGTGCGCTGAAGACTACTGCTACTATGATGGATGCACTGGAAGGAGCCTTTCAGCGTCTAGGAATGCGAATTACCAAGGCTAATTAACTATATGGAAGGTGGCGATGTTCAGCGCATACCGTTACAATTATCGCAAGGTTGCCTGGTTGCTTCTATTCAAATAGAACTGACTGAAGAGGTAATTTACCAGTTTCGTAAAGATTTGCTAGAACGGCTGCATACTACTAGAGCTAGAGGTGTTATTATCGATCTCTCAGGCGTAGAGATTATGGATCTGGAAGACTTTGAAGCTTTCCAGCGCATTTTGTCGATGGCGACAATCATGGGTGTTGAAACTATCCTAACTGGTTTTCAACCAGGAGTCGTATCTGCTCTAGTAGATTTGAATGCTGAGATTGATAGCATTAATGCTGCATTAGATCTTGATGATGCTTTGCAACTGATGAATACCCTGCGACCGCTAAAGCATGATATAGATCTATTACCTGAAAAATCGAGCCAAGCAGAAATAAATGACTTAAATGAATTAGATGAATCAACCGAACCAGATTTGGATTTTAGTCAAGAGTGAGTCAGACCTGACCCGCTCAATTGTAGAAGCCAAAAGAGTAGCTGATGCGATTGGCTTCGATCGTAATGCTGCCCAAATGATTGCTACTGCGGTTTCAGAATTGGCTCGCAATATCCTTAAATATGCGGCAAAGGGTGAAGTTATTATCACTCCCACCCAAAAGGGTTATCGGGTAGGAATTGAAATTACTGCCCAAGATCGAGGCCCTGGAATTGCGAATGTGGAGCAAGCAATGGCAGATCATTTTAGCTCAAGCGGTACTTTAGGATTAGGATTACCAGGAGTGAAAAGGATGATGGATGAATTTGAAATAAATTCTGTCCTGGAAAAAGGAACAAGAGTGACGATTAGAAAGTGGCGTTAAAACTGATTAAATTAATATTTACTGAGAAAATGAATGTCTACAAAAGCGTTAGATAATTTGGATTTTGCCTGCTTTGGCCGTCCTTGCTTCGGTGAGCGGTTTAGTGGAGACACGGTAATTATTGAGGAACGAGAAGGACTGCTTTTTATAGCAATTGTCGATGTCCTCGGACATGGACGCGATGCTTATCTAGTTGCTCGTCAAATTGAAGATTGCTTAAGAGAAATTTGGAGTGATGATGTAGTGAAAACTCTACATCAACTCCACACAGAAATCAAAGGAACTCGCGGTGCTGCCGCAGGTTTAAGTGTACTTAATCTAGAAACAAGTGAGTTATCTTATACAGGAGTTGGCAATACAGCATTGCGAGTTTTCGGTAGCCGTTTAATGCGGTTCTACTCAACGGAAGGCATCATTGGGAGCCATCTGCGCACACCTGTAGAGCAAAAACTCCAGTTAAACAAATCGGATATTGTTTTACTTTATACTGATGGAATTAAAGACCATTTTGATCTCAATCACTACCCTCAGCTTCTCTATGAAAGCGCCCAGACCATTTCTCGAAACATGGTACGGCGTTTTGATAAGCAACATGATGATGCAACTTGTGTAGCTCTAAGGTATAGAAAATGATCCAACTAGGTAGCATTGCAATTAATCATCAACTTCCCATTAATGAGATCCGCAAAAAGGCTTTTAATGTGGTGAGATTGCTGGCTGAAGATGCCATTGTGGCTACGCGAGTAGCTACGGCAATTTCTGAGATGTGTCGTTCACTATATAGATCTCCTATTTCCTTTAGTATCGACTTTGAACTTAACACAGCTGTTGGCAATTCGGCACTATGGCTAAACTTCAAATCAGAGCAATCTTTGCCAGAGTTCAACTTTATAAATCCTTTCTTTAGCAAAGTTCACACCCTCACTTTAAAAAACAAGTTGTATTGTATACAGGCTATTCTAAGTTTACGTAATTGCCAGTTACCTAATAACGATACGCTCGCTCAAATCAAGTCTATTATCGAGGAAAAAAGCCGCAATGAACTAATTGCAGAACTTGAAATTAAAAACAGCGAGCTATATGAATCTCTAGAAGATTTAAAGCGAACAACCTTGCTTAAGGAACACCTGAAAGAGCAAAACTTACGGATGGGGGCAGAACTTAATATCGCCCGTCAGCTCCAGCAGATGATTCTACCTAAACCAGAAGAATTGGAAATCGAAAGACTCGATATCGCTGGATTCATGGAACCTGCTGATGAAGTGGGTGGAGATTACTATGATGTCCTACATACAGATGGCGTAGTCACGCTAGGTATTGGTGATGTTACTGGACATGGATTAGAAAGCGGTATTCTAATGCTGATGGTTCAAACTGCTGTTCGCACTTTGAAAGAAATTCGGGAAGTCGATCCAGTCAGATTTTTAGATACGCTGAATCGCACAATCTATAAAAATGTGCAAAGGATGAATTCTGATAAAAGTCTAACCTTAGCCATTGCCAACTATGCTGAAGGGCAAATCAGTATTAGCGGACAGCATGAAGAGATTTTAGTAATCGACAAGGGTGGCCAAGTAGAACGAATTGATACGATAAATTTGGGCTTTCCGATTGGCTTAGATGGTGAAATTGCTGATTTTATCAGTCACACTACTTTGGAGTTACAGCCGGGAGATGGAGTGGTACTTTATACCGATGGAATTACAGAAGCAAAAGATATTAATAAAAAACAGTACGGTATAGAAAGACTTTGTGAAGTAATTAGTGAAAACTGGCATAAATCTGCTCAAACTATCAAAGATGCTGTAATTGCTGATGTGCGGCAGCATATTGGTAAACAAAAAGTATTTGATGACATTACAATGCTCGTCCTCAAGCGAGAGGATGATGTACTGCCGGATTTACCGCGATCGCCAGCAGCCTTGTTAAACGCTTAGAACTGTGGGCATGGACTCGAAAGCAGCATCCTAATGCTCAAGATCCAAACCGCAGCCTAAAATCATGATAAATTGGATATTTCCGATCAAAAACTAGGAGACTGTATAGAAATGAACCAAGTATTTGGTGATTTTGTCGAAAATTTTCTACCTGAAGAAGATTCTCTCGAACTTACCTTCTCCCCTAGCTCCCTTCCTATTAAGAAACGCTGGCGCAACAATCGCCTTTCTGCTCATTTCGTTGCCGATTACTTTACCAATTTCTTGCCTGTAGATGAAGATGAAGCCGATCATGAGCAGCGGCTCAAAGAGAGCAAAAATGCCGTCAGCTATGTTGCCAATGAACTCTTAGAAAATGCCATGAAATTTCACGATGAGCAGTCTAAGAATAAGGTTAAGTTTGGCATTCATTTTTTAGAAAAACAGGATGATGTAACGGCAGTAATCTTTGCAACCAATAATGTTAAACCAGGAGAAGTAGATAAATTAAAAGCATTCATTGAAGAACTACTCTCATCCGATCCGAATGATATGTATATCAGCCAGATTGAAAAGAGTGCTGAAGAGGGAAGCGAATCTTCAGGTTTAGGTCTTTTGACGATGGTTAATGACTACTCCGCTAAAATAGGCTGGAAGCTAGAGACTGTTCCAGGAGAGTCCTCAGTTACCATTATCACTACCATGGCTCAGGTTAAAGTCTAAGGGATTCAATGTAAAAATTGACTATGCCGATTTTAGATTTTAGATTTTGAATTAAAAGAACAAGTTCCCGGATTCATTCTTAGAGATAATCTCAAATCAACAAATCTAAAATCTAAAATCCAAAATTATTTGACTATTTGTAATTAAAAATACCAGGAGAGAAGATATGATTCAGGAAATTAAGGGAGAGGACTACACCGTTTTATTTGATGAGGCTGCCACAACGGTTATCTTTAAAGGTGAGTTGAGCTTGGGTGGTCCTTC